>CAZSWQ010000041.1:0-13725 GCA_964611025.1 uncultured Ruminiclostridium sp.
GCACCGCATCGGGGGAAGGGCGAACGTGGCAAGCCATGTCACTACAAACACCATATCATCACACAGCCCGTAGGGTCACGGCTTGCCGTTACCTTAGTCAGGCGGGTTCTCGGCACACAGGGTCTCTGCCATGTCGCAAATCTGCTCCGCAGCGTGGGGCTTGGCGAGTAGGGCGAGCGACTGCTCCATCACAGACAGTCGCCCCGCTTGGGCAAACAAATAATACACCGCTTCCCCGATGGAAAAGCTCTCCGTCACCTGCAAGGCGGCGCCGTTGTTCAGCAAAAATTCTGCGTTGCGCTCCTCCTGCCCTGGAATCGGATTCACCAAAATCATGGGGAGTTGTTTGCAGAGGGCTTCCGTCACGGTCAAGCCCCCTGGTTTGGTCACGATGCAATCCGCAGCGTCCATGTACACATCCACGTTATCCACAAAGCCCTGCACGGACAACTGCCCCCCCGTGACCATCTGAGACAGTTGCTGGAACAATTTCTCATTGCGCCCGCAGATGCACAGCAACTGCAAACCCAAATCCAAACGCAAAATCTCCGAGACCATGGCGCACATATCCCCGTGCCCCATGCTCCCGCCCATCATCAAAACCGTGGGTGTATCGGGCAAAAGCCCCAACTGTTCCCGTGCCACCGTCTGGGGTGTCCGCTGGCGAAACACCGCCCGTGTCGGGATACCCAAGGGGGCAATTTGCGTCTTTGCCATGCCCTTTTCTCTGGCGATGAAATCCAGACAGGCACTGGCGGTCACTACCCGCTCGAGGTACTGGCAATCCTCCCAGCCTGGGTGGATGCAATAATCCGTCACCACACCCAGACAGGGCACCTGCAAGAGGTTTTTTCGCTTGAGCTTGTGCATGACCAGCCCCGCAAAGGGATGCGTGGTCACAATATAATCTGGCTCATAGGCGGAGATGAATGCCAAAATACGCCGTGCCAAAACCATATTAGAGGTCAAGATGCGTGCCATACGGCGCAGGCGGTGGCTCTGCTCCAAATGCCGATAGGTCTGCTCATAGCTCTTTTGCAGGTGCTTCACCGCAAAAAGATACCCGCTGTCGATGAGCTCATAGGAAATTTTGCTGATTCTCTGGTACAAATCCTCCAAAAGGACGGTATCGCCTCGAGCAGTACACTCGTCGGCAATGGCACGGGCGGTGGAAATATGTCCATACCCTGCCGTCACGCTGAAAATTAACACACGCATCTTGTAACCCTTTCTGTTTGCGATTCTACTGTGCTGTGGGACACAGGGACAGGCTTCTCCCGCTCGCACCCCATCAAATATGTGCATTGAGATAGTTTTGGTATTCCTCACAGGGCAGGGGGCGGGAATAATAATAGCCCTGCCCCATACTACAGCCCATCGTCTGAAGAAATGCTACTTGTGTTTCGGTCTCAATGCCCTCTGCGACCACGGGAATGAAAAAACCACCCGCCAAACGCAAAATGAAATCAATCATACGCTGTTTTTTGCCGTCGTGTTCCACATTCGCCAAAAAAGACATGTCCAATTTCAAAATATCAATCGGCAAATCATTGAAAATATTCAAAGAGGAGTAACCCGTACCGAAGTCGTCCATCTCCACCAAAATCCCCAAGGCGCGTATCCCATTGACCGCCTCGACAATGACGTCATGGTTGTCCGTATAGGCACTTTCTGTCATTTCAATATGCAATAAGTCCGCTGGGATATCATACTGCTTGAGCAGTTGGGCAAAGCACTCCACAATATTGCGGTTGAACAAGTCCACACGGGAGACATTGACCGAAATGGGCACAGCCACTGCCCCATTGTGTTTCTGCTCTGCTAAAAATCCACAGACCTCATTCCAAATATAATAATCCAAACGGGTAATCAGCCCCGTGCGCTCGCAGATGGGAATGAAAATGTCTGGTGAAATGAAGCCCTGTAAGGGGTGAAACCAACGCACCAACGCTTCTGCCGCCACGACCTTGCCCGTTTTCAAGTCCACCTTGGGTTGGTATAAGACCTTAAACTGCTTTTCCAAGAGTGCCGTTTCAAAATTGGTCAGCACCAATTTTTCCGCAATGGCATCTTTTTGCAGGGCGGGGGTATAGATGACATGACGCTGGTGTTGGCTGTGCATGGTCTCACAGCGTTTGGCGGCAAGGGAACAGCGGTTATAAATCACGCTCGGGCGGGTGCGCTTGTCTGTAATGTCATAGATGCCCATATAAAATTCCACACGGTAATCCGAGCGGAAATGCTGGACAAAATACTGCATGGAGGCTTCCAGTTCGTCAATTTTTTCCTGAAGTGAGCCACGCAATTCCGCCATAATCGCAAAACTCGATACATCCATGCGCCCATTGATGCACAGATGCCCTACGGAGAGCTGGCGCAGGGCTTTTGCGATTTGTTCTATCAGGCGGTTGCTCTCCTCCTCGCCGTAATAGCCCGCAATGGACTGGTAATCTGCAAGGTTAATTCTCGCCATATAAAAGCGTTTTGCTTCCTCCGAGTGCTCCCGCAATATGGCTTCGGTCAGTTCGTAAAACTTCTGCTGACGGGGGAGCTTGGTCAGGTTATCCAAATCGGCATTTTCCTTCAGCTGGTGGTATTCCCACAAAATCGCCACATCGCTTTTCGCCTTGGTCGTGTCCGCCATCAGGGTATTGTTCCGAAGATAGGAGAAAAACAAGAGGGTTTGTCCTTCTTCCAGCGTCCAACGGCGGTTATAATGACATTCATCAAAGCCCACCATGAGCACAGGTTTCTGGTCTTTCATGACGTAATGGTGCAAGACTGCCAAAATGCCCTGAGCTTCCAAGACGTTGCGTCCCTCGTCTTCAATTTCCGTCACATCGTTGCAGACATAGAGGTTATCTTCCCCCAAGTGGTCGAGCACATAGCCAAAGACATCTACAGGAATGCCCTGCAAGTTTTGGATTTCTGGCTCGACATCTTCGCTGCACCATTCGTAGGTGTTGTAATAGAGGTTCTGTTCTGCATTGCTCTCGAAGATATAAATGCGTGAGACATGAAAGCGTCGCCCTATCATCTCCATGACTGCTTGAATGGTGACGGACAAATCCTTGGTATAGCACATCATTTGGAAAATTTGCAGGAAGAAATTATTTTCCACACCGTTGAGCACAAAACGGCTTTTGTGTTCAAAATCGGTGACGGGATGGACTTCAGTTGTCTCTTGTTCCAACGCCTTGCTGTAGATGCAATATTGATTTTTTCCGCTTTTTTTGGCATGGTACATGGCTTTGTCGGCTTTTTCATAGAGTTCTTGATAGGTCTTGCCGTGGTCGAAGGCAAAGGAAACACCCACACTCCCTGAGATGTGATAACCACTTTCTTTCCCAGGGAAATCCATACGGAAGACAGAGGCAACCTGTTCGGCTTTTGCCTGTACCGCCATGGGGTTGTGCATGTTGCGGAAGAACACGACAAATTCATCGCCCCCGATTCGCCCCACAATGTCATCTGCCCGCACCGCACGGTGCAATTTTTCGCCCACATGGGAGAGCACTTCATCTCCGAAGGCATGCCCCATGTTGTCATTGACCTGCTTAAAATTGTCAACATCTATCATCATGAGCACATGGCGGTCTTGCTCATTGCTGTGTTGCAAGATGGTATCTATCATGGTTTTGGTGGCGGTTTTGTTCAGACAGGATGTCAGGGGGTCTTTTTGTGCTTTGATTTCCAGATGCTTTTTGTCGTCAATGTTCAAAAGTCGCCCCAAAATGTACTCGTCTTTCTGATTGTGTATGAGCTGATAGACATTTTCGTACCAGTGTACCACATCATCTTTGGTTTTCAAACGCATTTCGGTGTTTTCCAATTTTCCCGCATAGATGTTGCCGATGCTCTTGAAAAATTGGTTGTAGTCCTCTTGGCTCAAGACGCCTTTTTCCAAAAGACAGTGGGGGAAATTGTCCATGATTTCTTCTAGGTCAAAATCATCCAAATGCTTGGAGAGGAAATGGATTTGCCTTTTTTTGACATTCAAGCACCAAAAAATATCCTCGTGAATGATGTGAATGTTATTGAAAATGGATTCTTGAATCAAATGACGTTCTTGCTCACGGAGGTGGTCTGTGATGTCATAGACCACGGCACTGTGGGCATAGCCATCGCCTGAGGTGCAATCGCCCACCAAAAGCCAAGAACGAAAGGTATGTTCTGCTGTTTCGATACGGACTTCCATCGTGTAACTATCGGTCTGTTTGCTCTGCTGAAAATAATCGGTCAACAAAGCCACCCGTTCCTGTGTGGGTACGAGTTCCAGAAAATCACCATGGAATTTTTCTTGCAATTCCTGCCGTGTATATGCCAAATACGCAAGACATGCGTCGGAAATATCTTCGATGATAAAATTATGATGTTTTGCAAAGGCGATGCGACCGAGGCGTTGTGCATGTTCTAACACGTTTTGATACATAGTCTCATTCCATTCTTTCCCCAAGGCAAAGCACTTGGAGCATTTCTTTCTGTCGTCAATTACCCATATAGTACCGTATTTTCGGAGAATTGGCAAGAAATATTTCCCAATGCGACAAACATTTGTCTTTCTCCTGTGGACGCAGAAGAAGCAGAAAAAGGACGACGCACGTCGTCCTTTTTCTGCTTCTTCTCAGAGACGGAACATGGCAATGCTCCGACGCAAGACCTCTGCTTGTCCTGTGAGTTCTTGGCAAGCGGCGGCGGTTTGTTCTGCGTTGGCAGAGTTGCTGTTGATGACATCTGAAATCTGCACGACGTTTTGCTCTATGCCCAAAACGGAGGCACTTTGTGCCTTGGCAGCGTCGGCAATTTTTGCAAGGTAACGGGTGGATTCCTCAGCACGCTGGGAGACTTCCTGCATGGTGCGGTTGGTGTCCTGCGTCATGCGGTTGCCCATATTGACCGCCTGCAAGGTTTCTTCAATCAAAACGGCGGTATTTTTGGCGGCTTCGGCACTCTTGGCGGCGAGGTTGCGTACCTCGTCGGCAACAACGGCAAAGCCCTTACCTGCCGTACCCGCACGGGCAGCTTCGACGGCGGCATTCAGTGCTAGGATATTGGTTTGGAAGGCAATGTCATCAATGGTCTTGATGATGCCTGAAATCTGGTCAGAACGCTGGCTGATTTGTGCCATCGCCTGCATGGTTTCCGTCATTTGCTTTTGGCTCTCCTGTAAGAGCTGGCTGGCGGCGGAGGTTTTTTCGATGGACAGATGCACGTTTTCCTCTGTATTTGCGACCTCTTGCACCACATTGTGCAGGCTGGCAGAGAGGGCTTCGACGGCATCGCTCTGCTCGCTTGCACCTTGGGCAACACGCTGGGATGCCGTGGCGACTTGGCTTGTCCCCATGACCATCAAATCGGAAGCGGTCTGGATGCCATCTAAGGTTTTACGCAGGGAGGAGAGAATCAGGGTAAGGGATTGTTGCATGGGGAAGAAATCGCCCTTGCAGACCATGTCCACAGAGAAAGAGAAGTCTCGTTTTGCCATGCGTTCTAAGTAATCGGATAGGCTCGTGATATAACCTTTGACGTCCGCACGGGTTTTTGCCATCGCACCCACGAGCATGCCAATTTCCGAGCGGTTGGCTTCTAGCTTGGATGTACCGTGCAAATTGCCCTCGGCAATCTCCTGCATTTCGTTTTGTACGCTGATGATGGGGCGGAGGATTTGACGGCGGAGGAAAAGCCCGACCCCGACTTGCAGGGCAATGACGGCGAGGACACAGGCGAGGGTGATGTATTTCAGTACGGCACAAATCGCCAACTGTCCTTGGGTTTCTGCTTTGGTACGCTGGTCAATGTCGCTGAGGAATTGGGTTTTCAAATCGGCAATTTTTGCAATTTCCGTGCAGTAGTCCGTGCCGTAGACAATAGCCAAGGAGGTCACTTGGTCGCCTGCATGAATGGCTTCCATGGAAGTTTTTTCAACGGGGACGAGAGTGTTGGAAATTTCGCCCATTTTTGTGATGAGGGCTAGTTCCTCTGCGGTGATGCCAATGGCTTCGATGGCTTCCAGTGCAATTTCACGGTTCTTTTGTTCATTGACTTCATCCCAATAGGCATCATGGTATTGCATATCGCCCGTGGCGGCGAAGTCACGGACTTTGGTGGTCAAAAAGGTGGAGGCATTCATAAAACGGTTGGCATTTTGCACCAGTTCAAAACGGTCATTCAGTTCTTTTTGTACCCCTGTACTCATCCTAGCATAGACCACAAAGGACAGGACGATGCTCAATAAGATGACAAACGATACCCCATTGATGATGTTAATCATGGTGGATTGTTTCATAGACTTTTTCACACACTCACTCCATTCTTTTTCATGCACTAACACAAGATTGGCACTCTCCTTGCTCAGTATAGCACGCTCTCTGTGCATCTTCAATATAATGGGGTCGATTTTAGTAAAATTTTCTGTTTTTTTGGGTATTTTTCCAAAGGGCTAAGACCTCTGGGGAGAGCAAAAAGAGGGCACAGACGTTGGGCAAGGTCATCAGTCCGTTGCTGATGTCCGCCAAACACCAAACCATGTCGACCGAGGCACAGCTCCCGAGATATAAGACCCATAAAAACACCAGACGGTAGAGCGTGATGCCCCGTTTGTGTCCCAAGAGGACACCGAGACAGCGTTCGCCGTAATAGCTCCAGCCCAAAATGGAGGAAAAGGCAAAGAGACTCAGGCAAAGGGAGAGGAAAACGGCACTGCCCGAACCCATGACGGTGGCGAAGGAGTGGACGGCGAGCGGGACACCCAAAAGGGCAGTTTCAGAGAGCAGACCCACACCCTGCATGGCATCTGCTTGGTAAATACCCGCCGTCAGAATCACGAGGGCGGAAATGCTGGCAATGACGAGGGTCGCCAAATAGACCTCTAAGATGCCCCATAAGCCCTGCTGGTGGGGGCTTTGTGTGTTGGAGACGGCATGTGCCATGGCGGAAGAACCCATGCCCGCCTCGTTGGTGAAGACCCCACGGGAGACCCCGTAGCGTAGGGCGGGGTAGGAGGCGAGCAAGCCCGCCCCCGAGGCTTGGGGGGTAAATGCCCCTTTTAGAATATCGGTGAGGGCTTGGGGGAGGGCTTGGGCATGGCAAATCATGACCCAAATGCCCCCCAGCACAAAACAAATTGCCATGAAGGGGACAAGCAGGGTACAGACCCGCCCAATGCGTTCAATGCCACCCCAGAGCACCGAGGCGGTGAGGAGCACCAAAATCAGCCCTGTGATGCGTGGGGGAATGTCCCATGCCATGGCGACACCTGAAGCGATGGAATTTGCCTGAACGAGATTGCCGCCGCAGAAGGAGGCGAGGACACAGGCGAGACAAAAGAGCTTTGCCAAACTGGGGAAGCCCAAGCCCCGCAAGATGTATTCCGCAGGCCCACCGACGACTGCACCTGAGGGGAGGGTGTAGCGGTAGCGGATGGCGAGGACTTTTTCGGCATAGCTGGTCATCATGCCCAAGAGGGCAGAGATCCACATCCAAAAAATTGCCCCCGCCCCACCGAGGTAAATGGCGGTGGCAACACCCGCAATGCTGCTCGTGCCGACCGTTGAGCCAAGTGCAGTTGCCAGCGTCTGGAATTGGTTCAGTGTCCCCTGCGTGCCTGTTTTTTGTTTTCGTCTGCAAGACGCACCCAAGGTTTCTCCCCACCATTGGGGCAGACCCCAGATTTGAAAAAAGCCCGTCCGTATGGAGTAGTACAGCCCCACGGCAAAGACCAAGCAGAGCAACCAAGGATTCCACAGGGCATCGCTCCAGCGAGAGACAAACATCATGCCACCCCCTTTGAGATTCCTCTTAACCTATGCGAAAACATCAGGTGGCATGATTTTGGCTGCGGTTTCTGGCTGGGGCATTGCCAAGGGGCGACCTGCGGTCGCCCCTTACGGCGGTTTCGTTGGAAACGAAACCGCCCCCCAGACGCCGTAGGCGTCTGGGGGGCAATGCCCTCACTTCTTCAAGCTGTACTTCACTTTGTAGTTGTTGAAATCTGTTTCAAAATGTTCGCTTTCTGTCATCTTCGCATGACGGGTGTAGCCCGCAAAGCCAACCTTGCCCTTGTCGTTTTCTATCACCGTCGTGGCAATATTAGAACAGTGGTCGGAAATGCGTTCCATGTCGGTCAGAAGGTCGGAGAGAATGAAGCCCAATTCAATGGTACAAATCCCCGCCTGCAAACGCTGGATATGGTTTTTCCGAATCTCAAAGACCAATTCATCCACCACTTGTTCCAGAGGCTCGACCTGCTGTGCCATGGCAATGTCACCCGTGGCAAAGGCATTGACGCTCAACTGCAAGACTTCTTCCAAAGCCCCAGAGAGCACATCCACTTCCCGCTGTCCTTCGGGCGAGAAATGCACACCCTTATCCTGCATTTCCTGTGCGGATTCCATGATATTCACGGCATGGTCGCCGATGCGTTCAAAATCCCCAATGTTCCGCAGAATTTCCGAGGAGCGATGGCTGTCTTCTTCCGACAGGTCTTGGCTGGACATACGCACCAGATAACTGCCGAGCTTGTCCTCGTACAAGTCCAACTGGTCTTCACATTCCATGACCTCATCACTGCCCTGCTGGGTGTAATTGCCCACCAGCTTCACCGCACGCATGACCGAAGAAAAGGCGATAAAAGCCATATTTACCGTGTAATTCATACATTCCGAAATGGCAACGGCGGGGGTCGCAAACAAGTTTTCGTCGATGTGAATCTGTTCTTTCTTTTCGCCCTCATCCTTGACCAAGCGATAGGCAATGCGTTCCAGCAATTTGGACATGGGCAAGAGCATCATCGTAGTCACCAAGTTGAAAATACTGTGTGCAATGGCGACTTCAAAGGGATTCATTGCCTGACGCAAAATGGGCAAATCCAAAAGCACATTCGCCAGCAACAACAAAACCAGACAAATGCCCGTACCAATCAGGTTAAACGCAATATGCACCACCGCAACACGCTTGCCGTTTTTGTTCGCACCAAGGCTGGACAAAATCGCCGTCACACAAGTCCCAATGTTCTGCCCCATGATGATGGGGATACCCATGCCATAGGAGATATTGCCCGTCATGGACAAAACCTGCAAGACACCCACCGAAGCAGAAGACGATTGAATCATGGCGGTGAACAAGGCACCAACCAGAACACCCAAAAGCGGATTTTCAAAGGCAACCATCAGGTTTGCAAATGCGGGCATTTCTGCCAAGGGGCTGACGGCAACGCTCATCAGCTTCATGCCGTACATCAGGACGGCAAAGCCAACCATGATGCTCCCTATGTCTTTTTTCTTGCGGGTTTTCGCCATCATCATCATGGTGACACCCACAAAGGCAAAGACCAAAGAGAAATTTTCAGGCTTTAAAAGCTTCATCCAGACAACGTCACTTTCAATGCCCGTCAGCGACAAAATCCAAGCAGTAAACGTTGTGCCGATGTTAGAACCCATGATGATGCCGATGGTCTGTCCCAATTCCATGATACCAGAATTGACCAGACCCACCAACATGACCGTCATGGCAGAAGACGACTGAATCGCCATGGTGATGCCTGTTCCCAGAAGCAGACATTTCAGTCGGCTGGAGGTCATTTTCTTCAAAAATTTCTCCAACTTGCTCCCCGCCAGCTTTTCCAGTCCGTTCGATAGGACATTCATGCCGTAGAGGAAAAATGCCAAGCCCCCAATGAAGGTTATGGCGGAAAAAATATCCATACTAATCCCTTTCTTCTTTCTATATCTCGGTTCATTCATACCGCCCACCATTGTATGTCCCTAGGGTTAAATCTAAAATCAAGTTTGTGTTAAATCTCTGTAAAGTTTTTATCCAAAGACCGCCCCTTTCACATTTTGCGTGCGGGCTTCACCGTCTTCAGATAAGATAGTAGAGCGTTTTATGTTTCCAGAAAAAAGAAGGGTTTTTTTGGATAGAAAGGGGGTTTTTACATGAATTTTGCAAAAACCCGTTGCAGTTTGTGTGATAAACGTGCTATACTGCCTACATGTATCGAAAAATACGCTATGCAAATTCTATATCAGGAACGGAGGAAACCACATGCCAGAACGTCTGCGTAATATGAGAATTTCTCAAAAATTAACCTTTTCCTTTGGGATAGTCATTGCCATGCTGCTACTGTCCATCATCCTCTCCCTAGTCATTATTGTTGTGATGAACGAGAAAACCGATGAGTTTTATGAAAAATCCTATCAAAACATGGTGTTGCAAGAAGAAGTCCGCAAGGACATACAGATTGTTGCCAATTATCTCTCCCGTGGCATCATGGCATCTACGGAAAACGAACGCAGTGGCTATCTGCAAAAAGTAGAGCAATATGCCAAAACAATCGAGACAAACTATGCCAAATTAAAAGCAAATTCCGATGCAAAGGATTTGCTCGCCAAGGTCGACAGCAAGATTCCTGCGTACAAGCAAACCCGTGAACAGCTGGGCAATATGCTCAAGTCTGGTGACTCCTATGCTGCGGTTGCTTTTTACAACGGCGAGTACAGCCAAACATTTGATGCTCTAGTCGATAGCCTGATTGCCGTTGGAGAGTATGAAGAAAACCAAGCCACCGATGTCTACAATCAGACCACCACCATTCGCAACATCTCCCTCATTGTCTTAGCCATCATTGGTGCGGTCGGCATTGCCGTGGCGGTTGCTCTGGCGCGTGCCATCAACCAAGCAGTCGGCATTCCCATCCAGCACATGACCGAGGCCACTAAAAAAATTGCCGTGGGCGATGTGACCGTGGACACCGATGCCTTCCTCGCCAACGTCGATGAAAACAGCCACTTTGAAGTGGACATCATGGCGGCGAGTTTTGCCAAGATGGTCGAGACCATCAAGAGCAATACCAATGTTGTCCGCCGTGTCGCCGAGGGCGATATGACCGTCTTTGTCGGCATCAATTCCGAAAAAGATGAATTGGGGAAAAACCTCTATAAGCTGGTGCAATCCAACGATGCCATGTACTCCGATATGCTCCAAATTGCCAACACCGTCGCCACGGGCAGCCAGCAGATTTCCACTGTCAATACTTCCTTGGCAGAAAGTGCCAGCAAACAGGCGGCTACCATCGAAGAACTGTCCAGCTCCATTTTGGGCGTATCCGATTTGGCAGATGCCAACGAAAAACGCTCTCTGGATGCCAACGACTATGCACAGGAAGTCAAAACCAGCATTCAGGAAAGCCGTGAGCACATGAACGAACTGCTCGCCTCCATGCACGAATTGCTCAAGTCCTCCGCCGAAATTTCCAAAGTCAATAAGGTCATTGAAGATATCGCCTTCCAGACCAATATTTTGGCACTGAATGCCGCCGTCGAAGCCGCCCGTGCAGGGGCTGCGGGCAAGGGTTTTGCCGTCGTCGCAGACGAAGTCCGCAATCTGGCTTCCAAGAGTGCCGAAGCCTCCAAACAGACCACTGCCATGATTCAAAACAGCGTCCACAAGTCCAACGAGGGCAGTACACTGGCAGAACAGGCCGCCGAAGATATGCAGGAACTCATGGAAAAGGTCTCCCAGTTCTCCACCATGATGGACGATATCCATGTCGCCACCCGCCAGCAGAGCACCGCCATCCGTGACATCAACGAAAATATGCAACTGGTCATGGACGAGGTCACTGCCAACGTCGCCATCACCGAAGAAACCGCCGCTTCCTCTGCCAGCATCCAAGAAAATGCCGAGGTCTTGCACAGTGCGGTCAACCGCTTCAACCTCCGCCAGCGTGAATACGGCAAGGCATACATCCCCCCCGAAAAGGAAGACGACCCCGACTTCATCCAAGAAGCCAACCGCAATTATCAAAATTATCTCCTCACGCACCAAAACGACAATTAAAGCAAAAATCCGCCCGTGGTACAACGTACCACGGGCGGTTTCTATCTTCGGATGGTCTCCTCGGCTCAGTTTAAGAAATCCTTGAGCTTTTTGGAACGGCTGGGGTGGCGCAATTTCCGCAAGGCTTTTGCCTCAATCTGACGGATGCGTTCACGGGTGACATTGAACTCTCTGCCCACTTCTTCCAGCGTGCGGGTTCTGCCGTCCTCAATGCCAAAACGCAATTTGAGCACACGTTCTTCACGGGGTGTCAGGGTGCTGAGTACATCCACCAATTGCTCTTTGAGCAGGGTAAAGGAAGCCGCTTCAGAAGGCTCGGAAGCGTCCTCATCGGGAATGAAGTCGCCCAAGTGGGAATCTTCTTCTTCGCCAATGGGGGTCTCCAAACTGACAGGCTCTTGGGCGATTTTCAAAATCTCCCGCACCTTATCCACCGGCATACCCATTTCCTCGGAAATTTCTTCGGGGGAGGGGTCGTGTCCCAATTCCTGCAAGAGCTGGCGGGACACACGGATGACTTTATTGATGGTTTCGACCATATGGACGGGAATGCGAATGGTACGGGCTTGGTCGGCAATGGCACGGGTGATTGCTTGGCGAATCCACCATGTCGCATAGGTGGAGAATTTATAGCCCTTGGTGTAGTCGAATTTCTCAACTGCCTTAATCAAGCCCAAATTGCCCTCCTGAATCAAATCCAAAAAGAGCATGCCCCGCCCGACATAACGCTTGGCAATGGAAACCACCAGACGCAAGTTGGCTTCTGCCAGACGTTGTTTGGCAAGCCCCCCACGGCGGATGCGTTTTTTCAAATCCTGCACTTCGTCTTCGTCCAAGCTGGGGGGTGTTTCGCCCGTTTCCGCTGCCACGGCGATTTCATAGGCATCCAGACTGTCTTTTGCCTCACCGCCTGTGACCATGGCACGGGCGAGCTTCACTTCTTCTTCAGAGGTCAAGAGATTGACCTTACCAATTTCCTTCAGATACATACGTACAGGGTCATCAATGCCAAAAGAATCCACCAGCGTATTGGGGTCAACGATTTCCTCCTCGGGAATTTCTTCCAATTCCGTGATGGCAGGTTCGCCTTCCTCGTTGATTTCGGGCAGGTAATCTTCCCCGACGGTTTCAATGCCCAAGTTTTCCAGTGTATCGTAAATCTTATCCATCTGTTCGGATTCCAGATCAAGCTCCTCCAAGACGTCCATGAGTTCGACTGCGGAGAGACTGCCTTTTTTCTTGCCACGCTCGATTAAGTCCGCAAGCTTTTCCGTCCCCTGCACACCAGATAAGAGCTTCAACAGCTCCATCTTGCCTATTTGCATCTTGTCTTCATTGCTGCGGACAATCAATTCCATTTGCAATTTTTCTTCTTTTCCTTTTTTTTCAGCCATCTTCTACATCTCCCATGCTTTTTTCTTTTGGTAGTTTTGTTGGGCAGCGAGGAGAAGCGTGGTGTCACAATCCCCTGTCTGTGCCATATGTTCCCGCCTTATGCTGTCTCGATAATCTGCCATTGCCTGTTTGCCCTCTGCCAAAGACTGGGGCTTGCTCAAAATACGGGAAAGGTGTGCCATTTCCTCTGGCGATACGTCCTCTGCCAATGCCCCGAGGGACAGATGCCGACCCGTCTCGTGTGCATGGGTGAGCAGGGCGAAGACCTTCCCCAAAAAGGGGGAAGAAAATTGTTCGGCTTGCAATGTGCCGAGTTCCTGAAAGAAAGTCGCTTCCAGCAAAAGCAAACGAATGACCCCTTCTTCTGCCAAGGCAGCTTTGGGGTTTTCATAGCGCAGTGCCCGCACCTGAGGCTGTACGGTTTGATTGGTGGCGAGGGCTTGCCGTTCTTCTTGTTGTTTTTCTTTGGAAAAGCGTCGTTTTTGTACCCGCTCG
>CAZSWQ010000042.1:0-13723 GCA_964611025.1 uncultured Ruminiclostridium sp.
TGAATGAAGAATGTAGCGGGTCTTGCGTGTAAACCAACCTGATTATTCACAGTAGCCTGCTTGATATACATAATAGTCCCTCCCAATGATTCTTTCCCTTTTTTTGTCCTTTAAGAATACCAAATTTCTGAGCAAACGTCAATCCTCTTTTGGCATGCACAGACAAGAAACTGAAAATTTTTTTCTTTTTGCCCCCCCATGGGGCGGTTTCATTTCAATTCTACGATGGTCACACCGTGTTCGCCCTCGCCATACAGCCCCAGACGGAAGCTTTTCACCGCTTTGGTTTTCTTCAAAATGCGGTGGACGGTGGCACGGACAGCACCTGTGCCCTTGCCATGGATGATAGTCACCACGTTCAGATTGCCCAACATGGCTTGGTCTAAGAAACGCTCCACCACACCCTCGGCTTCGTCCGTGGTCATGCCCCGCAAGTCGACTTCGTTCGAGGCAGAGAGGGAACGCAATTTGTGCTCCGTGCGTCTGATGTGCTTTTGGGCTTCCTTTTGGCTCTGGGTCTCGCCCTCTACGACACGGACTTCTTCCTGCTTGGCGGTGATACGCAAAATGCCCGCTTGCAACTGCAAAATGCCGTCCTTGTTCACAGAGAGGACGCTCGCCTGTGTGCCCAATTTCAAGAGTTCCACGGTGTCCCCTGCCACGGCAGGACGCACCATGGGCGGGGCTTCCTTTTCAGGACGCTTGCCCAATTTGTCCTCGGCACGGTTCAGCTTCCCACGCAGGTTTGCCTTCTCTGCGTTGGCATCTTCGCCCGCCTTTTGACGTTTTTTGAGGTCTTTCAATTCCTGAAAAACTTCGTCCGAAACACGGCGGGCTTCTTCGATGATACGGCGGGCTTCTTCTTCTGCCTCCTGACGCACCCGTTCTTTTTCTTCCTCCACCAGTGCCTGAAATGCTTTGGCTTCACGGGCGGCGGTTTCGATTTCTCGACGCAGACGGGCGGCTTCCCGCTGTTCCTTTTCCATCTGCTGACGTTGTTCTTCCAAACGGGTCAAGACATCTTCAAAACGGATTTTCTCTGCGTCAATGCGTTCGGCAGCGGTCTGTATCATGTCGTGGGGCAGACCCAGACGTTCGGAAATGGCAAAGGCATTGGATTTGCCAGGGATGCCTATCATGAGGCGGTAGGTCGGGGCGAGGGTTTCCACGTTGAACTCACAGGAGGCATTTTGTACCCGCTCGGTGGTCATGGCATAGACCTTCAGCTCGGCATAGTGCGTGGTGGCGGCGACCAGAGCGCCCATTTGTCGGGCACGTTCGATGATGGCAATCGCTAGGGCGGCACCCTCCACGGGGTCAGTGCCCGCCCCCAGTTCGTCAAACAAAATCAAAGTGCGGTCGTCTGTGTATTGGAGCATGTGGACGATGTTCGTCATGTGCGAGGAGAAAGTCGAGAGAGATTGGGCGATGGATTGCTCGTCCCCAATGTCCGCCCAGACCTTGCCACAGACCGCCACACAGCTTCCGTCTTCCACGGGGATATGCAAACCGCACTGGGTCATGAGCGTGAGCAAGCCCAAGGTTTTCAGCGTGACGGTTTTCCCGCCCGTATTCGGGCCTGTGATGACCAAGGTGTCGAAGTCCTCCCCCAGAAAGAGGTCATTGACCACGGCGGTTTTGCGGTCTAAGAGGGGGTGACGTGCGTCACGGAGCACGAGTTTTTTCTCGGAGAGCGTGGGTGCTCTGCCCTGCATGCGGATGGCGAGCTTACCTTTTGCGAAAATCACATCGAGGAAAATCAGAAGCTGGTAATTTTCCAAAATCTCCTCTTTTTGGTGGGCGGAATCGGCAGACAGCTCTGCCAAAATGCGTTGGATTTCTTTTTCTTCCGCCGCTTGGAGTTCACGCAGTTCATTATTGACCTTCACAACCCCGATGGGTTCGACAAAAAACGTCGAGCCAGAGCCTGAGACATCATGCACCAGCCCCTGAATTTCATTTTTGTGTTCGGACTTGACGGGCACGACATAGCGACCAGAACGCATGGTGATAAGATTCTCTTGCAGGTATTTTGCCTGTGCGGAGGAGAGCAATTTATTGAGAATATCCCGCACTTTGCCCGCCGTGGCACGCATCTGCCGACGGATGGTGGCAAGCTCACTGCTGGCACTGTCGGCAATTTCGTCTTCCCCGACAATGGCATTGGTGATTTTTTCTTCCAAAAAGCGGTGGACATGGAGCGAGCGGAACAAATGGTCAATGATGGTTTTGTCGCTGTCACTGTCGCCGTATTCCTTGGCGGTGCGGGAGGCACGGAGCACACTGGCAATGCGCAAGAGCTCACGGGTATTCAAAATCCCGCCCATGTCGGCACGTTGCAGGGAAGCACCCACGGGATGAATCCCCGAAAAAGCGGGCGTACCACGGGTGTTGATGCAGGCAGCGGCAGCAGTGGTCTCTTGCAGACGATAGGAGACTTCGCTCAGCTCCTCGGAGGGACGCAGTGCCAAGGCACGGGCTTTGCCCTCATCGGTCACTGCCTGTTCGGATAAAAGTTGTAACATGCGGGGCAATTCCAGCGTCCGCATGGATTTTTCAAACAAGTCGGTCATACATCGTTTTTTCCTTTCTCAAACATGTATGGGCACGTCACGGCAAGCCGTGACAAAAATCTAGGACAACTGCAAGCGTTTGTAATAGTCCAAGGTCGGGAAGTCGCGCTCCAGTTGCTCGTGCAAAAAGGCTTCTGTCAACACGGAAATTTCTTGCAGTGCCTCCTCTGCCAGCGAAAAGGCAAAGAGACGTTTCCGCTCTGCTTGGGACAAATAGCGCAGGGTATGTAGGCAAGTGGGCGACAGTGCCCAGCCCCGCCCCTGTGCACAGCTGGGACAGTACAAGACCCCTTCTCGGATGTCAAAATGCCCCTCTGGGGGCAAGAGCGCCCCACAGGACGCACAGCTATCCAGCAGGGGCTGATAGCCACTCTGGCACAAGAGCGCAAATTCAAAGCCCCCTTTGATGAGACGCAGGTCTTTGGGCAGGTTTGAAAGGGCATAGAGGGCATTCAAAATCAAAGAGAGCAAGTCCGCTTGGGGCATGCCTTCTTCCGCCACATAGGCTGTGACTTCCGCAAAATAAGACGCCAGTGCAAGGCGGGTGATGTCTTCCCGCAGACCCAAAAACGACTCCACGGGGGAGGCTTCTTTGAGCGTCAGACGACCGCCCCGCTCGAGGACTTGCATCTCGGAATAGACCAGAAGACCCGATGCCCCCATGATGGGGCTATTGCGTCGACGGCAGGCGGTTGCTTTGAGGGTACACTTGCCCATGTCGGGTGTCAAGACGGTCAAAATTTTATCGGCTTCTTTGTACAGGGTTTCCCGCAGGACTAGCCCCTGCGTACGCATATACATGGGTACTCCTCGCTTTTTCAGAAATGGTTTCGGGTGGAAGTGCTCCGTCTGCGACTGTTTCCCCCATGACCTCCCTTGTCAAAGGGAGGGGAACCACGAAGTGGTGGAGGGATTCACAAGGGTTGTATCGGTGGTTTTATGGCAGGCATTGGGGCTTTATTCGTCACGGTAGCCGACGTTGCGGATGAAATTCACATTGTCACGCCAATTTTCCTTGACCTTAACCCAAGTTTCCAGATAGACCTTTGTGCCCATGAAGCGTTCCACATCTTCTCTGGCACGGGTGGAAATTTTCTTGAGCATCGCACCCTGTTTGCCAATGATGATGCCCTTGTGCGAGGAACGCTCACAGAAGATGGTCACATGCAAATCAATGATGCCACTGTCCCGCTCGGAAAATTTTGTGACTTCAATCGCCGTGCCGTGGGGGATTTCCTTGTCCAAAAACAGGAGGAGCTTTTCCCGCACAATTTCGGCGCAGACCTGTCGCTCGGGCTGGTCGGTAATCATATCATCGGGAAAGAGCTGAGGGCCTGCGGGCAGAAAGTGGGAGAGCATGTCCAGAAGGTCTTCAATGCCCTCTTTTTTCTTGGCAGAAATGGGCACAATCGCTTGGAACTCATGGGCTTTTGCGTAGAGGTCAATGACCGCCAAAAGCTCTTCTTTGGGCAGGGTGTCAATTTTATTGATGATTAAGAAACAGGGCAAGCCCAAATCCTTCACCCGCTGGATGAGCTCCTGCTCAGGCAGACCAATGTTGGCAATGGGTTCAACCAAAATCAAGACTGCGTCCACATCGGCAACGCTCTTTTTGACCACATCGACCATGTAGTCCCCCAAGCGGGAACGGGGTTTGTGCAGACCAGGGGTATCCATAAAAACATACTGGCAGTCGTCCCGATTGAGCACCGCCAAAATGCGGTTGCGGGTGGTCTGGGGCTTATTCGAGACAATGGCGATTTTTTCGCCCACCAAGGCATTGGTCAAGGTCGATTTGCCCACATTGGGTCGACCGCAAAGGGTAATCATACCCGATTTTTTAATTTCCATACTTATCCTTCTTTCTGATTCTCTCGCAGAATCCCAAAGCCCTCTAAAATGGCTTCTTCTCTCTGTCGCATTTGCTTCTTGCCTGTGCCCTCGTCCATGTGGTCATAGCCCAAGAGGTGCAAGACCGAATGTACCACCAGATATGCCAATTCTCGCTGGACGCTGTGCCCAAACTGCACCGCCTGTGCTTTCATGCGGTCAAAATTTAAGACCATATCGCCCAGACAAATCAAGCCCGTATCGGGTTCTGCCCAGAGGGGGTCTGGCACTTCATCTGGCACTAAGTCCAGCATGGGAAAGGACAAAACGTCTGTTACAGCGTCAATCTCCCGCTGTTCACGGTTGATTTCCTGTATGCCTGCGTCATCGGTGAACAGAACATTGATTTCACAGGGGCTGATGATGCCCTCTGCGTCCAATGTCCCACGGATGAGCTGACGCAGGAGGGTGGATTTTTCCTTGAGGCTGGGGACGTGGGTTTCGGTGTCTATGGTGATGCGGTGATGCTTCCACATGGGCAAGCCCTTCTTTCTCTGTATGTTCAGCGGTAATATTTTGGTTTTTTATAGGACTTCTCCTTGGGTTCTTTGGGCTTGTCCTCCTCTGCGACCTCATATGCCTTGATGATGCGCTGGACAATGGCATGACGCACCACGTCGCTGTCGGTCAGACGGCAGATGGCAATGTCGTCCACGTCCTGCAAAATACGCACGGCTTCTTTCAAGCCAGAAACTTTGTCCGTGGGCAAGTCAATTTGGGTGATGTCCCCCGTGATGACAATTTTAGAGCCAAAGCCAATGCGGGTTAGAAACATTTTCATCTGCTCACGGGAGGTATTTTGGGCTTCGTCCAGAATGATGAAAGAATCGTCCAGCGTGCGCCCGCGCATATAGGCGAGCGGTGCAACTTCGATATTGCCCCGCTCGAGATATTTTTGATAATTATCCGCCCCCAGCATATCAAAGAGGGCATCATAGAGGGGACGCAGGTAGGGGTCGACTTTACTCTGCAAGTCACCCGGCAAAAAGCCCAAGCGTTCGCCCGCTTCCACGGCAGGGCGGGTCAAAATGATGCGGTTGACCTCTTTGGCACGGAATGCCGCCACCGCAGCCGCCACCGCCAGATAGGTCTTGCCCGTGCCCGCAGGCCCGACGCCCAGCGTGATGGTATGCTGGGCAATTGCCTTGGTATAGGCTTTCTGTCCGACGGTTTTTGCCTTGATGGGCTTGCCCTTTGCCGTGACGCAGAGAATGTCTTTTGCCAAGGCGGAAAATTCGTCTTCCTTGCCCTGCTTGACCAAGTTCAAGAGATAACGGACGTTTTGCTCTGTGATGGCTTCGCCACGGCTGGCGAGGTCAAGTAAGCTCTCCAGTGCCTTCACCCCCAGCAG
This sequence comes from uncultured Ruminiclostridium sp., assembly GCA_964611025.1. Classification (GTDB taxonomy): domain Bacteria; phylum Bacillota; class Clostridia; order Oscillospirales; family Oscillospiraceae; genus Evtepia. Next base: position 5,815 of record CAZSWQ010000042.1, read on the forward strand.
GACGGCTTCCGCCTCCCCTGAGACCTTCAGTGCCCCGTCACGGGGCACGACAGTCACCTGCAATTCCTGCTCCAAGAGGCGGATATTCTGGTCAAAAGAGCCGAAAATGTCCACGGCATCTTCAATGCGTTCAATTTCAATGAGTTGTTCTATCATGTGTTTCCTTCCTCCGTCTCCACTGGTGGTAAACTCAGGTAAGCCAGTGGGACGCATCTTCCTATCTGTTCTTGACACTCTGCCAAAAGGGTCAGTTCAAAATAGCCCTCGTGCTTTGTAAAAACCACATCTTTCTGCAAAACCTTGCCCTCCTCGCCCAGCATCTGCAGAAGCTGACGGTCAACACTGGCGGTGAGGTAGGTGTGTGCGTCCGCTTCCGTCAGCGCTTGTGGCATTTGGGTATAGGCTTGCAGGTTGGTGTGCTCCCAGACCAAGGGCAAGGTGGACACTGGGCAGAGACTGTCCAACTTTGTATACCGTATTTTATCATACTCTGCAAAGGAAATGCCACCATTTCCATAAAATTTCATACGCTTGCCCAGAAGACTGAGGGCAAATCTGCTTTTTTCCTCGCCCGTTGGGATTTTTTGCCCATAAAAACGGGGGATTCTGGCGGTGAGGGTACGCCATGTGCGGGCTTCCACCCTGCCCTCCGCCCGTCCCCGCCACTCTGCCACCGTGCCCAAATCCGTATAGGGGGCAGCGGGCATCTCGACCAATCCGCTGATGAGGCAGTCGCCCTCGCTCACCACATCCCCCACCTGACAACGGGCTTCCCCCGCCCAGACCTCCACTTTTGTAATGATACCCGAGACCTCCGCCACCAGATGGGCGGGGTCTTCCGTGTTGCGCAGTTCGGGTTTTGGCAGCCGTTCCCGCACAATGACTTCCGCCCTCGTGCCGTGCAAATTCAGGGCAAAATATGCCAAATCGGGCAGACGCTCCAGCATGGCAAAACGCAAACCCTGCCCTTGTATCTTGCCCCCGTAGACCCCTAGGGATACACCCTCTGCCCGCAGGGCACTCAAAATCGCATGCTCACTCACTTGCTCATTGCCCTGTATGTCAATGAGCAAAATGGTACGAGAGAGCAAACAGAGGGAGAAGACACAACAGACCGCCCCCAGCCAGAGCAGATAGCGTCGCCGAAACCGCCACAAAAACGGTGGAACACCCTGTGCATCTGCCTCTATGACTACGCACTGCTGCCGCCGTACCAGACGCAAAAGAGCGGGATACGACGCATAGGCAATACACAGCGACAGGGTATAGTCTTCCACCTGCTGTACACCCCAAAAAACAAGCCCCGCTTCGGTGCAGGCATTGAGCAAACCCTCCGTATCCGCCCCACGCAAGACAAGGACGTATTGCCCCAGAATCATATGATAGAGCCACTGCATGCAAACGCCCCCCCCTCCATACAATTCATAATTTAGAATTCATAATGCACAATTTGGAATTGACAATGAACAACGAAGCATGAAAAAAGAAAAATTAAGACCCGTGGGGCAGGAGGTGCAGGGCGGAAATCCAGCCTGTGATGAGCAATTCCCCCGCACGCATGCCCCGAATGCTCAGGTGTTTTCCCTCAATTTGCACATTCCATTTCTGCCCGCTGATTTGAATTTCTTCCGCTGTATACAAAAGCACCTTGCCATAGTGCTCCAAACGCAATTCACGGTCACCAATCAAGGTCACACTGGGCAAGACCATATCCATAGGAATGTCCACCAAGCGGGCGGTTTTTTCCCGCAGGCTCTCCTTGCGTGTACCTTTCCTCTCTGCCACCCTTGCTCCCCCCTTTCCCCCTGTATACTGCGAACAGTATATGTCCCCCAAACACTGATATTGCCTGTCCTAGGGCAAAACAAAACCGCCCCCCATACACAAAGACGGGGGACGGCTCTTGTTCATCAATCGAAACGCAGAAGGCTTTCTCTGTCCTCTGGGTGGACATAGGGCACTTTTTTGACCATGGCGCGGTAGGCAGGACGCATGATGCGGTTGCCCGTCATGACTTCTTCGATGCGGTTTGCACACCAGCCCGCAATACGCGCGGTCGCAAACAGGGGCGTGTAGAGGTCTTCGGGAATGCCCAACATGGCATAGACCAGACCAGAGTACATATCCACGTTGGCACACATGGGAATGTCTTTCTTTCGCTTTTCCATAATCATGGGAATGCCAAATTTTTCAATGCGTTCCATCAGCTCAAATTCTTTCAAATAGCCCTTTTCTTCGGCAAGGTTTTTGGCATAGCGTTTGAGCAGGACGGCACGGGGGTCAGAAATCGTATAGATGGCATGACCCAGCCCGTAAATCTTGCCCGATTTGTCGTTCGCCTCTTTGTTGAGGATTTTGGCGAGCATGTCTTTGAGGGCATCATCGTCTCTGGGGTCGGGCAGAGTCTCCTTGATATAACGGTACATCTGCATGACTTTGGCATTCGCACCACCGTGCAGAGGGCCTTTCAGCGAGCCAACCGCCCCTGCAATGGCACTATAGGTATCCGTCCCGCTCGAGGACAGGGAACGGCAGACAAAGGTGGAGTTGTTCCCGCCACCGTGTTCTGCGTGTACCATCAGCATCATGTCCAAGAGCTTGGCTTCTTCGTCGGTGAATTTCTTGTCTTTGCGAATCATGAGCAGGAAGTTTTCCGCCACGGAGAGGTTGTCTTGGGGGGTGTGGAGATAGAGGGACTTGCCGTCAATGTAACGACGCTTGACCATGTAGGCATTGGCGACGATGCTGGGGAACGAGCCAATCAATTCAATGGACTGGCGGAGCAAATTGGAGATGGAGGTGTCGTCGGGGTTGTCGTCGTAAGAATACAGTGCCAAGACACTGCGGGCGAGCTTGTTCATGACGTTACGGCTGGGGGAACGCAAAATCATATCTTCCGTGAAGCCCTTGGGGAGCATCCGTGCCTTGGAAAGCATCTTATTGAAATAGACCAGCTCTCCCTTTGTGGGCAGGTAGCCAAAGAGCAGGAGATAGGCGACTTCTTCAAAGCCAAATGTACCCCGTTCTTTGTGGTTTTCCACAATTTCGGTCAAGGCCATACCACGGTAGTACAGCTGACCCTTGGTGGGCAGACGTTCCCCTTCGTCCATGACATAGCCCTGCACGCTACCAATACGGCTGACACCGACCAGCACACCCGTACCATCATCATTACGCAGACCTCGCTTGATGTTGTAGTGGTCGTATTCGTCTTCTCCGATGTGGTATTCTTGGCGAATCTGTTTGCCCAAAGCGGAGGCATAATCTCTCATAATTTGTTCGTTTTTATCCACAGTATGTATCCTTTCCACAGGGCAGAAGCCCTGTTTTCTATCTGGTGTTTGCGGGCATGATATTACTCAACATTATAGCGTTTTTTTCAGCACTTTGCAAGAATTATTTCTACAAACTGCTCATTTTCCCAAGTTTTTCTCTAAGCTTTGTCAATTTTTCAGTTTTCTTGCAAGAAAAATCAAATGTCTTTTCATTTTCTTTGCTTCTTTGCCGTTTTATGCTATAATGAAAGATATAGTGCCGTCCCAGACTTTCTTACGCTCGGACGGCAGAAACAAAGTTTATCTTATGTCGGGGTAAAGCCTGCGTTTTATCCCTATGAAGGAGTGACGATACCTGATGATTACTTTACAATCCACGGGCGTTGTTTGGCAAGCGGGCAAAGTTGTCCCTGCCTCCGATGTCCTCTCCCCCACCAGTGGCAGAGAAAAAACCATGGCATACCGCATCATGCATGCCCACAACCACGCCAAAGCACCCGAACTTTTGCAACTGAAATTTGACAGCCTCATTTCCCATGATATCACCTATGTCGGCATCATCCAGACGGCAAAGGCAAGTGGCTTAGAACGCTTCCCCGTCCCCTATGTCATGACCAACTGCCACAACAGCCTCTGTGCCGTCGGCGGGACAATCAACGAAGATGACCACGTTTTCGGGCTGTCCGCTGCCGTGAAATACGGCGGGATTTTTGTCCCCCCAAACCAAGCAGTCATTCACCAATATGCCCGTGAAATGATGTCGGGCTGTGGTCGTATGATTCTCGGCTCGGACAGCCACACCCGCTACGGCGCACTGGGCACGATGGGCATTGGCGAGGGCGGCCCTGAAATTGTCAAGCAACTGCTCTCAAACACCTATGACGTCGCCCCCCCTGCGGTTGTCATGGTCTATCTGGAAGGCGAACCCGTGCAGGGTGTTGGCCCTCATGACGTCGCCATTGCCCTCTGTGGTGAGGTCTACAAAAACGGTTTTGTGAAAAATAAGATTCTGGAATTTGTCGGCCCTGGCATCAAAAATCTGCCCATGGATTACCGCATTGGCATTGACGTCATGACCACCGAAACGGCTTGCCTCAGCTCCATCTGGGAGACCGATGACGCTGTCGCAGAATATTTTGACGTCCACGACAGACCCGAAGAATACAAAGAACTGCACCCCGAAGACGGGGCATATTATGACAGCCTCATCCGCATTGACCTGTCCAAAATTGAACCCATGGCAGCCCTGCCTTTCCACCCCTCGGAAGCCTATACCATCCGTGAACTGATGGCAAACGCAGGCGATATTTTGCGTAAGGTCGAGCTGGACGCACAAGCTCAATTCGGCAAGGATATTGATTTCCACCTGACCGACAAGCTGGTCAACGGCAAACTCATTCTTGACCAAGGCATCATTGCAGGCTGTGCGGGCGGTATGTACGACAACATCGCCGAAGCCGCCGCCATTTTGGACGGGCACTCCGTCGGCACGGGTTATTTCTCCCTGTCCATCTATCCCCCCTCTACCCCCGTCAACATGGAACTGATTCAAAATGGCATTCAGACCGATTTGATGGGCGGGGGCGCACTGTTCAAGCCCTGCTTCTGTGGGCCTTGCTTCGGTGCTGGGGACGTACCCTCCAACAATGCCCTCTCCATCCGTCACACCACCCGCAACTTCCCCAACCGTGAAGGCTCGAAGCCCAGCGACGGTCAGCTCTCTGGTGTCATTCTCATGGATGCCCGCTCCATCGCCGCTACCGCCCGCAATCAGGGCATTTTGACCCCCGCCACCGAAGTCGATTATGTGAAGCCCGTCCAGAAAAAGCGCAGTTTTGACAGCAAGGTCTACGGTCGCCGTGTCTATCAGGGCTTCGACAATCCCAATCCAGACGCCGCTTTGAAGTTCGGCCCTAACATCGCAGAATGGCCTCCCATCCCCGCCATGCCCAAGCATCTGCTCTTGCAGGTCGCCTCTGTCCTGCGTGACGAAGTGACCACCACAGACGAGCTGATTCCCTCGGGTGAAACCTCCTCCTACCGCTCCAATCCCCTCAAGCTGGCATCTTTCACCCTCTCCCGCCGTGACCCCGACTATGTGCCCCGTAGCCTTGCCACGCAGGCAATGGAACACCAACGCAAGACGGGCGATATCCCCGCCGAAGTGCTGGACGTACTGAACAAGCTCGCTCTGCCCCAAGAAACCGCTCAGGATTTGGAGCTTGGCTCGGTCATCTTCGCCAACAAGCCCGGTGACGGCTCTGCCCGTGAACAGGCGGCCTCCTGTCAGCGTGTGCTGGGTGCGTCTGCCAACATCTGCTACGAATTTGCCACGAAACGCTACCGCTCCAACTGCATCAACTGGGGCATGTTGCCCTTCACCTTGGACAAAGACACCGCTTTCCCCTATGCCTCTGGTGATTTTATCTTTGTCCCTGACATCCGTCAGGCTGTTCAGGAGGGCAAGGAAGCCGTCACCGCACAGGTACTCAGTGCAGACGGTGTACACGACCTGCCTCTGGTGCTGACGGGTCTCAGCCAAGAAGACCGCGCACTCTTGCTCACGGGCTGTCTCATGAACTACTACGCCAGCAAAAAATAATGCCACTAGGGCAAGCATCAACACCTGTTGCGGGGGGCACGATGCCCCCCTCGCAGGATGGAAAGGAGCAACATTTTTTTATGGAAAAAATCAAAATGCCAAATCCCATTGTAGAAATTGACGGGGACGAAATGACCCGCATCCTCTGGGCAATGATTAAGGACGAATTGCTTCACCCCTTTTTGGATTTGAACACCGCCTATTTTGACCTCAGCCTGCCCAACCGTGACGCAACCGATGACCAAGTCACCGCAGCGGCAGCGGAGGCAATCAAGGTACACCGTGTCGGGGTCAAGTGTGCCACCATCACACCCAACCTGCAACGCATGGAGGAATACCAGCTGAAAGAAATGTGGAAAAGCCCCAATGCCACCATCCGTGCCGCTCTGGACGGGACGGTCTTCCGTGCGCCCATCATGCTCTCCAAGGTCAAGCCTGTGGTGAGCTGTTGGAAAAAGCCCATTGTCATTGCCCGTCATGCCTACGGCGATATTTACAAGGCAGTAGAGCACCGTGTGGAAGTCCCTGGTAAGGCAGAGCTGGTCTTCACAGATGAAAATGGCAAGGAAACCCGCAAGACCATTTTTGATTTCAAAGCCTCAGGGGTCTTGCAGGGCATACACAATCGAGACGCTTCCATTCAGTCTTTTGCCCGTTCCTGCTTCGAGTTCGCCCTCGACAGCAAGCAAGATGTCTGGTTCTCCTGCAAGGATACCATCTCCAAGGACTACGACCAGACCTTTAAGCTTCTGTTCCAAGATATTTTTGAGCAGGAATACAAGGAAAAAATGGATGCTGCGGGTCTGAATTACCGCTATGCCCTGATTGACGATGTTGCCGCCAAGGTGATTCGCTCCGAGGGCGGGATGATTTGGGCTTGTAAGAACTACGATGGGGACGTCATGAGCGATTTGGTCGCCGCCGCTTTTGGTTCTCTGCCCATGATGACCAGCGTTTTGGTCAGCCCCGACGGCAATTTTGAGTATGAAGCCGCCCACGGCACGATTACCGACCACTACCGCCGTCACCAAAAGGGCGAGCGCATTTCTTCCAACCCCTTGGCAACGATTTTTGCTTGGGCGGGCGCACTGAAAAAGCGTGGCGAGCTGGACGAAAATCAGGACTTATTGCACTTTGCCGATGCTCTGGTCGATGCCAGCTTGCAGACCTTTGAAGATGGCATCATCTCGGAGGATATTGCTCTGCTCTATGCCAAGGAAGACATTCAGAGCGTGCCTGATAATCTGGGTTTGTTGCAGGCGATTCGGAGTCGTTTGGAAAAAGCACTGGCATAACAGCATAACAAAAACAAGAAAATCCCCCTCACAGAATCCTATCTGTCGAGGGGGTATTTTTGTATTCTTATTTTTCTTCTTGAGGAATGGCGGCAAATTTTAGGACAGTGACAAAATCACGGGTGGTGGCGGAAATGTTGGACTGGTTGTGTTGCCCCGTATATGTGCCCCCCGCCAAGGCTTTCTGGACTTCCTTGCTGGCCAGCTCAAAATCTTCTTTCTGCATGAGCTGAGAGAGAATGACCGAGACATAATAGCTCATGGAATATTTGACATTGACGGCGGGAATCTGGGGAGAATTGGTAAAGGTAAAGGTGATTTCGGTCAAATCGCCTTTTGCGGTGGTCTTGAAATTGACTGCCAAAAATTCGGGCATTTCGCTGATGATGATATCCTCACCAGAGGCGACAAAATCGGGCAAAGTCAAGATGCTTTCTGCGCGTTCTTCCTCGGTATTCTTAGCATTGATGTCCTTAATGCTGCGATTCAAGACGGCAATCAACTCTTGTGGGGTGGATTGGTAGGCATCTTTCTTGACCTCCAGCGAGGGGGTCACATGTCCGCCTCCACAGGACACCAAGCCCAAACCAAGACACAAACTCAAAAACAATAGCAAATATTTTTTCATTCCAAAATCGTCCTTTCTGTTTTGTTTCTTTCTTTCTGTTTTGTTTCTTTCCTTTTTTGTTTATATTTTGCCTTCATAGTATACCATTTTCTACGAAAACAGGCAAGCG
>CAZSWQ010000043.1:0-13714 GCA_964611025.1 uncultured Ruminiclostridium sp.
TGTCGTTTTTGCCACTTCCCATGCAGGAAGCACAATACCTACCTCACCTTTGCGTTAGCATATTGGGCACAGTGCTCTTTCCCGCAGGCTGAGGAAAGGGGTTCAGCCCAAGCAACCATCGTCCAATATCCGTTGGGCTTACATAAAGGTATCATACCATATGGCGGAATATCGTGCAACAAAAAAATAGGAAAAAATGTTCTATATTCAAGCGGTAGGGGCTGTCAGTGCAAGGGGAACAAACTCAGTGTACGGGGAGCACTTGCCCAGATGCATGCTGCGCTTGTTGTCCTTGTTGTCCTTGTGTTCCTCCTTTTCGGTTTTCTTTCTCTCTTGCCATTATACCAAACTTGAAGACCAAAAGTCCATAGATAAATAGATAAAACGTGAAAAATGTCCAAAAGCTATGATAAAATCATACACCTATTTCACAAGAAAAGCTATGTTTATTTGGTCAATCTTGTGTCGCAATCGTCAAGACCTGCGCCTGCTGTCTTTGTTCCATGCGCTTCCAGTTGAGAAAGCCATAGATATCATGGATGAAAAAGGCAATGAAGCAGACCACCACAGAGAGATAGGAAAGATTCTCTCGCAGGGCAAGCGACCACAAGAGGATTAAAACCAAGTCATTGCCTGCATATGCCAAGGCAAACAGGGGGCTTCTGCGGAAGGTCAGATAGACGGCAATGAAACTGCTGCTGACAGAGAGGGTACTCCAGAACAAATTGGCGGTATGAAAATATGCCAAAATGAAATAAAACAGCACCGTGACCACAACAGTCATGCCATACATGACAAGGTATTCTCTTTGGGAAAGCTGATTGATTTGCACCTCTGCGTGATTGCCCTGATAGGGATGTTTTACCCAAGCAATCCATGCGACAATCGCCATGGGCATGGTCATGCCAAGATAGGTAATCATCTCACCGTAATAGGCAAATTGAAAGGATATCAGCCCATATGCCACGCTGAATAAGACCATCAAAACTTGCCCGATGGGATTGCCTTTTGCATTGAACAGCAAGGAGCTAATACCCACCAGCGAAGCGAACAGTGTGAGCACATTGCCACGGTCAAAAAGTAGAAAGGTGCTGACAATCGCAAGGCTTGAACCCAGCCATAAGCCCCATTCTTCTTTGCTGAAGTAGTGCTTCCATTTGTTCCAGTAGTTCATGATTCCCTCCAAAAAAATAAGCATCCATACAACACATCTTCTATGACCTAACGATGTGCGTATGAATGCCCTTGCATTCTTACCCGGTGGTAATTCTATGGATAGTATATGATTTTTTGCAGGAAACGTCAAGCCATATGGAGAAAAACCCGCCCAGCATTTTGCGTGCTGGGCGGGTTTTTACTGCCTTACTTGTGGCGGATGCCTGTCCACATGGACATGAGCATGGCAATGATGGCCAGATATGACCAGAATTTATGCTGTTTCATGGCTTGTCTTCGCCTCGCTTTCTGCTTGTTTTTTGGGCAAAATGGAGCGGGTGGAAATGCCAGCCAGAGTAACGGTGGAGGCATTGTGCAAGCAAGCGGACTGGCTCGCCTGCAAGACACCCCCGATGCCTGCCAGAATCAGCAGGGCATTGAAGCCGACAATGAAGCGGTAGTGCTGGGAGATTTTCGCCATCATAGCACTTGCCAGACGGCGGGCGGTCACAATGTCGCAGAGATTATCCGACAAAATCGAAATATCCGCCACCTCACGGGCAATGTCGGACGAACCGTGCAGGGTCAGGGAAACATCAGCACAGCTGAGGGCGGGTGTATCATTGATGCCGTCCCCGACCATCAAAATGGTCTTGCCCTCGGCTTTCAGTTTGCGGATGTGTTCGGCTTTGCCATCGGGCAAAACAGAGGCGAAATAACGGTCAAGCCCCAAACTTTCGCTGACGTATTTGGCATTGGCTTCGCTGTCTCCAGTTATCATCATAATTTCAGCAATACCCGCCTGACGCAAGCCTGCAATGGCGTCTTTTGCCTCAGCACGAGGGGGGTCGTTGATGCAAATGACCCCGACCAATGCACCATCCACTGCTAGGTAAATGGCACTATCCTGCCCAATGGCTTCTTGTAATTGCTCGCTTTGTTCTGTGGGGAAGGGAATGCCCTCATCTTCAAAAATAAAATGATAACTGCCGATGATGGAGCGTTTTCCCTGATAGGAGCTGGCAATGCCATGGGCAACAATGTACTCCACCGTTTCGTGGTCTTCAGGGTGGAGGAGCTCTTTTTCTGCCGCCTCGGCGACCACCGCCATGGCGACGCTGTGCGGGAAGTGTTCTTCCAGACAGGCGGCAATGCGGAGCACCTTATCTTCTGTGTAGTCGGGGTGCAGAACCAACACACGGGAGACCTTGGGAACGGCATTGGTGAGCGTGCCAGTCTTGTCAAAAACAATGGTGTCCACCTTGTCGAGCAGTTCGAGATATTTCCCGCCCTTGACCACAATGTTATGCTGGGAGGCCTCTTTCAAAGCGGAAATGATGGTGATGGGTGTGGTCAATTTGATGGCACAAGAGAAATCCACCATCAAAACAGAAATCGCACGGGAGACACTGCGGGTCAAAAGCAGGGTCATAGCAAAGAGCCCAAAGCTGACGGGCACAATGCCATCTGCCAAGCGTTCCGCCTTGCCCTGAATGTTTGCCTTGGCTTCTTCGCCCGTGTCAATCATGTCGATGATTTTGGCAATGCGGGAATCCCCGCCCAAGGCACGGACTGCAATATCCACTTCTCCTTCTTCCAAAATCGTCCCTGCAAAGACCGTACCGCCTGTGGTTTTGTGGACGGCGAGCGGTTCGCCCGTCATGGTCGCTTCATTCAGTAGAGCGTCCCCACGGACAATCGTCCCATCGACGGGCAACATGCTCCCTGTACGGACACGGATGACATCGCCCAGATGCAGTTGACGCATGGGCACTTGCACTTCCACACCGTCCACCACCTGCCAAACTTGGTCAATGCGAATGGCAAGACTCTGGGCGAGGGCATGCTTGGCTCTGGCATTGGCATATTCCAGAAGCAAATCCGAGAGCTTCAAGAGGAACATGGTCGAGGAAGCCGTTTTGCGTTTGCCACAGCACAGGGCTGTGCCGATGGCAGTAGCGTCCAGTAATTCCACGGTCATACGTCCACTGAACAGGGCACGCACACCACGACGCAGGAAAGGCAAGGCGCGTATCCAAGTGATACAGCCGTGGATTTGGGCGGGCAGGAGCAGTCGTCGCAGGGTGTGTTTCAGGCAGAGACACAAGAGCTTATTTTTGAATTGACTCTCAATTTCGCTCTGCTTTTGGACATCATTTGCCGTGCCTTCGGGAATATCCACCCGCTTTTGGAGACGGATGGTCTCCAAAATGGCATCTCTGGCTTCTGCTTGCTCGTAGAGAATCAAGAAAGACCCGTTCGCTTCGTTGGCGTGTACTTCTGTGACACCTTGCAAAGAAAGGAGCAGGTCGGACAAGCCGTAACACTGCTCCTTGGTCAGAAGGTATTTTCCGAAGCGCAGGCGAAGACGTGAGGGTCGGTCACAGCAAATCTGGAACTGCATACCGTCTTCTCCTCCTTTGTTTAGGCATCCACTTCGTCAGCGACGCTGGCATCGTACTTGTACTTGGCGAGGGTCTTGGCTTCGGCACAGATGTCCTCTGCTTCTTCCCGCATGTTATTGACTTCTTCCATGATGCTGTCCTTGACCATCATGCCCTTGGCGAGACCCTTGACGGTCAATTCACGGGTTTTCTTTGCCTTGAAAATGCAGGGCAGAAGCAGACCTGCCACAATGCCACCTGCCAAAAACAAAGTTTCGTCTTTTTTCATCCAATCGTACATAATAAAATCCTCCTTGCAATTGATGCAATATTGTTTGTTTTGTCTGTCTGTATCCATCATATCGACTTAGTTTTGCCTACTTCTACTCCAAAACACCAGAATTTCCTTTTTTTCGAGCGATTTCCAATGTTTGGCGGTATTCTCGTGGAGACATGCCATAATAACGTCGAAACACGGCTGAAAATTTGCTGGCATTGATGTAGCCCAAGTCGTGGGCGATGTCCCCAACCGTCCGCTCGGTGATACGCAAGAGGGTCTGGGCTTTTTTCATCTTGACTTTTTGGATATATGTTCTGGGGGGCAGACCAAAAACCGCCAAATATTTACTTCTGAGGTGGCTTTCGGAGATATAACAGGTTTGGGCGACCGCACGGGTGGTCATGTCGGTTTCCAAAAGCAATCTGCGGGATAGGGCAAGTACGCTGGGCATGAGAAGCACTCCTCTGTATATCCAAACAGCACCCTGACCATATGGTCAGGGTGCTGTCAGGTCAAGAAAAAAGGATATGGAATTCGTGTACACTAACAATAGTAGTATAGCAAAACAAATCCACCTTGTCAAGGGTTTTTCTGGGGAGAAACCCTTTCGTTTGGCTGGGCATCAAAGCCCAAGTCGTCCAATTCCTCGATGGCAAGTGCCAAGCGGTCTTCTGGAACAGCAACCGTTTTTGTGTCCAAATTGACCTGACAGGGAATGGTGGCTTCTTTCAGGGCGGTTTCGATGCGTGCGACACAGCGCAAGCAGTGCATATCGGGTACGAGCAGTGTTTTCATGCGTATCATCCTTTTTTATCCAATGTTTTGTATTGCAGGCGCAGGGCATTGCTGACCACAAAGAGCGAGCTGGCACTCATCGCCAATGCACCTATCATGGGGTTGAGGAGCAAACCGAAGCTGGGGTAGAGTACACCCATGGCAATGGGAATCGCCAAGACGTTATAACAAAATGCCCAAAAGAGATTTTGTTTCATGTTCCGCAGGGTGTGACGGCTCAGGTGAAGTGCCCGACAGACGTCTTGCAGGTCTTCCCGCATCAGCACAATGTCGGCACAGTCAATGGCAATGTCACTGCCCCGTCCGATGGCACAGCCAATATCCGCTTGGGACAGTGCCACCGCATCGTTGATGCCGTCCCCGACCATCATGACCGTTTTCCCTTGGGCTTGTTTGGCGCGGACAAGTTCTGCCTTTTCCTCGGGGCGTACTTCGGCAATGATTTCCCCAAAGCCCAAGGGCTTGCCGATGTGTTCGGCGGTACGCTGGTGGTCACCCGTCAGAAGCACGGTTTCTATGCCCAGTGCATAGAGCTGGGCTAGGGTCTCTTTTGCACCCGTTTGGACAGTGTCTTGCAGGGCGAGCATGCCCAGCACTTCCCCCGCGCGTGCCACAAAAATGACCGTTTTTCCCTCTTGTTTCCAAGTATCGCTTTGCTGTTTGTAGGCATCCAGTGCAATGCCCCGTTCAGAAAACAGGCGTTCATTGCCCAGCAGGACGGGTTTCCCTTGGGCATCGTTTCCCACAATGCCCCCGCCTGACACTTGTGCAATCTTCTGCATTTGTGCATCGAGCTTGGGCACTTGTGCTTCTGCATGGCGACAAATGGCACGGGATAGGGGATGTTCGCTGAGACGTTCGAGGTCATAGGCAAGGCGGAGCAGGGTCTCAGGCTGGTCAGAGCACATATCCGTCACCACGGGTTCGCCTTTGGTGATTGTCCCTGTCTTGTCGAAAATAACCGTTTGTACGGCTTGAGCACGCTCCAAAATTTCCCCGTTGCGGATGAGTATGCCGTGCCTTGCACCCAGACCCGTCCCGACCATCATCGCCATAGGGGTTGCCAGCCCCATGGCACAGGGGCAGGCAATGACCAGTGTCGAGGTGAAGATATTGAGGGCAAAGGAGAGCTCTGCCCCCGCCACCAGCCAAACGACAAAAGCCAAGGTGGCAATGGCGAGCACGGCGGGCACAAACACACCTGCGACCTTGTCGGCAAGGCGGGCAATGGGTGCTTTTTTTCCCTGTGCATCTTCGACAAATTGAATGATTTTCGCCAGTGTGGTGTCACTGCCTGTGTGGCTCACCTCAACAAAAATCGCCCCCGTCAGGCAGAGACTACCACCGACCACCCGCGCACCCACTGTTTTTTCCACGGGCAGGCTCTCGCCTGTGAGCATGGCTTCGTTGATGCTCGCCGTGCCCCCTGTGACCACCCCATCGAGCGGGACGCTCGCCCCTGCCTTGACCAAAATGGTATCCTTGACTTGGACAAAGTCCCGTGGGACGTCCCACTGTCCGTGCTCGTCGACCAAAATCGCCGTATCGGGGGCAAGACGCAGAAGCTTGGCAATCGCCCCCTTGGTTTTTTCTTGGCTGCGGGCTTCGAGGGTTTTGCCTACGCTGACCAGTGCGACCACCATGGCGGCGGATTCAAAATACAAGTGAGGCAGTTGTGTGGGGTTTGTGGCAATCAAAAAGGTCTGCACCAGACTGTACACGAAGGACACAGAGACACTCAGTGCCACCAGAGTATCCATATTGGGGTTGCCGTGGAACAGGGCGGAAAAGCCACCCGTGAAAAAGTGCTTGCCGTATGCCAAAACGGGCAGGCAGAGGAGCAGTTGCAAGAGGGCAAAATTCACAGGGTAACGACTGGGTGAAACAATCCCCAAGTAATTTGCCATGTCCAACCAGAGCATGCTCCCCATGGAGAGCAGGAAAATCAAGCTGGCACACAGGAGGGCGAACAGCAAGCCCCAAGGTTTTTGCGGCTTGCTTTCCAGACTGGACGCAGGGGCATCTTGTCCGTGGGGCTGTGCACCGAAGCCCGCTTTTTTGATTTTGGCAATGATGGCATCGGGGGTGGTTTTTTCCTCATCGTAGGCGATGGTCAAGCGTTTCATGGGCAAATTGACCTGACTTTGCACCACACCGTCCAGCTTGCGGGTGACTCGTTCCACCGCACTGCTACATGCCGCACAGTGCATGCCAGTAATGTCATAGATTTCTTCTCTCATGGGCATCCCTCCTAACGGTTAGTTTACACTAATCATCAGGCTTTGTCAATCCCAGCAGAGACATGAAAAACCCAGAGCCCAGAGCAATGAAAAATAAAGGGGGGCTGTTCTGCTCTCCACTCCCAACCCCCATATCAAGCCTCCGATTGCTGTATTGGCAAAAAGATGTGCCAGCGGGTTTGCTGGCACATCTTTTGTTGTTCATTCGGCGTTCAGTGTTTCCAAAAGTGCGGGCAACTGTGCCATATTTTCCAAGACATAATCCGCCTCACAGTTTTGGTAGACGGCATGGACACGGGCAGATGCTTGGGCTTTTTGTTTGGGAGACAGGGCATCCCATTCTGCTTCCGACAAGCCCATGATGGAGCTTCCCTCGACAATACCCACAGAAATCAGCCCCGCTTGCTTGCCCTCTTTGATATCCGCCACGGTATCGCCCACCTTGACGGCACGGCGCACGTCGGACACCCCAAGAGCCTCCAGATTTTTGAAAATCATGTAGGGGTAGGGTCTGCCTTGGTTTTGGACTGCGTTGGGGCTACACCAGAAATCGGGGTCGTAGCCCAGTTCTTTGGCACGAGGGACAACAATCGCCATCATGCTGTCGGTGTAACCTGTGGTCGAGCCGATGCGAATACCCGCCTTGCGCAGGGTCGCTATGGTCTCTAGGACATAGGGCTTGGGCTGGGCGAAGTCGTGCAAAATCTTCAAAATTGCCGTTTCGCTCGCCTTATAGACCTGATCAATGTTCTCTTTGCTGCAAGCTCTGCCGTGGACAGCCTGCCAAGCGGCAGCAATGCGAGGCATGTGCATCATGGCTTCAATGTGCTTCCACTTGAGCATGCCCATGGGTTCACGGACTTCTGCCACCGTGGGCGTGATGCCAAATTCTTCAAAGGCACGGATGAATGCCTGCACAGGGGCAAAAGAACCAAAATCCACGGTCGTTCCTGCCCAGTCAAAAATCACAGCTTCGATGTTCATGCGCACACCTCTTTCAGATAGTCTCGGATGATATTCAGGAGAATTTCCATATCTTGGGGGTAAATTTCCCCGATGTTGCCCACACGGAAGGTCTCGCCCTCGGTCAGCTTGCCAGGGTAAATGGCATAGCCACGGTCTTTGATGTAGTGGTAAAAACGCTGGAAGTCGACGGGCATACCATCGGGATAGAAAAAGGTGGTGATGATGGGGGACTGCACTGCAGGACGGACATAGGGACGAAAACCCAGCTCTGCCATGCCCGCAATCAAAAGACGATTGTTCGCTTCGTAGCGTGCCTGACGGGCGGGAATACCCCCTTCGGCAAAGAGTTCTTCCATGGCTTTGGCAAAGGCAAGCACCACATGGGTGGGCGAAGTAAAGCGCCATTTGCCCGTTTTGTCCATGCCCTGCCACTGGTCGTAGACATCCAGAGAGAGACTGCGTGCCTTGCCACGGCAAGCTTCTAGGGCAGTCCGCTTGGCAATCAAGAAAGAGAAGCCCGGCACACCTTGGATACACTTGTTGGCACTGCTGACCAGAAAATCAATCTTCAGGGCTTCGACGTCGATGTCGACCCCGCCAAAGGAGCTCATTGCATCGACAATCAATGTTTTGCCCGCCCCTTTGACGAGCTTTGCCACGCTGGACAAATCATTCAAAATACCACTGGTGGTTTCGCTGTGTACCAGAGCAACGTGGGTAATTTCTGGGTGTTTTGTCAGGTAATTGGCAATGATGTCCGCTTTGGGGGCGGTATCAAAGGCTTCTGCGTAGTGAAGGTAAGAGAGCTTGGCATGTTTTGCCATGTCGCACATGCGCAGACCATATGCCCCGTTGGAGCAAATGAGCAGGGTTTCGTCTTCGCCTAAGGCGGAGGTCAAAACGGCCTCTACACCAAATGTGCCACTGCCCTGCATGAGTACCGTGCTGTAGGTTTCCTCACTGCAATGGGCGAGCTTGAGCAAATCACGGCGGATGCGTTGGGTGATGCCCATGTATTCGTCATCCCAAGTGCAGTGGTCGTTGAGCATTTCCTGCTTGACGGTTTCGGTGGTGCTCAGAGGACCAGGGGTCAACAGTTTATACGTTAACATGATGTGTTTCTCCTATGTGTTCAAAAATTGGATTTTGGATTGGTCTTGCTATCTTTTCTCAACTTGCATTGCGGGCAGCGGTTTTGCAGGTTTCGGAAAACGTGACATGTGCTTGGAGCAAATCGACCGTGAGGGTTTCAGGGAAGGTTTTGGGATAGGCAGCGACGGTGGCACGGTCAGTCATTTCCCCTGTGTACAGGGCATTGGGGTAGGATTCCATCAGCGCAGGACGGCTGTTTTCCACAATACATTGCACCATTTCCATGGCGAGCGGGTTGGTTTTTTCGCCCTTGTCCACCACAGCAATGACTTCAATCAGGGAGAAATTTCCTTCGATGGGGTCGATGTAGTCGATGGGCAAGCCCGATTTTTTATCGGCAACCGCCTGATGACGCAGACCGAAACCGATGGCGACTTCCCCTGCACGGACTTTTTTGATGGGGGCAGAACCGGAGCTTTCGATGTGGTCGCCTGCATTTTTGTAAATATTGGTCAAAATTTCCTGTCCCTCTGCACCTGTACCGTAGGCATCGACAATCGCCTGAATGAACAGCCAAGCGGTGGACGAACTGCTGATGTCTGCCACGGAGAGCATGCCCGCATAGATGGGGTCAGCCAAATCCTTGAGGCTTTTTGGCAAGGGCAGATTTTTTTCTTTCATGAGTGCTGTATTGATAAAAATTGCGCCTTCTTGGGAGGTCGTGGGGGCGACGTAGGCGGGGAAGCGTGCCAGAGAATGGACGGGGAAGGTCAAATCTTGGAACATTTGCTGTTCCATCTGGGCGGAGTCGACATAATAAGATGCCATGGTCAGAAAGTCCGCTTCGATGTGTTTGCCTTCGGCGAGCATCTTACCGCCCAGTTCACTTGTCCCCAAGCTCTGGAACATGTACTTGCCTTCGTAGCCGTGTTCTGCCAAAATGCCTTCCATCACTTCGATAACTTCATCGTCGGCATTGCTGTAAAAAACCACTTGGTCTTGGCTTGTGCCCCCTGCCCCGCAGGATGCTAAGAGGGATAGGCTCAGTGTCAGGGACAAGAGCCCTGCAAAGATGTGTTTTGCTTTCATGATGTGAGATTCTCCTTTTGTGTTTGCATGGCTTATTTTGTGAGAGACTGGTGTTTGCCTGTGGCAAACTTGACCAGTAACTTGACAATGAGATTGCTGAACAAAATCAGCAGCGAGAAGACAAAAATCTGCTCAAATTTCGCCATGTATTGCAGTTCTTTCATTTTAGAGGTGATAATCATGGTTTTTGCACCCGCTAGAAAAATGACCGCTGAAATGGTCACCATGGCATTGACAAAGTAGTAGGAAAAGACTGAGAAAATGCTGTGTTTGACGTTGGGTGTGATGACCCGAACTAGGGTTTGCAGCCAGCTGTCGCCCATGAGCAGGGCAGTGGTTTCAAAAGAGGCATTGAGTTTAGAGAGGGCATTTTTCATCATGAGGTAGGGCGTGGAGAAAAAATGCACGATATTTGAGATGAGCAAAATCAAGATGGTATTTTGCAGACTCGTGCCCGTGAAGCAGAGCAAAAAGGCGATGCCCAAGACCATCCCTGGGATGGTGTTGATGACCAAGGCAGTGGATTCCAGAATTTGCTTGCTCTTGGGGGAGAGGGGACTGCGTTGGGTCACGAGAGCAGCACCGTAGGCAAAGGCTGTCCCAAAAACACCCGTCAGCCCCGCCACCAGCAGGGAATTGCGGTAGATGTAAAAGAGCTGGGATTTGGAAAAAATATCCCTGAAGTGTTGCCAAGTGAAATGCAATTCATAGGGCCACATTTTCACGAAAGGAATGATAAAAATAACGGCGAAAATCAGGACAATGGAGAGCACAATCAGGACACTGAGCGTCCCAAAGGTCACATCTCGTCCCAGATGACGAGTGGGGGTCTCTCGTGTTACCTTATCGTAACGGAAATTGAAGCGGTCGAGGTAGGACAAAAGCAAAATGCTGACCACCGAGGGGACAATCATACTGATGGCGACCACTGCCCCGTCGCCGAAATTCGGGACAGAACCGAGCATGGTGTTGTACAAGATGCTGGCGACGACTTCATATTCGCCCCCGATGGCGGCGGGGATGCCGAAATCGGTAAACGCTAGGAAAAAAGACTGGATGAATGCCGCCCCGATGGTGCCTACAATGGGTCGGATGGTGCTCACAAAAAAACGGCGCAGGGGCGGGTCTCCCATGAGGCGGGAGACGGTGATATATTTCTGGTCGACATAGTGCATGCTGTTGTGTATCAGCAAAAAGGCGATGGGCAGGGTGTAAATGACATAGCCCATGACCAGCCCTTGAAAGCCATAGAGTTCAAAAAATTGTACCCCCGTCAGCTTGGTCAACAAACCCTGTTTGCCAAAGGCATACAAAATGGCAAAGCCGTAGGTCATGGTGGGGAGCAACATGGGGAAGACCGCTAGGGCGTGAATCCCCTGCCCCAGCCAAGTGGGGAGCTTGGTATACTGGAGAGTATAGGCGAGAATGAGTGCCAACACGACGCTGATGAGGGCGGAGAGGGCAGAAACGCTCATGCTGTTGCCCATTGCCTGCCAAAATGTGCCCTCACCTAAGATTTTGCTGAGGTGTTCCAAGCTGAAGCCCGTCTTGCCCGTGAGGGCTTGTAGAAGCATCCGCCCCAAGGGCAGGAGCAAAAATACCCCGAAAAAGGCAAGCAGACTGCCATAGAGTACTTTGATTTCCACGGCGGTTTTCTTAGGCATACTGCACCCCAAACAGACTATAGATATTGTTGCGCTTGATGCGGAGCTGGTTCAAAATGAACTGCTCAATGAAGTCATTGGCGGGGGCATGCATGATGCGCTCTGGGGTATCAAATTGGGCAATTTTCCCAGATTGGATAATCAACACTTTATCCGACAGCGTGAGGGCTTCTTCGGGGTCATGCGTGACGATGATTGTCGTGAGCTTGTATTGCTTGGCAATGGTCTGGATACGTTCCTTGATGGATTCCTTGATGACCCCATCGAGGGCGGAAAGTGGTTCATCCAAAAGCAGAATTTTGGGCTTCATGACCAGCGTTCTCGCCAGAGCTACCCGCTGTTTTTGTCCCCCTGAGAGCAAGTGTATGGGTTTGTCTAGGTGCTCCCGCAGGTTCAAAAGGTCAATCAGTTCTTCCACTTCTTGGGAACTAGAGACCTTGGGCTGATTGCGTAGACCGTAGACAATATTTTCTCTGGCATTGAGGTTGGGAAAGAGGGCATAATCCTGAAAGACGATGTTGAAACCCCGTGCCTGCATAGGGGTATGGGTGATGTCCTCACCTTGGTAATACAAATGCCCCGCACTGGCTTCTGTGATGCCCAAAATAATGTTGAGCAAGGTGGACTTTCCACTGCCCGATGCCCCCAAAATGGAGACAATTTCACCCCCTGCAATGTCCAGAGTGATGTCTTCTAAGACCGACAAATCGCCAAACGATTTTTGGATGTTTTCTAATTGTAACATGTAGACTTTCCTCCGTCTGCTGTGCCATAGTGCAAATGATGTTTACAAACTGATTGTAGCCTCTGCACGGTAAAATACACTAGCACCAAGAGGCTAAATCTATGTAAATTTTACGGCAATTGTCTGCACTGTGTTCTCCTGCCCTTTGTTTTGCAGGGCATCAAAGGTCTCTTTTGAGATGATGGCGGGGAAAACATCTGGGAGCACCACCCAATTTTCCTTGGGTACGGCGGTGGCTTTTCTGCTCCCAACGGTTTTGATTTCCTGCTTACCCGCCACAAAATCCCCTGTGTAACGGCAGTCACGGAGGATGCGATAGACCGCATCTTTTGTCCAAAGGCTGTCCCCTTCGTTGTGGTTGAAGGCACGCTGTATGCCCTGCTGTCGCTTGTACGCTTGGGGCGAGGGAATGCCCTGAACGTTGAGCACTTGGGCGATTTCCCTGCCTGTTTTGCCGTCCAGACGCTGGGAAAATATCTCGACAATGACGGGGGCGACCTGCGTATCTATGAGGAGCTTGTGCTTGTCGTCTGGGTCTTTTTGGTAGCCGTAGGGCACAAACGAGCCAATGAACTCCCCCTTGTTTTGCTTCAGATTCAACTGACTGCGGGTCTTTGTCGCAATATCTCTGCTGTACATCTCATTCAATAAATTCTTGAATGGAATCAGAAGCCCGTCCGTCCTGAGGTTCGTATCAATTCACAATTCATCATTTGTAATGGATAATTTATGCTGTGCCAGAGCTTCCGTTTTTCACTGGGTCGGGCGGATAGTATCCGCCCCTACATTGTCCCGCATGGCAAAAAACAAGGTGGACAAATATGGAATTTGTCCCTACAAACGGTTTGGTCTTTCATTTTTCATTGTTTACCATTCATTCTCCATTGTTTTACCCATCCTAGCACAAGTCGCAGAATCTGTCGAAAAAATATTTCCTATCTGGTCACGAAAAAGGAGCTGCTCTCATCAGAAAGCAACTCCTTTTTGCGTCTACTAAATTCCTTTTTCTGGATGTAAATGGCGGTTTTTTCGTAGCTACCCAAATGCTATGCTTGCAAGATTTCTCAAGCCTAGGCGGGTTCTGGGTATTTTTGGCTGAAAATCATGCTGTGCGGGGGTGTTTTGGAGTGTGCCCTCTGTGCCCCTCTGTGTGGTTAAGCACCTAGGATTTGGATATTTAGGGCGATGCCCACATCGTCCTAAGGCGAACAACACGAACACAAGAGACGGACACCCGCAAGGGGTGTCCCTACAAACCAAACCGTCTGGTTTTCTTATCCCCCTTGTCAAAGGGGGATGTCCTC
>CAZSWQ010000044.1:0-6288 GCA_964611025.1 uncultured Ruminiclostridium sp.
GGTGCTGACGGAACGCGTCACACGGCAGGAGGTCACGTTCAAAATACCAGACCACACTGCCGCCACCATCGTGTCATGCATTGACAGACTGGAGTACAAATATGGCGCACTGTTCCCCCACCTGTTCAAATCCATTACCATTGACAACGGGAGCGAATTTGCGGACTGCGCCGGACTTGAGCGGTCTATTTTCGGAGGTAAACGGACAAAGTGCTATTATTGTCACCCATACAGCAGTTACGAGCGCGGCAGTAATGAAAAACAAAACCAAATGCTCCGCCGCCACTTCCCCAAAGGCACCAACTTTGACAAGGTGACAGATGAGGCGGTACAGTGGGCCACTGACTGGCTCAATAAATACCCCCGCAAACTGCTGAACTGGGGAAACAGTCAAAGCCTTTTTAACGTCGCCCTTGCCGCGCTTGCGGGGGTTTAATTTTGTTCACAAAAAATACATAAAAAATCTTGCACTTACCTATTGACATTTGCGAATTTTTTCGGTTTTTTTGAAAAACGCTGTTTCGGCTCAAATCTGGAAGCCTTCGAGGGATTTTGTGAGGTCGATTGCCTGTCTTTGCAGGTCTCCGCTGACCTGTGCGTTGCTGTCCACCACGGCACCGGTCTCGCCAATGCCCGTGGCAATGTCCTGCAAATGGCTGTCGACCAAATGCAGGGCTTCGGTTTGGTCGCTGGCGGTCTGTCGCATCTCGTGGATGTGTACTGTCACCTGCTCCGTCAGAGAAACAATGCCCTCAAAGGTCTCAGAGGTCTGTTGCACCACCGCTGTACCCTCCTGTACCGATGCCAGAGATGCCTCGATGAGTTCTGCCGTACTTTTGGCGGCTTCGGTGGTTTTCTGTGCCAGAGTACGGATTTCATTCGCCACCACGGCAAAGCCCTTGCCCGCTTCGCCAGCACGCGCCGCCTCGACGGAGGCATTGAGTGCCAAAATATTTGTCTGGAAAGCAATGGTATCAATGGTCTGAATGATGTGCTCTATCTTCCCTGAGGTCTCCTTAATGCCCGACATAGAACGCAGCATTTTTTGCATGGCATCTTTGCCCGACAAAATTTCCTTGACGCTTTCTTGCGAGATGCGGTCGGCTTCGGTGGCGGTCTGGGCATAGGTGCGGATGAGGCTGGCAATTTGCCCCATGCTCTCTTGCAGGGCATGCAGAGCGTCTTCCTGCTCCGCTACACTGCGGGACAAGCCCTCAGATGCCTCGGTGATGCGTTGAGAACTGCCCCAGACATCTCTGGCAACCCGCAGAATTTCGCCCAAAATTTGGCTCATGGAGTGTTGCATATAGGACAAACCCTGTAAAATACCTTGGAAATTCCCCACATATTCTTGGGGGCACTTGCTGGGGGCTTGCACATCGCCTTGGGCGAAAGACTGGGTGATGTGCTGAATGTCCGTGGTAACGTCTGTAAAACGGCTGACCATCTGGGCAAAGGCATCTATCATGTGTTGCAGTTCCAAGTTGTCGCTCTTGTCCAGTGCAATGGAAAAGTCGCCCATTGCCAAGTGGTCGCTGGCGGTGGCGAGTTGTCCAAGGGAACGTGCCAGCCGTTTGGAGAACAGAGACAGGAAGAAGACCGACAGCAAGACACCGACCAGCCCTATGCCCAAAATCCAAGCCAGAAGCACATAGACGCTCTGCATGGCAAGAGCACGGTCTTGTACCGTGACCACCGTCCAAACACCCGAATTTGTTCCTTTGAGGGCAATGGGCGCATAGCTGACCCAAGCGGATTTCCCCGCTATGCGGGTCTGTGCTGTACCCGTTTTGCCCCCTAGAGCTTCGCCCACCAAACGGGCATAGTCGTCTTCTATCTCGATGGCTTCTTCACGTGTGCTGATGTTCGTACCATCCGAGCTGTCCACGACGGTCTTGGTCATGCTTTTGTAGTTGTACATCTCCTGAAAATACAGTTCCTCAGGGTGGGCAATGACCACACCCTCGCTGTCCAAAATGTAAGTATACTTCCCCTGTTCCAAATCGGAAAATTTTTGCACCATCTCTTGCAGATAGGCGAGTTTCACGTCGGCGGCGAAAACACCCACAAAGCGTTTCACTTGGTACATGGGATAGAAAAAGGACACGCAGGGGGCATCTGTCCCGACGGAATAATAGGATTTGGAGACAAAGGGCTGTTTTTCCTCGAGCATTTTTTGGAACCACCAGCGTCCACTGCGGTCACCAATCTTCCCCACTGAGCGGGCGGTTTGCATGCCCGTGGCATCCTGTGCATAAATCAACTCAAATTGGGGATTGCGTCCCGCCGAGGCTTCAAAAATACGGGTTTGTCTGGGGGCATCCATGGAGAGCACCTCCGCATTGACGGACAATTCTTCCATGGTGGCATAGGAGACATTGATAAAGGTGTCTATCGTTTCGGCAACTGCCCCCGTGGTTTCGGCAATGTCCTTTTCTGTGTTCTGGGTATAGTGCCGATTGAGCAAAAGATAGGTGGTCAGGGAGAGCATCAACGCCAAAAGCAAGACCACCGCCACAGAGGTACGGGTCAACTGACTGCGTAGGCTCTTGCCTGCGCCATTCTTTTTCTGGAACATATGCCTTCTCCTTCAATAAAAAATGAACAAGGAAGAACGAAATCCCCCTGTCATCTGCGGTTTGTCTCCCCCTTTGACAAGGGGGGAAGCACGAAGTGGTGGAGGGATTCCGTAGGGGACGGCATCCCGACGTCCCACAACACCTCAGCGGTTGTGATAGCCCTCGGGTTTGCTTTTGTTGATGAAGGCTTCCATGCCGATTTTCTTGTCTTCCGATGCCTGCACACGGGAGAACAGCTGGCTTTCCAAGAGCAAGCCCTGCTCAAAACTCAAGTCGAGGGATTGGTTGACGGCGGTCTTGATGCTGCGCAGGGCAAAGGGTGCTTTTTCACAGAGCGTTTCTGCCAAAGCATAGGTGCGTTTCATGAGGTGCTCCTTGGGCACGACTTCCAATGCCAAGCCCAGTGCGACCGCTTCTTCTGCTTTGATGTGGCGACCTGTCATGAGGATTTCTTTGGCACGCATTGTGCCCACCACACGAGGGAGCAGTTGTGTGCCCGTGAAGCCAGGCATAGAGCCGAGTACGATGGAGGGAATCCCGATTTTGGCATCGTCTGCCACAAAAACAAAATCACTGGCGAGCATGATTTCCATGCCACCGCCCAGAGCATAGCCATGGACTGCCGTGATGACGGGCACACGCAAATTGCGGATGGTACGCATGAGCTTCTGTCCCAGCAGGCTGAAGTCATAGGAGGAGTAGCCGTCCATCTTGACTTCCGCCTTGATGTCGCCCCCTGCGGAAAAGGCACGGTCGCCCTCGGCATGCAGGACAACACACAAAATCGTTTCATCGTTTTGTGCCTGCTCCAAGGTCAAAATCAAATCCCCTATGAGTTCCTCCGTCATTGCGTTGAGGTATTTGGGGCGGTTGATGCTGATATCGGCAATGTGGTTTTTTGTGGTATAAATCAAATCCATGGTGTTTCTCCTTTTTTTCGTGTTGTGTAGGGATGGGCGGATGATATCCGCCTCTACATGCGATTTTCTGTTGGTGGATTACGGGTGGACGATGTCGCCCTGCGTGTTTTGGAAGACGACCTTTGCACTTTTGGGCAGGATGAGAACAAAGGGGGCATTGGGGTCAAGGGGCTGGGCGTCACCCCCGTCGAGGGTGTAGGAAGACAGCTCTGGGGCATTCATGGAAAAATAGGCGGTTTCACGGCTGGCTTCGGTGCTGGTTTCATAAATGCCCGTTTCCACCGTGGACAGCGAGCCACCCTCACGGAAAAAATACCCCAGAGAAAATCCCTGCTTTTTGCTGTACAGGGAAACGGTGTGCTTGCGTTTGGCTGTGTCGAAAAACAACATGCCCGCCAAGTCTTCTCCGATTGCTTGGGTCATCTGGTCGGTTTCGGCGATGTACTGGTCAGCACGGGCATCTTGTTCTAAGTTCGCCCCACGCAAGACCCCGATATAGCCATTTTGAAATAAGACCACATAAAAAATGGCGAGGAAAAAAAGAATCAGTCCAATTTTTTTGCTTTTGGAAAAACGTCCCATGGGCGTCTTGCCCTCCTCTCAGTGGATATACTTCCTCCATAGTACCAGTCTAGGCATGCCTTGACAAGTCTTCCTCGAATTTTTCTTGTCCTTTTCCCCTGCATCTGTCATAATACAGAAGAAAGCATCCAGTCTGTCTGTTCAACAAAGGAGTATGCCCATGAAATCCCGTCTTGTCTTATCCGCACTCAGCCTTGCCCTCTTGCTGAGCTTGCCTGTCTCTGCCCTGTCTCTCGATGCCATCCACAGAGACATACCCAAAATCGCCAAAGTCGCTGTCAAATTCCCAAATTATTTCCCCGACGATGCCGAGGGGACAATCTCTCTGCCCCACCTCGCCCGCACCATGCATGCCCAAAACCCCACCATTTTATCCCTGCAAGCCACGCTCAATGCCCAAAATGCCTACGACTTCCAAGGTGCAAAACGGGGACTGGTCAGCAATATCAATGATTTGGTGGATGCCGCCGCTGACATGGAAGCCTACAACCCCGCAGGGGCGGCAGCACTCAATGCCCAAGCCAACCAGCTCCACGACCAACTGGATAAAATGGATGAGGAGGACTATGCCAAGCAACTCGAGGACATCAACCGCCAAATTCAAGATGCCCAAACCCAACTGGTCATGGCTGCTGAGGGCTTATATTGGAACATCATCAAAACCGAAGCCCAAGGTTTGGATTTGGCACAGGCACTGTGTACTTTAGAACGTCTCACGGGGGAACTGGAGCAAATGCTCGCACTGGGCACGGCGACCCAAGCCAGTGTCCAAGACCTCCAATACAATTACAGCCAGACCCAAAACAAACTCGATGCCTTGCACACAGGTGTTGCTGAAATGAAACGCTCCTTGGCACACCTTTTGGGGGCAGACATTCGAGCAGACCTTTCCCTTGCCCCCCTGCCAGAACGCAGTGCCTATTTTGCCGAGGTGCTCTCCTTAAATTATGAAACTGCCCTCGCCAAGGCAAAAGCCAAAAGCTATACCCTCTACACCGCCCAGACCGCCATGGACGAGGCACAAGAGGAATGGGACGACAAGCACTGGTTTTACAGCGAAACCAGCAACAAATATAAAATCATGCAGGAGAATTACCGCTCTGCCCAGAACAAATACCAAGCCAGCCACAGACAATTTGAGCTGGCATTTGACAATGCCCATCGGGGCATGGCAAAAGCTGAAGATGCTTACCGCCAGTGTGAAGCAGACATCGCCCATCAGGAGACCTTAGTCCGCCAAGAAGAAGTCAAATATGCCGTCGGGAAAATTTCAGCCTCTGCCCTGCAAGAAGCCAAAGACAAACTGCAAACTGCCCAAAATGCCCTTGTACTTGCCGATATTGACTGTTTTCATGCCTATTTGCTCTACGAACAGGCAGTGACGGCGGGCTATCTCCCCCAGTCCTAAAGGCACTTTCTCAGCGTAAAGTGATAAATTCACAATTTGTACACAACAAAAGCATAGTTTGGTCATAAATCCTTGCTATACTGTGAAACAGAACAAAGGAACTGCAAACCTTGTTCGATACTCTCTCTCTTTTTCTCTCTCTTTTCTTTTCAACACAAAAAGAAAACGCCACGGCTTCTGTCTAAGCCGTGGCGTTTTGCATGTCTAAAATAAGTTCGATACTTTTCGGGGTTTCAAACTCGATGCTATGAAAATGTGGCTCAGTGACCGCCCAAAACGTGGGGCATCATGAGGAAGAAGGAAATCGCACCGATTGCCAGATTGCAAACACCTGCAAACTTGCCGACGGCGGGGCTTTCGGTGTACCAGCCGACCACCAGAGAAGCAAAGAGTACGTCAATGACGATGAGGTCAATGCCCAGAGGCCAGACCATCCCCTGCTGGAAAGCGTGGGCGGTGAACAGCAAACAGAGGATTAAGCCACAGACAAAAAAATGTGCCATGACTTTTTTATCCCCGCCCTTTAAGAAGAACAGGGCAACGGCAAGCCAGAACATGCCAAAGAACATAAAGACCGTACCGAGGTACTTGCTGTGGTCGCCTGCGACGGAGAACAAGAACATCCAAACACCCGTGAAGAGCTGACAGGCACAACCAAAAATCAGTGCGATGTACGCCATGCTCTTATGCAGTTTTTCGTGGTCGGTATTGGGTCCTACACCGACGCCGACCTGTTCCAAACCAAAACAGATGACGGTCGCAAACAGACCAAAGACACCAATCGCTTCAGGATTGGCAG
>CAZSWQ010000044.1:6298-8308 GCA_964611025.1 uncultured Ruminiclostridium sp.
GTAATAAATTCCATAAAAAAAGTCCCTTTCTGAAATGAAAAAATCGCTGTCATGAAACCGAAAAGTCGCAGTTCATATTACCGTAGTTTTGGGCATTTTGTCAATGAAATTGTGAACAAAAAATGAATTATGGAACTTTAGACAAGAAGATAGGCAAAAGCCACACAAAAGCAAACAGTATGCCGAAGCCCCCAAGACAAAGCCAGACTTGTCAAGCCCGCCCTGCTGTG
Source organism: uncultured Ruminiclostridium sp. (assembly GCA_964611025.1). Lineage (GTDB taxonomy): Bacteria > Bacillota > Clostridia > Oscillospirales > Oscillospiraceae > Evtepia. Next base: position 6,529 of record CAZSWQ010000044.1, read on the forward strand.
TTAGCATGGAAATTGTACCCTTTGCCTTTGGCTCAAACTGCCTAGCATGGGACATACTAAACCGACCGAGGAGAGGAGGGAGACCGTGTTGGAACGCTTACACCCCTTGGGGATGGTTTTTTATGCGGGGGCGGTCTTGCTCTTTGCCTGTCTCTTGCTGCACCCCCTTTGTGTTGCCATTGCACTGCTCTCTGCCATGACACTGGCGGGCATGGCGGGCACACTGCACCCCAGACAAGGTTTCCTATTTCTGCCCCTCGGTGCATTTGCCGTGCTGGGCAATCTGCTCTGGAACGAGCGGGGTACAAGCATTTTTTATACCACCCCTTGGGGCAGTCCCATGAGCCTTGAGAGTCTATATTTTGGCTTGGCAACGGCGGGTATGTTTTTGTCTTTGCTCCTCTATTGTCTTGCACTGCACCGTCTCCTGCCCCCGCAGGTTTGGCTGTCGTTTGGCGGGCATTGCCTGCCCCAGCTCGCCCTCCTGCTCCGCATGAGCCTCTCTGCCATACCCCAAATCAAACGCCAATGGCAGGGCATACAGGACGCACAGACCGCCTTGGGCATTGCACCCCAAACCCTCAGGGCACGGCTTCAGCTCATGAGTGAACAAATCGCCAGCCTGCTGGCAACTGCCTTAGAAGATGCACTATCCCGTGCCGACCGCATGAAAAGTCGGGGCTATGGTCTGCCCCAAAAAAGTCGCTATCACACCCACCCGCTCCGCAGAGGGGATATTTTACTTTTGCTGGTTTTGGCATTGGGGCTGGGGCTGTTGTGCTGGGCATATGCCAAGGGGCTGTTTGTCTGGACGTATTTCCCCCAGATGACGGGGACGCTCTCCCCTTGGGCACTTGCCCTCTATGCCCTTTTTTGTTGTTTTCCCATCCTATATCATATCCGTGAGGTGTTGGCATGGTCTTGCTCTCCTTAGAAGCACTTTCGTTTTCCTATCCCGCCCAAGACGGCTATGCCCTGCACAATATCAATGCCGAGATTTTGGAAGGCGATTTTGTGCTCTTGTGCGGGGCATCTGCTGCGGGGAAAAGTACGCTCCTGCGCCTGCTCAAACCCAGCCTGTGCCCCATAGGACTGCGGACGGGAGGGATTTTTTTTGAGGGGCAAGACCTCGATACGCTCGACCCCCGTGTGGAAGCTTCATCGTTGGGCTTTGTGGGACAGGCAAAAGACAGTGCCTGCATCATGGACACGGTGGAGGCAGAATTGGTCTTTGGCATGGAAAACTTAGGGCTTCCCCGTGCCACCATGCAAAAACGTCTGGCGGAAACCGTCTCTTTTTTGGGCATGACCGCTTGGATGCACCAAGAGACCGCCCAGCTCTCTGGCGGACAAAAACAGCTGCTCCACTTGGCGTCTGTCTTGCTCTTGCGTCCCCGTGTCCTGCTTCTGGACGAGCCCACCGCCCAGCTTGACCCGCTCGCCCGTGCGCAGTTTCTGGCACTTTTGGAAACATTGCACCGTGACTGGGGCTTGACCATTGTCCTAAGCGAGCACCAGACGGAGGATATTTTACCCCTGGCGAGCAAGTGGATGCTTCTGGACGGGGGACAGCTTTTGTGTATGGACAGACCACAAACGGTCGCTGTGTTTTTGAAACAGCACCCCCTGCCCATCGCCCTGCCTGTTTCGGTCTCGCTCTGGTTGCACTTGGAGACAGACCAGCCCTGTCCGCTGGGACTGGCGGAAGGACGGGCATTTTTACAGGCATATATGCAGACGCACAGACCCAAATCTCCAGCCCACACCCCCCCACCCCCTC
>CAZSWQ010000044.1:8318-13132 GCA_964611025.1 uncultured Ruminiclostridium sp.
AACCCCTGCCTCTGTGCCCGCAGGCTGTATTTTCGCTATGAGAAACAGGGGCGAGATGTCCTGCGGGATTTGTCGCTGGATTTGCATGCGGGGGATATTTTGGCGGTGTTCGGGGGCAACGGCAGCGGAAAAAGCACCTTGCTCCGTGTGCTCGTGGGCATTTTGTGCCCCCAGCACGGCAAACGGGATGCGACAGGCAGGGTGGGGCTTCTGCCCCAAAACCCCATTGGCTTATTTTTGAAAGGCACGGTGGGCGAGGACTTTGACCGCTTCCCCACCCCGCCCGAAACCCGCCGAATGTTTCTCCGTCTCTGCGACACAGAAGCCCTCCTAGACCGCCCGCCCCAGCATTTATCAGGCGGGGAGTTGCAACGCACTGCCCTCTGTCTCCTGCTCCTCAGCGGGGCAAACATCCTGCTTCTGGATGAGCCGAGCAAGGGACTCGATGCCCTGCGTCAAGCCCAGCTGGGTCAGCTCCTGCAAGTGCTCTGTCAGGAGGGCTATGCCGTTTTGCTGGTCAGCCACGATACGGGCTTTTGTGCCCAGTACGCCAGCCGATGCAGTTTGTTTTTTGATGGGGCTTGTCTGGCAGAAGCCGATACACGGACATTTTTTGCCGACAACCAGTGGTACACCACCCCCGCCCAGCGTCTTGCTGCGGGCATTTTGCCCCTTGTGCTCTGCCCAGACGATATGCTCGAAGCCCTGTCTGTCCCTGCCCAAAAACCAATTTTGACACCCGAAACTCCAACATCAAAATCATCCCACAAAAGCAAAATAGAACCAGCCCCTGTGCCTAGCCCAGCACAAAACCGCCCCAAGCATCTCACTTGGCTGGGCTGGCTGTTTTTGGCACTGATTCCCCTTACGCTCTACTTGGGCATTGTCATTTTCGACAACGACCGTTATTATCTCATTGCCGTGTTGGTACTGCTGGAGAGCCTCTGTCCGCTCTTTCTTCGTCTGGAAGCCCACAAGCCCTCTGCACGAGAGTTGAGCGTCTTGGCGGTGCTCTGTGCCGTGGCGGTGCTGGGACGGGTCTTGTGCTTCGCCCTGCCTCAGGTCAAGCCCGTGATGGCAATTGTCATTTTGTCAGGCATTGGCTTTGGGCGAGAGGTCGGCGCACTCACGGGGGCACTGAGCATGCTCTTATCCAATTTGCTCTTTGGGCAAGGGCCTTGGACGCCTTTCCAAATGTTCGCCATGGGGCTGATTGGTTTTTTTGCTGGACTGCTCTTTGGCAAAAAAAAACCAAACGTCTGGCAAATGGGGCTGTTCTCCCTCTTTGCGGGCATTGTCCTCTACGGGGGCATTATGAACCCCTCCTCTGCCCTCATGTGGATGGACAAACTCAACTGGAATATCATCCTAGCCCACCTCATTGCGGGCTTTCCCATGGATGTCCTCCACAGCATTGCCACCATGGTTTTTATCATGCTCCTAGGCAAACGTATTTTGGCACAGTTCCAGAGACTGAAAGAACAGTATGGGGTGTTTGCTGCGGAATGAACGAGGGGAATCTTGGAACGGACATGGCAAGCCATGTCCCTACGGATTTGGGTTATCCATGGGGAACACAGGCTAACACAAATGAACAAATCAATATAGAAAAGAGTGATACCATGAACGGGAAAGCATCCATTGGGATTTTCCTGATTCTACTCGCCTCCGTCTGCTGGGGCGTGATGGGCGTGTTCGTTCGCAATCTGACCGATTTTGGCTATTCTAGTTTTGACATTTCCTTTTTGCGTTGTGCCATTGCCACCTTGCTCTATGCGACGTATGTCCGTATCACGAACCCCAAGGCCCTGCGTAGCACAAAACGGGGGATTTTAACGGGCATGGTCTACGGCATGCTGACCTACAGCCTGAGTTTTTTCATGTACAGCACCGCCGTGCAACGCCTGCCCATTTCCGTGGCAACGGTCTTGATGTTCACCAGCCCCATTTGGGTCGCCCTGCTGAGTCGTCTGGTCTTCGGGGAACGCATCGGCTTTGCCAAGGTGCTGGCCATTGGGGTCTGTCTTTTGGGGGCATGTTTGGTCTCAGGGCTTTTGGGCGAAACGCAGTTACAGCTGGACGTCTTGGGCATTTTGGCGGGGTGCATCAATGCCGTGGGGGCAGCGGGTATGGTTTTAATCCCCGCCTATTTTTCTGACCGCTATGAGAACGATACGCTTTTGGTCTATGGCTTTGCGGGGGCAACCCTCGCCCTGACGACCATGACCAATTTCCCGCACATCTTGGAAACACTGACAGGCACACAGGCACTCCCCGTGCTGGGTTCTATTTTGGGCATTGCCCTCCCCTGTACGGTCGTGGCGAACGTCGCCTATGTCAAATCCGCCGCTTACATCTCCCCCACCACCACGAGCATCCTCGCCGCTCTGGAAGTCGTGGTCGGTTCGCTGGTCGGTGTCTGGCTCTTTCAGGAGCATATGCGTCCTTGGCAAATCGTCGGCTCGGTGCTGATTGTGCTTGCCGCCGCCTTTGTCGCCACCCACAAAGATGCCAAACAAAACACCCCAGACCCCAGCCCAATGCCATAAAAATGCCCCCTGTGCCAAGATATGGGACAGGGGGTTATTTCGGGACATGTAGAGGACGATGCCCGCATCGTCCCGCAGGTGGATGGGGCAAGGTTGCCCGCAAAATATCGTTGTTGGCGGGCAAATACAAAGGTGCGTCGAGGACGCCGCACCCTACGGTTGGGTATATGTTGCTTGGCATTGTAGGGGGCGGGCGGATGCTATCCGCCCCTACCTTGCTCAGGTCGGACAGGGAAATAAAAAAAGACTGAAAACATTGCTGTTTTCAGTCTTTTGGTCCGAGTGTTGAGATTCGAACTCAAGGCCTCTTGAACCCCATTCAAGCGCGATACCAAACTTCGCCACACCCGGATATTTTACTTTTTGCTTCGTGTCCGTTACCGTGTCACTCAGCCTAGTTATAATACCATGTGCATCTGAATTTGGCAAGTGTTTTTTTTGTTTTTCTTTTAAAATATTGCACAAATGAAATGGTTTATTTTTCTTGTGTTTGCATCTTTTCGTGACGCATCCTGTTTTTTGCCCAATTTCAAACAGTTTCTGACAGGATATGGCGAAAAACGAGCTGTGACCAAGATTCCAAAGCCTCAAATTTTTCTGCAATTTCTGGGGCACTCGCCCAAGTACCCGCCATTTTTTCTGTTTCTCTCACAAAAACTGTGCCCTCTGCCTCCAAAAGATAGACCAGCGCAAAGTGAAACGCATTCACGCCCCCCGATTGGTCGTGGAGCATACCCACAAAATCCAAGGATTTCACTTGGGCAATGGAGACTTCTTCCTGCAATTCCCGATACAAGCCCGCTTCCAAGACAGAACGATAGCTTCCCTTGTCCTGCGGGTTGATGTGCCCGCCTATGCCCAAAGAGAGGCGGTCGTGCAAACGGGCTTCTGTTTGTTTTTTCAGGCGACGGAGCAGAAAATACTTTGCCCCTTGCCGAATGACGACATAGGGAATGATTTGCTTCACACTGGTATCGTATTCTGCTTCTTCTCTGGGGGCAAAGTGGTAGTGCTCCTCTATCCATGCCAACAAGCTCTCTTGGGCGGGCAGGACTTCTCCAGAGGGCAATTGGGCTTCCAAGTCCCCACGGGGGACGACCAAAACTTCTTCCATGCTATTCTCCTTTGCTGTCTTCTATGGTACAATACACCCATACAAAAATGCCATAACGACACAGCAAAATCAGGAGGTGATTTTGTGGCCGTCTCGATGTTCTTGATTTTCATTTGTTCCATTGTGCCCACACTGGGCATTGCACTGGCGATTATTTTTCTCTTGCGCCGACGCTGAGACGATACGGAAAAAAGGGGCGGAATGTTCCGCCCCTTTTGTTCAGTCCTGTTCCCAGTTGTGGTAGACGTTCTGCACGTCGTCGTTGTCTTCCAAGTGGTCGATGAGCTTTTCCATGTTCTTCACATCGGCTTCGGTTTCCAACTTGACATAGTTCTGGGGCACCATTTCCACCTGTGCAGAGGCGAAGACATAGCCCTTTTCTTCCAGTGCCTTGGCGACCACACCGCAGGCCTCCGCTTCGGTGTAGATTTCAAAGCCATCTTCTTCTGCGAGGAAGTCCTCTGCACCTGCGTCCAGAGCATCGAGCATGACAGCATCTTCGTCCATGTCGTCTTCTCGTTCCATCAGGATGACACCCTTGCGGTCGAACGACCAAGACACACAGCCAGACGCACCCAGATTGCCACCGAACTTGTCAAAATAATGACGCATTTCGGGGGCGGTACGGTTGCGGTTATCGGTCAGGGCTTCGACAATGACAGCGACACCATTGGGACCATAGCCCTCATAGACCACGTTTTCGTAGTTGTTGGCATCGTTCGAGCCGACTGCCTTTTCGATGGTTCTCTTGATGTTGTCGTTGGGCATATTGACTGCCTTTGCCTTGGCAATGACGGTTGCCAGACGAGAGTTATTGGCAGGGTCGCCACTGCCCCCTGTTTTGACGGCGACAATGATTTCACGGGCAACTTTGGTGAACATCTGCGAACGCTTCGCATCTGCTGCCCCCTTGGTTTTTTGAATATTATGCCATTTGGAATGTCCAGACATGTGTTTGCTCGTTCCCTTCGTTTGAAATTAAACCAGTGATTTTCAGTACACAGATGGCACTTATTGTATCAGATTCCCCGAAATTTGACAAGGGGCAATCTGTGCAAATGGTATATGATAATGAATAGAGAAAAATGAAGAATGAAATCCCCCTGTCATCTGCGATGACGTCCCCCTTTGGCAAGGGGGATGAAGACCAT
>CAZSWQ010000045.1:0-12922 GCA_964611025.1 uncultured Ruminiclostridium sp.
ATAGAATGGGACAGCGAAAGCGAGAAAGGAGGTCGGCGGTATGGATAGAGAGCGGAATTTTTGGCTGGTTGGGGGCGATTTGCGTCAGGTCAAATTGGTCGAATTGCTCCAAAATGACGGCAACACCGTCCACACAGCGGGACTAGAGCAGTCCCTACCCCAGCTGGAACAGCAGAGCCAGAGCATGGATGCCGCCAGAGCACACTGTGTCATTTTGCCCCTGCCTGTGGAGAAAAACGGCATCTTACATGCCCCCTTGAGCAACAAAACCATAGAGATAGAAGAAATTTTGGAACAACTCCACTCAGGGCAAGTGCTCTGTGGCGGATTGGTCAGCGAGGCAGTCAAGGCGGAGACCGAACGACGTGGCTTGCGCCTCTTTGACTACTACGCCAGAGAAGAATGCAAAATCGCCAATGCCGTTCCCACCGCCGAGGGTGCTATCCAAGTCGCCATGGAAAACATGCCCACCACCATCCATGCCAGCCGTGCCCTCGTCATTGGCTTCGGCAGGGTCGGAAAACTCACCGCCCACCGCCTGCAAGCTCTGGGTGCAAGGGTCACAGTCGCCGCCCGTCGCTGTGAGGACTGGGCATGGGCACAGGCATACGGCTACGACATTGAAGACCTCTTACATCTGCAATACTGGATGGGTGGTTATGACCTCATCATCAACACCGTTCCCGTCCAGATTCTCCAACACGAACACTTAGAGCGTATCCGCTCAGGGGCATTTCTCATCGACCTCGCCTCCGAGCCTGGGGGCTTTGACAGCAACTTAGCCAGAAATTTGGGCATTTCGGCGGTCTCTCTACCAGGCATACCGGGCAAAAGCGCACCGACCACCGCCGCCAAAGCCATTCGAGATGCCGTCTACAACATTTTACATGAATTGGGGGTGTAAGATATGCCAAAATTACGCATCGGTTTTGCCATGACAGGCTCATTCTGTACCCACAGTGTCGCCCTCGATGCCCTCGAAAGCCTCCTAGACGACTACGAAATCATTCCCATTGTCTCCGAAATGACCGCCTCCACCGACACCCGTTTCGGGCGGGCAGAAGACCTCTTGGACGACTTGGCATATTTATGCGGACGCAAGGTCATCTCCACCATTCCAGAGGCTGAACCCATTGGCCCACAAAAATTACTCGACATTTTGGTCATTGCCCCCTGCACGGGCAACACGCTGGCAAAATTGGCAACGGGCATTGCCGACACCAGCGTCACCCTCGCCGCCAAAGCCCACCTGCGCAGTGGAAAACCCATTGTACTGGGCATTTCCACCAACGACGGGCTCGGTACAGCAGCCCAGAACATCGGCGCACTCCTCGCTAGAAAACACTATTATTTTGTCCCCTTTGGGCAGGATGCACCCCACGAAAAACCAAATTCCCTCGTGGCGGATTTCTCCCAGCTCAAGCAGACCATCGAATCCGCCCGCCGTCGGACACAAATCCAACCCCTGCTCTTATAATACCTACCATGAAACAAAACGCAAAAAAAGACCATCCCGACACACAAGTGGGATGGTCTTTCCTGATGGTTAGAGCAGGACAATGCCTGCATCGTGGCAGACGGCAATGGTCTCCGCATCCCAGATGGATGCCTGCACCTCACCAATGTGTGCCTTGCCCAAGAGGAACATGGACAGGCGGGATTGCCCAATGCCCCCCCCGATGGTCAGGGGCAGTTCCCCCGCCAGCAGGAGCTTATGAAACTGCAACTGACGGCGTTCTTCCTTGCCCGCAATGCACAATTGACGGTCGAGGGCTTCGGGGTCAACACGGATGCCCATGGAAGACAACTCCATCGCCTGCCCCAAAACGGAATCCCAGACCAGCAAATCGCCATTCAGCGTCCAGTCGTCATAGTCGGGTGCTCTGCCGTCGTGGGGCTTGCCAGATGCCAATGCTCCGCCAATTTGCATGAGAAAGGTCACGGGATGTTCTTTCACATAGGCATTTTCCCGTTCCTTACCCGTGAAATCGGGGTAGAGGTCTTCCAATTCCTGACTGGTGACAAAGCTAATATTCTGGGGAAGCAGGGGCAGTGTGGTCAGCTGGGGATAGACCGAACGCAAGGTCGATTGCGTCTCACGGATGGATGCTACAATTTCTTCCACCACTTGCTCCAAATAGGGGATGGTGCGGTCACGGGGTGCAAGAATTTTTTCCCAGTCCCACTGGTCGACATAGACAGAGTGCAGGTTGTCCAAGTCTTCGTCACGGCGGATGGCATTCATGTCGGTACAAATGCCCTCACCCACCGAAAATTGATAGCGGTACAGTGCCATACGTTTCCACTTCGCCAAAGAGTGGACGACCTGTGCGTCTTTATCGGCAGCGGGCACATCAAAGGAAACGGCACGTTCCACCCCGCTCAAGTCGTCGTTCAAGCCAGAGGAGGCTTCGACAAACAGAGGCGCAGAGACACGGCGCAGGTGCAAACGACCGCAGAGCGTATCCTCAAACAGTCGCTTCAAGAGGGAAATCGCTTTCTGGGTATCGTAGAGGTTCAGTGTGGGTGCATAGCCCACGGGAATGAATGGCTTTGGCATACAATTCTCCTTATGCGTATCGGGACTGGTTTTTTCCCAGTCGTTTTTTTGTGGATTCAGCCGTGGTAGAGCTTGCTCGTCTCATAGCGGGCTTCACAGGTGAGGTGTACACCCAGACGGCGGAAGCTGTCCTTGTCCGCTTCCGAGAGCAAAACCGTGGAATGTACTTCAGAGGTGCGAAGCAAACCCAAGGCATCAATCGCTTTTTGGGCATTGGGGTCGGTGACTCCGCAGATGGACAGTGCCACCAGCAGTTCATCAATGTGCAAGAGAGGGTTCTTATTGCCCAGAATATTGAGTTTCAATTCCTGCACAGGTGCAATGACCGTGGGGGAAATGAGGTGGATATCATCGGGAATGCCTGCTAGGTGCTTGAGGGCATTGAGGAGCAGGGCGGAGGCAGCACCCAAAAGTGCAGAGGTCTTACCCGTCAAAATCGTCCCGTCGGGCAATTCGATGGCGGCAGCGGGCAATCCCGTGCGTTCTGCCACCTTCAGAGCAGGGGCGACCGTCGAGCGACTTTGGGGTGTCAGTTGCAGTTCCTTCATGAGCAATTCAATCTTATAGACCTCACGTCCGTCGGACAAGCCACGACGCTTGCGGTACAGCTCATGGTAGTATCGGCGCAGGATTTCATTGTTGGCGGCGTCCCGCACGATGGCATCTTCCACAATGCAGTTGCCCGCCATATTTACACCCATATCGGTGGGGGATTGATAGGGAGACATGCCCAAAATGCCCTCGAACATGGTCTTGAGCACGGGAAAAATTTCAATATCACGGTTGTAATTGACCGTGGTTTCGCCATATGCCTCCAGATGATAGGGGTCTATCATGTTCATGTCGCTGATGTCGGCGGTGGCGGCTTCGTAGGCGAGGTTCACGGGGTGGCGCAGGGGCAGATTCCAAATGGGAAAGGTCTCAAATTTGGCATAGCCCGCCTGCACCTTGTGCTGGTGTTCGTGGTAGAGCTGGGAGAGACAGACCGCCATTTTCCCAGAGCCAGAGCCAGGGGCAGTCACGACCACCAAGGGCTGGGTGGTTTCGACAAAGTCATTTTTGCCATAGCCCTCCTTGCTGACGATGGTGGCAATGTCATAGGGATAACCCTCAATGGGGTAGTGGCGATAGACCCGCAAGCCCAAGGTTTCCAATTGTCGTTGGAAATTTTCCACCACGCTCTGCCCTGCAAAACGGGTCAAAACCACGCTGTTGACCTGCAAGCCGAAACTGCGGAATACGTCAATCAAACGGAGCGTATCGTTGGTGTAGGGAATGTCCAAGTCCCCACGCATTTTGTTTTTGGCAATGTCCTCGGCAGAGACTGCCACAATGATTTCCACATGGTCTTTCAACTGCATGAGCATGCGGATTTTAGAATCGGGTTGGAAGCCTGGCAGGACACGGGAAGCGTGGTGGTCATCAAACAGCTTGCCACCAAATTCCAAGTATAATTTACCGCCGAAACGGTTGATGCGTTCTCGGATTTGCTGGGATTGGGAGGTCAAATAGGCATCATTATCGAAGCCGATTTTTTGCCTCATACAGCTCAACTCCTTTGTTCTCGATTGGGGCATACGGTCTTTCTTTTCATGTTCAAATGGTTCTGGAGCAACAGGGACAAAGCCCGCACTGACCCTGTAGAAAAAGTACCTTAAAAAAACAGTGTACAAAGCAAAGGGGAAAATGTCAAGGGCTATGGGTGTTTGTCTGGGGGGAAAATCCTGTATTTTTCGGAGAATGTCTCGGCAAAAAATGGGATACACTACATAGATAGCCCCACGATTTGGACAAATCGCCCCGTGGCTTCTCTTGTCATCTTCCCAAAATCGTGGTATAATTCCAAGGGTATTCTAAAAGAAAGCACTGTATTTTCTAAGATACAGATGAGGTATAAGAACATGCTCGAATTGAAAGGAATTCGGTATCATGTAGAAGAAAACGGCGGTCTGGTCGAGATTCTGCGTGGCATTGACCTAGACATCGAAGCCCACCGTTTTGTGGTCATCACAGGGCCAAACGGCGGGGGCAAAAGTACACTTGCCAAGGCAATCATGGGACTGGTGAACACCACGGAGGGGCAAATGCTCTGGAACGGTGCGGACATCAGCGCAAAAACGATTTCGGAACGTGCGAAGTTGGGCATCAGCTACGGCTTCCAACAGCCCCCCCGCTTCAAGGGTATGAAGGTGCGAGACCTCTTGTCCATTGCTTCGGGCAACCGCAATCTGTCCAAAAAGATGGCTTGTGTCTACCTGACTCAGGTGGGGCTCTGTGCGGACGATTACCTTGACCGTGACATTGACGCTTCCCTCTCTGGGGGCGAAATCAAGCGCATTGAAATTGCCAGCATTTTGGCACGTGGTGCAGATTTGATGATTTTTGACGAACCCGAGGCGGGCATTGACCTCTGGTCGTTCTCCAAGCTCACCGAGACCTTCCGTGACATTCATGCCGCCAAGAAAAGCACTGTTTTGGTCATTTCCCATCAGGAACGCATCATGAGCCTTGCCGACGAAATCATCGTCATTTCTGGCGGTAAAGTACAGCACCGTGGGACAAAAGAAGAAATCATGCCCTACATCTTAGGCGACAACTACGCCACATGTGAGGGCGATGCAGCTGCCTGCAACTGCATCTTGAAGAAGATTTGAGAGAAACATAGATAGGAGACACTATGGCAAGCATTGACACGAGATTGCTCCGAGAGATTGCCGAGCTGGAAGGCACGCCCAAGGGTGCATATAACATCCGCAAAGATGGTGCACTGGACAGCCGCGCCACCACGGCAAACATCGACATTGTGAGCAAGCAAGATAAACCGGGCATTGATATTTTCATCAAGGACGGGACAAAAAACGAATCCGTCCACATTCCTGTCATCATCACCAAGACAGGCTGGACGGAATTGGTCTACAATGATTTTCACATCGGCAAAGATTGTGATGTGGTCATCGTGGCGGGTTGTGGCATCCACAACGCAGGCGACGAAAAAAGCGAACACGACGGCTTGCATGTGTTCTATGTGGGCGAAAACAGCCGTGTGCAGTATGTGGAACGACACTATGGCGAGGGCGAGGGCACAGGCGAACGCATCATGAACCCCCGCACCGAAGTCTACCTCGAAAAGGGTGCGTCCATCCAGCTGGACACCACCCAGCTCCGTGGTGTGGATTCCACCGAACGCTATACCAAAGTGGTCGCAGGGGAGGACAGCGAAGTCAGCTTGACAGAAAAGCTCCTGACCCACGACAAGCAAATTGCGACCTCAGAAATGGACGTCATTTTGGAGGGCATGGGTGCAAGCTGTCGGGTCATCTCCCGCTCCGTTGCCCAAGGTGAATCCGAACAGGTCTTCTATCCCCGTGTTGTGGGGGAAGGTGCTTGTTTTGGGCACGTTCAGTGCGATGCCATCATCATGGACAAGGCAAAGGTCAAGGCGATTCCCGCCATCACCGCCAACCACACCGACGCTCAGCTGGTACACGAAGCCGCCATCGGACGCATTGCGGGCGACCAGATTTTAAAGCTCATGACCTTGGGTCTGACCGAGGCAGAGGCAGAGGAGGAAATCATCAATGGTTTCCTGCGATGAAAAACGGGATTATTTGGGTGAATTAGAGGAGACCATGGCGACAGGGCAAAAGACCCTCGACCCTCTGGCAAAGCTCATGCACATGGAAATTTTACAGGCGAACGCACGCACCTGTGAGGGCATTATGCACGTTACAGATGAGTTGCGTAATCCCTACGGCAGTGTCCACGGGGGCTGTCTGGTGACTTTGGCGGATTCCGTGGCGGGGCATAACATGGTGGGTGCGGGCAAGCTCTGCGTAACGCTGAACAGCAACATCAATTTTCTGTCCCCTGCATTGGGTGACACCGTCCACTGCTATTCTGAAATTCAAAAATTGGGCAAGAAAATCAGCGTGGTTGCCGTGGAAGCCCGTGACGAAGCGGACAGACTGCTCTTGACCGCCTCCTTTACGTTCAGCACCCTGCGGGAAGTTGCCCCGCACATCATCGAAAAACAAGCCTGACAGGGGGACGCATCAAAAAATCCGAAGTCAGCCCCCAAGAGCGTACTTCGGATTTTTCGCAGGACACTTAGAAATCCCAGTCTTCGTAATCGTCTTCTTCCTCAGAGCAACAGCAAGGCATACATCTATTGCGTAAGGCATCCCGCAGATGCAGGAAACAGCTGGAAATTTTTTCGATATTCGCCAAGACCAGACAAACGGTGGCACAAACTGCCAAGATAAGCGACGCAAGTTTGAATACGAAATTCGTCGTCTTCATATAAATAACCTCCCTGATACAGATGCCCTTATTGTACACGATGGGGCGGGAAAATACAATCATACAGCATAGATTTTTCAGAAATTTTCAAAACACCACGCACAGAGGGCGATTTTGTACGGAAAGGACAGATTCTTTATGAAAATTGAAAACGAACTGGGTACGATTCAACTGACCGACGGGGTCTTCACGACCATCACAGGGGCGGTTGCCACCGCCTGCTTTGGTGTCAAGGGTATGGCGGCACGTTCCAAAAAAGACGGGCTGGTACATCTCCTGCGCCATGAATCCATGGCAAAGGGCGTCAAGGTCATGCACCAAGAGGACGAGAGCGTCTCCATCGAACTGCATATCATTGTGGATAGTGGGGTCAACCTGCAAGCCATTGGCAAGGCAATCATGAGCGAAGTCTGCTACACCGTCCACCAGATGACGGGTGCAGAAGTGCGTGCCGTGGATGTCTGCATTGATGCCATGGAAGTGGACTAACGAGAGAGGATAAGAACAAAATTATGACAGAATTTGTGCAAGGAACGCAGCTGGCAAGCATGTTGTTGCATGCGTCGGCTTCCTTACAAATGGAAAAACAGACCATCAATGAATTGAATGTCTTTCCCGTACCCGATGGCGATACAGGGACGAATATGAGCTTGACGGTGGGTGTGGCAGCCAAGGAACTCCAGCAAAAAAAGCCCCAGACCGTCAGCGATGTGGCGTCTCTGATTGCCACTGCCATGTTGCGTGGTGCGAGAGGCAACTCAGGTGTCATTTTGTCCCTCTTGTTCCGTGGCTTTGCCAAGCAGGTCAAGGGCGAAGATACCATAGATGCCCAGTGCTTTGCACAGGCACTGAGTGCAGGTGTCAAGGCAGCCTATAAAGCCGTCATGAAGCCCGCAGAGGGCACGGTTTTGACGGTCTCCCGCTTGGCGGCCGTCCGTGCAGAAGAAGTGGCAGCCACGGAGAAGGACATAGAAATCGTGCTGGCAGAGACCATAGAGGCGGCGGAAGAAGCCCTTGCCAAGACCAAGGAACAAAACCCCGTTTTGAAAAAGGCGGATGTCATTGATGCAGGTGGCATGGGCTATGTGCTGATTTTGAAAGGCATGCTCGCCGCCCTGCGTGGGGAAGCCCTGCCCGAAACGGGCGAAGATGTCTCCCAGAGCACCCCCAGCTCCGCTTTCCAGAGCTTCCGCACGGAAGACATCACCTTTGGTTACTGCACGGAATTTATTTGTGCCCGTGACCACGACAAGGACCCAGAACTGCTCCGCAGTTTCCTCGATGCCCGTGGCGATAGCTTGGTTTTGGTAGAAGATGACGAAATCATCAAAGTACATGTTCACACGAACAACCCAGGGGTAGTCTTGGAAGAAGCCCTGACCTACGGGGCACTTTTGACCGTAAAAATTGAAAACATGCGCGAACAGCATACGGAGATTTTGGAAGCGGAAGACCTCGCCACCGCTGAGACGGAAGCACAGGTGGAAGATGCAGTCCCTGAGAAGAAATTTGGCTTTGTTGCCGTGAGTGCAGGGGAGGGCTTGGCGGATATTTTCGCAGAATTGGGTGCAGATGGCATCATCCGTGGCGGGCAGACCATGAACCCCTCCACCGAGGATATTTTACAGGAAATCCGCAAGACCCCTGCGGAAATTGTCTATGTCCTGCCCAATAATAAAAACATCATCATGGCGGCGCAACAGTGCGTCTCTCTGGTGGAAAATAAGCAGGTCATTGTCCTGCCCTCAAAGACCATTCCCCAAGGCATTGCCGCCCTCTTGCACATGGACTACGAGGGTGAGGAAGCCGAAAACACGGTCGCCATGGAAGAAGCCATGCAGGGTGTGACGACCTTGGAAATCACTCATGCCGCCCGCAATTCGGAATTTGACGGGCAGAGCATCCGTGAGGGAGACTACCTCGCACTGAAAAACAATCAACTTTTTGGGACGGAAGTGGAACTGTCCCGCATGCTGGAACGTCTGGCAGAGACTGCCACGGAGCAAAATGCCGAGTTCATCAGCGTTTTTTACGGCGAGGGTGTCAGCGAAGACGAAGGACAAGCGGTGGTGGATGTCTTCCAAACAGCTTGCCCCGATGCAGAAATCACCTTGCTTTCTGGTGGGCAACCCGTGTATGCCTACCTCATTTCTCTGGAATAATCGCAAAAAGACAAAGCCCGCTCGATGCTGTGCATCGAGCGGGCTTTTGGTTTTTTAAGCTTCGGGTGGGGTTTCTTTGTGGTGCTTGAGGTAGCAAATGCCTTGGGTCATTGTCCCCATGGGACAGAACACACACCAAGCACGGGGCTTGAACAAGAGCATAAATATCAATCCCAAGAGGCTGGAGGTCAGCATGACACTGTAAAAACCAAAAGCAAATTGGGCAACCCACGGGGCAAAGGCATTGCCGTAGTACGCCCAGTGCCAAGGCAGGCGAAATGCCCAGAAGACCGAGACAAATTCTTTCAAATCCGCCACACCCTGCCCGACCAGATAAGTATTGAAGACCATCAGGGCAAACATGGTCATGAAAAAGGCGAGGAAGGCATAGCGAAACCATTTTTGACGCAGGAAATGGGGCACGTCCCGTCCAGAGGAGAGCTTTAATTTCCCGCCCAAGAGGGCAAAGAGTTGTCCTCTGCCACAGTAGCGGTGGCAATAGAGCTTATCGCCCCCAAAGATGGCAATGAGCAGGGGAATGAAAAAGCACAATAGCCCTATCCACGCAAAGAGGATATTGAAAAAGCCCAGCAGAATATAGACCGCCGAGACAATCCAGAGATATTCATACCAGTGTTTTTTCTGTTTCATGCTTGCACCTCCTCATGTTGCAGGTCGATGACCGAAGCGGGACAGGCTTTGACGCATTTGCCACAGCCCACACATTTTTTTGTCTCCACTTGGGCAAATAGCCCTTTCCAGACAAAAATCGCCTTGGTGGGGCAGACGGGCAGACAAGTGCCACAGGAGACACAGAGATTTTGTCTCACCTTGGCTTTGGGTCTTGGTTTTTTGCTTTTGTTTGCACTGGGGTTCATGGGCACATCCTCCTCACGTTTGAGATGCCTTTAGCATAGCATAAGAAAAAGGCTTTGGCTGTGACGAGGTCACAAAATGACAAACGAAAAGGAATCTTGCAAAAACTTGGCAAGCTGTTGCGAACTTTTTTGACCCCTGACAGCGAACGATGGAATTCGACAAACAAAAGGGCTATCATAGCGGTATCTTTATGGATGAGATGCGTCAAAGTACATGGCAAAAAAGGTGGTGTCATTCTTGGTTTTTTCCGCACTTTTTGATACAATTTCGCAGGCCATTATGATATGTGAGGACAATACAGCCCTGTCCATTTGCTATACCAATCCCAAAACAAAAGCCCTGCACCTGCCCCAAGGCACATCCTTGCAGGACTGTCTTGCTCTGGATGAGGGGACATTTGCAGAAGTGCGACGGCGTCTGGCGGGCACGGGTGGCAGTGTGACCCTGCGTCGTCGTAGTTATGGTGCAGTCGCTTTGGAAGGAACACCCTTTGTGTTGGAGGGCAAGGACTACATCAAATTGTGTTTACGCAAGGAGGATATGCCTTTGCCCCAACGCAAACGAGTACAAGATTTTTTGGAACTGCTTCGCCGTTTGCAAGAGCGGGGCAACGTGCAGGAGGGCATTGCCTGTGTGCTCTCACATCTGGGGCTTTTGCTGGACGCAGAGCGTTTGACCTTCTTGGAAAAAGAGGCAGATGCCTGCATTTCCGCCAGCAGTGAATGGTGTGCCGAGGGTGTAGCCAGCTTGCAAAAAGACCGCCAGAACATCCCCAAAAATGAACTCTACTCCCGCATCATGGAGATGGATTTGGATGAGGGAGAGGAAAATTTGGTCTTGAGCAGTGGCGATGAGACGGTCGCCGCCCTGTCGAGCAAAAAACGCCTGCTCTCGGTGGCGATTGTACAGCAACATGTCTCCTTGGGCTATCTGCTTGCAGAGGGACGGGGCGGTGCAGGGGTCTTTGCCCGTGAAGATGCGTGGTTTATGGAGGAAAGTGCCCGCATTTTGGCATCGCTTTTGCAGTATCGGGAACGAGAAAGACAGCTCCAATATCAAGTGGATATTTTGAATACGGTCAGCCGTCACTTGGACGGCATGCTCTGTGTACACGACTGTGAAACGGGGGAAATCCTCTTTGCCAATCGTGCGCTCTCCGATGCCTTTGCTCTGCCCCTGCGTGCCCTGCGGGAACACAACATCACTTGGCTCTGGAAACAAATGGGACAGGAGGACAGCGTCCCCATGCTCCACGGCAGACGGGAACTGCATCAGCCCAGCACAGGCAAGTGGTATGCCGTCTATCGGCAAAAAATCCGCTGGATTGATGAGCGGGCGGTCTATGTGGAGCGTCTTTTGGACATCAGCACACAAAAGGAATGGGAACTGCTCGCCTCGACCGATGCCATGACAGGCACATACAATCGGGAGTGGGCATGTCGCTTTTTGAAACGTCTGACCGACCGTCAGGACGACACAGCTTGGAGCTTGGTCTTTGTGGACATCGACAACTTGAAGTGCATCAATGACCGCTATGGACATGCCGAGGGCGATGCCATGATACGCAACACCGTCCAGATGATACAGCAGAATATCCGCAAGCAGGATGCGATTTGTCGCTGGGGCGGAGATGAATTTTTGGTCATGATGCAGGCGGAGGAAGCAGACTGTCACCGTGTCATGGAACAGATTTTGCAGGGTTTGGCACTGGTCTGCCAGAAGACGCAGGAGACCATCCCCATCAGCTTTAGTTTTGGGGTCTCGTCCATCCCCAGAGACAGTACGCAGACCTTACAAGCACTGGTGGAAGAAGCCGACCAGAAGATGTACGAAAATAAAATTTTGCGCCGTACCAAAGCAGGTGCGCTCCGCTGACGATATCAAAAGCCCCCGATGCCGAAGGCATCGGGGGCTTTGTTCAGTAGTGCAGAGTGGGGGGATAGGTCAGATATTTGTGCAGTTCTTTCAGTTCGGCAGCGACAATGGGACGGTCTTCCTGATAGGTGACACCGAACCACTGGGCGGAGCTGGACAGGACGGACACCTGCAACTTGCCTTGTTTCATGCAGTGGTCGACCATGAGGGGCAGGAGGCATTCCGCTTTTTCCTCACCCGCAGGCAAGGCACGCAGGAAGTCGTGGAAATACTGCTCCATTTCTTGGAAGATGCTGGGCATGAAGCCCCAGAAATTCATGGAAACGAGGGTCTCACCGTTGAGTTCGATTTCGTTTGCGGGGTCTTCCGTGTCGCAGATGCGTCCATCTTCATAGAGCTTGATTTGGAAGGTCTCTTTCAGACCCACCAAGTGATTGCCTTCCTGCAGGCAGACACCACGAGTGACCGTGCCGTGCTTGCTGACGGTGTTTTTCAGGCGATAACCCACCATGCAGGCTTCGCCCCAGTCGGGCATTTTTTCCAATTGTGCCATGATGGTCAAGTAGGCTTCGTAGCCGTAAAAATCGTCGGCATTGATGAGGGCAAAGGGTTCTTTGACCACATCTTTTGCACAGAGAGCGGCGTGAATCGTGCCAAAAGGCTTGGTTCTGCCAGCGGGGATGGTGTAAAAATCGGGGATGCTGGAAAAATCTTGGAAGACATAATGCACTTCCACGGGCGTACCGTCGGGGGTCTTCATGCGGGTCAAGCGTTCGCCACAGAGCGTCTTGACCGTTTCGAGCATGTGGGGCTTGATGATAAAGACGATTTTGGAAAAGCCCGCCTGCACAGCATCAAAGATGGAATATTCCATCAGGGCTTCCCCGTTGGGGCCAATGCCGTCGACCTGCTTTTCGCCACCGTAGCGAGAGCCCAAGCCCGCCGCCATAATTACTAAACTTGCTTTCATTGAGAGTGCTCCATTTCTTGCAGTTTCCCGCCAAGGCTTGCCTTGGCGGGGTCTTTTGTTATTATAGACGCTTTCTCCCGTTTTTTCTATCCCCAATTTTTCACCCGCTCCACGGAAATTTGCAGGGCAACTGTGGTATACTGGACAAAAGCCCCGCCACCCCACCAAAGAGAAAGG
>CAZSWQ010000046.1:0-12885 GCA_964611025.1 uncultured Ruminiclostridium sp.
GTTTTAAAATTTCCCCGTAGGGAACGGTCAAGACCGTTCCCTACGCAAAATCATTCCGTATACCATGCACCTGTTGTATGCCCAAGGTCTGGTCTTCGGTCACGGCTTGCCGTGACCCTACGATGTCCAGAGTCTATTTTTTCACGTTTCATTTTTCACTGTGCGTTCTTCATTCTTCACTTTTCGTACTTTCTGTCTCTGTTTGGGTGCTTGCCAGACGTGCCTTGTACTGTTTGCGGAAGAAAATCCGTCCCAGTCGCTCGTTGAAGCTGTCGAGGAGGGAGTAGTAAACGGGGGTGAAAAAGAGGGTAATCACCGTTGCGATAATCATGCCACTCATCATGACAATGCTCATGGGTTGCATGAGTTCCGCGCCCTCGCCGTAACCCAATGCCATGGGGAGCATGGCGAGCACAGTCGTGAGTGTGGTCATCATGATGGGGCGAATACGCAGAGGGCAGGCTTCCAAAATTGCCTGATTTTTCTCCTCACCCAAGAGACGACGTACCTTGATGTAATCCACCAAAATAATCGAGGCATTGACCACCACGCCCGAGAGCATAATCAAACCCACCATGACAATCATAGACAAATCACTGCCCGTGACAGGCAAGCCAAACAGTGCCCCTGTGAGGGCGAGAGGCAGAATCAACATAACAATCAGGGGCATGAGGAAGGATTCAAATTGAGAAGCCAGCACGAAATACACCAGCCCCAGAGCGATGGTCAGGGCGAGCAACAAATCAGAGAAGCTCTCCGACATGTCCTCAAACGAACCGCCGACTTCCGCCGTGTAGCCCTCAGGCAGAGGATAATTGTCCAAGGTAGTCTGTATTGCTTGGGTCATTTCCGAGAGGGTGATGGCTTCAATATCCCCCGTGATGCTCACCTGTCTGCTCTGATTGTAACGGCTGATGGTCTGGGGGGAGAGTTCTACTTGCACATTTGCCACAGCAGAGAGGGGGATTTGCCCGCCTGTGGCGGTGGTAATGGGCAGAGAACGCAGGGCATCGAGGCTGGCTTTTGCGGTCTCATTGCCCTGAATGACCACATCCATTTCTTTGCCATTGAGGGTCATGCTGGTGGCGGTTGCACCCTTCAGTTCGGCACGCACCGCCTGCCCAATGCTCGCCGCCGTCAAGCCATATTGGGCGGCATTGTCACGGAGCAAGGTCACTTTCACGGCGGGGCTGGCATCGGAC
Source organism: uncultured Ruminiclostridium sp. (assembly GCA_964611025.1). GTDB lineage: Bacteria > Bacillota > Clostridia > Oscillospirales > Oscillospiraceae > Evtepia. The sequence continues at coordinate 1,203 of CAZSWQ010000046.1, forward strand.
ACAGAGCTTTTCACATTGACCGCCCCAGATAAGGTGTCAATTTGCGCACTCAGTTCACGGGCAATGCGTTCCAGTTCCTCCCGCTCTGCCCCTGTGATTTTGATGTCAATGTCTTTCCCGCTCGATGCCATGGCACTCATACTACTGGTGCTGATGGTGATTTCACAGCCGGGCACATCTGCCAAAAGCTGACGCATCTGGGCGGCAATCTCCTTGCTCGATGCGTTTCGCTCGTCTCTGCCCACCAAATTCAAGCTCAAGGTCGCACTGGTGCTCTGGGTGTAGTAATACAGGCTTTCCAAGCTGGGGCAGTTGGCTTCCACTCTCCTGACAATGCCATCGGTGATTTGGGCGGTTTCCTCCAAATCCGTCCCCGTGGGTGTGGAAATGCTGATGGAAATTTCGCCTTGGTCGACGTCGGGCATGAGCACAGAATGGACGGAAAGCGTCGAGGTGATGAACAGCCCCATCATGCCCATGGAAATCAAGACCGCCACCCAGCGTTTGCGGATGAAAAAGCCCAACATGGCGAGATACTGTCGGCGCATATTGGCGAGCAAACCCGCCAAGGGGGGGGCGGTTTCGTCATGTTTGCGTTTGTGTCGGGCGATGCGGGTTTCGTCTAGGAGAAAATAACACAGAAGCGGGACAAGCGTCATGGCGATGAGCAGGGAGCTGAGGAGCAAAAAGGCGATGGTCAGGGCAAAGTCCTTGAACATCATCCCCGCCAAGCCCCCAGACAAGCCGATGGGCAGAAAAACCGCTATGGTGGTCAGCGTAGAGGCGATGATGGGCAGGGAAACTTCTTGGGTCGCCTTGACGCAGGCATCAAATCGCTCGTAACCTTGGGCGGCATAGCGATAAATATTTTCCAAGACCACGATGGAGTTGTCGACAATCATGCCCACCCCAAGGGCTATGCCCCCCAGACTGATGGTATTCAAGGTCACGTCAAACCATTTCATGACCACAAAAACGGTCAAAATACAAAAGGGCAGGGAGACGCCGATGGTCAAGGTCGCCCCCAGACGACGCAAGAAGACAAAGACCACCACAACCGCCAAGACCACCCCCGCTATGATGTTGGTGATGGCGGTGGAGGAAGCACTCAAAATATATTCGCTGGTGTCCATGACGACCAAATACTCCAGTTGAGGCACGTCCGCTTGCAATTCCTTGAGGGTTTCTTGGACTTTTTTTGCGGTGGCGACTTCGTTGGCATCGGATTGCTTGATGATGGCGAGCACCACGCAGGGTGTCCCGTTTGCCTTGGCGATGGTGTCCTGCACGGCACGGTCTATGTAGACATTCGCCACTTCCGACAGACGCACAAAGCCTCCAGACGAGAGCGGTATCAGTAAATTGGACAGCTCCTCCAAACTACGCAGTTGTCCGTCTGTGGTGACGGTGAGGGAGTGTGTGCCGTTTTGCACGTCCCCCGCAGGTTGCAGGACATTGGCCGCTTGGAGATATTGGCTCAGTTGGGAGATGGAGAGTTGATAGCCCGACAGACGCGCAGTATCCGTGGCAATGGTGATGGTCTCCTCCATGCCCCCGTAGACATCCACACGCGCCACCCCCTCAATGCGTTCCAGAGCGGGCTTGACCTGCTCGTCACAGAGACCTTGCAATTCCGAGAGGTCGTCTCCCGTCAAGGTCAGGTTCAAAATGGGCATCATCTCATTCATGTTGAGATTTTGCACCAAGGGCTTATCCGCCCCTTCGGGCAGGGAGAGGCGGTCTAGTTTTTCCCGCACCCGCACCGATGCCATGTCCAAATCGGTATCTTCGGTGTAGGTAATCATAATCTGGCTCATGTTCTCCGAGGAGTTGGATTGGATGGTTTTCACACCCGACACGGTCGCAATGGCGGATTCGAGCGGGCGGGTGATGAGTTCTTCCATGTCTTCGGGGGAAGCCCCGTGGTAATAACAGGAGACAAATGCCCCAGGATAGGTCACTTCGGGAATGAGGGTCAATTTCAAATCAGAGTACATCTGGAAGCCGAAAATGGATAAAATCACAAAGGCTAAAATGGTAGTGACTTTGTGGCGGATGCAAAAAGCAGCGATGTTCATGCGTCCCCCTCCTGTGTTGCCTCGGGTACGGGCAAGTCGTCTGAGACAATGCGGGCACTTTCGCCCTCATCGAGATAGGATTGCCCCACGGTGACGAGCGTTTCTCCACCCCAGAGACCCGCTGTGATTTCGGTTACACCGTCCCCAATCAGACCCGTTTCCACCAGAACACGGTGGGCGATTTGGTTTTCGTCCAGCGTGACCACATACTGTCCATCTTCCTTGATGAGCAGGGCTTCGGTGGGAATCACAATGCTGTTTTCACGGCTGTCGGTGTAGAAGGTCACTTCGGCGAACATGCCCGCCAAAACGCCCTCCAGCCCTGCGGGCAGACGCAGGCTGACGGCATAGAGACGGGTTTGGGGGTCAGGTGTCGGGGCGAGTTTTTCAATGGGTGCGTCAAAGGTCTGTCCCAGAGCAGTCAGGGAGACGCTGGCGACTTGTCCCAGCTGTAATTTTGCAATCAGCTGTTCGGAGACCAGCACTTTGACGGTCATGTCGTCGAGGGAATCAATGACCGCCACGGGCTGTCCTGGGGCGACAAAGGCATTGTTGGCGGCATTGAAAGAGACCAAAATGCCCCGAATGGGGGCAGTGACTGCCCCGCCACTGGAGATATTGTGGATGCTGTCGGCGAGCTGGGTCAAATTGTTTTGGGCATTTTGTATGGCGACGTCCAACTGAGCCAGCGTGTTGTCACGGGTCAGTTCGCTGGTTTCGATGTTGTAACGCAGGGCTTCGACCTCGGCTTCGGAAACCACACCGATGTCAAAGAGAGCGAGCGTGTCGGCATACTGTTCTTGCAACTGTTCGATTTGCTTGTTGAGCAGTTGTTCTTGGTCACGGCGGTTACTCTGGGCATTTTGCAGATTGGTCTGTGCCAAGGCATAGTTTTCGTGGTAGCTGGTCAAATCCAGCGTAAAGAGGGTCTGCCCTGCTTGGACAATATCCCCGACTTTGAGGGAGACATTGCTGCAACGGGCATTGGTGGAAACGTGGACTTGTTCTTGGCGGTTGGAGAGCACCGAGCCAGAGAGGCGGTGTTCGGTGGAAATCGAACCTCGAGAGACGCTTTGGGTCTGGACGGGGACGCTTTGCGGGGGTGCGGGCAGGGCGGTGGTATCCTGTTTTTGACAGGCGGACAGCCCCAAAAGGAGACAGAGCAGGGCACAACAAGAGAGAGAACGAGCCTTCATAACAGACCTCCAAATAAAGTAGATGTGGACAAAGATGGACATGCTTTGAATACTTTATAGTAAATCAAGCAGAAAAGTCTGTCAATACACAATCGCTTTCTCTTGCATCGTAGCATCATTTTGGGTATAATGACACAAGCGAAGACCGCCATGGGTCACAGCCTTGTGCTGTACCTGTGCTCCGTCCATTCGTCAGGAAATGTTTTCCATATGTGGTATGATACAGGGGCATAGTAGCCTATGTATCCCATAGTAGGAGAGAAAAGAGAGGATATTGTGCATGTTTGAAAATTGGGTCTCGCCCGTATCGGCGGTGATATATGCCATAGGGACATTTTTGCCCTTGGATGCAGGAGGGCATTTGGCTTTTCTGCAAGAAAAAATCAATGTGGCGGGGAATTTGCTCTTTCCTGCTGTTTTGTACTTAGGTGCTTTTTTGGCAGTGGTGCTGGCATATCGGCATGATATTCTGGCACTGTTGCGGGATATGGGGGCGGTGTTCCAGACACTGTTTCCAGATGCGCAGGATGCTTCTGCTTTGGATGCGGAGGAAGCGTATCAAAGCATGGCTTTGTCGCCTGAGTATCGCTTGGTCTTTTTGATTTTGGTGGGTACTGTGCCTTTGTTCCTGTTGTTTTTGCCATTAGATGCGTTTTTCGGGAGCATTGAGGGCAATCTTTGGGTGCGTGGTGGGGGCTTCACCCTGACGGGCATCTTGATGCTCTTGGCACAGTTCAGCCGACCCCGTTCTCAGAAAGGACGGCGTTCCCGTGGGGTTTTGGCATCCCGTGCAAAATGGGGGGATGTGTTTTTGGTGGGTTTGGTGCAGGTTTTGGGGGTTTTGCCAGGCTTTTCCCGTTTGGGGGCGAGCGTGGCGGTGGGGGTGTTGCGGGGCTTTGACCATCGTTTTTCCCTGCGTTTTTCCCTGCTTCTGTCCGTGCCCGCCTATTTGGGTGCGGGTGTGTTGTCGCTCTTTGGGGCATTTGGGAGTACCCAAGGCGTGACAGGGGACATGTTCCCTACGGCGATTTTGGGTTTTGTCTTGACGGTGCTGGTGGGCTATGGAGGCATACAGTTCTCGCGCCGTCTGATGAAGAAAGAAAAATTTTTCATTTTGGGCATTTACCCCATTTTGATGGGGGTGCTGGTGATGGCAGTGCCGAAATTATTGGCATGACTTGACAGGGTATAGAGAGAGGGGCGACCGATGGTCGCCCCCTTTTTCAAAGACGCAGGGAATTCTGAAAGGAGTGTTCTCTTATGGCAAAGAGATATGACGAAGACAGGCACAGACAAAACAGTGAGCCACCCGCCAAGCGGGAAAAAACAAGCCCCGCAAAAAAGAAGCCGAAAAAGGCACGAGACAGGGGTACATCTGCTTTTTGGGGACGGCTGGGCTATGGGGTTTTGTGTTTTTTTCTGGCAGTCTATCTGGTCTTGCACAGTTTGTCTGTGGAGGGCTTTTTGGTGGATGTCATTGGCTTTGGCTTAAAGGGAACGCTGGGCTATGGGGTCTGGGTCTTGTTTCCCGTGCTCTTGCTCTTGAGTTACTGGTGCATCTTGCGTCCGAAGCAGTTGACGGTGGTGCGGGTGGTCTCCGGCTTGCTCTTGGCAGTGGTTGCGGGGAGCTTGGGTCATATTTTTCTGGATATGGGGCAGTATGCCTTTTCGATGGAGAGTCTGGGACAGCTCTGGACAGATGCCTGTCGTTTGCGTTCTGGGGGTGTCGTGAGTGGGCTTTTGGCGATGGCATTGGCACGTTTTCTCAGTACCGTGGGGGCAATGGGCTTGCTCTTGGGTCTGGGTGCGGTTTTGCTAGTTTTGCTGTTGCGGATTGAGCCGAAAGATGTCATGGCATATTTCTGGAAGCGTCAGCACAAACGCGCCCGCCGTGCGGAGGGAGAGGTAGACGAGGAAGACGAAGACGACGAGGATGATGGCGAAAACGGCGGTGGTACTGGGGGTGTTTTGGGAGCGGATGCTATGGAGGACTTGGAAGAAGTCGCAGAAGATGCACCTTGGACGGCACGGGAACGCTGTCAGCCCTATGATTATCCCTCTCCGCAACTGTTGGAACACCGTACACACAGTGTAGTAGCGGGGCAGGAGACGGGCACAGCGGAACAACGTCTCTGCGATGCGCTCTTGTCCTTTGGGATTCTGGCACAGTTGCAGGGGGTGGTGAAAGGGCCAGCCATCACCCGCTATGACTTGGCATTGGAGCAGGGGGTGCGTCTGTCGAAATTGACGAAATTGTCGGAGGACATTGCCTTGGCATTGGGGGTGTCTGGGGTACGGATTGCACCCGTGACTGGGAAAATTGCTCTGGTGGGGGTGGAAGTGCCCAATGAGACGGTCAGCTCTGTGCCGATACGGCAGGTTTTGGAATCGGAAGCATTCCAAACGCACCCCTCGTCGGTTGCCTTTGCCTTGGGGCAGGACATTGGGGGGGAAGAAATCGTGGGGGATATTGCCCGCCTGCCCCATTTGCTGATTGCGGGCACAACAGGCTCTGGGAAATCGGTCTGTACCAATGCCATCATCATCAGTCTTTTGTACAAAGCCAGCCCCAGTGCCGTGCGTTTCATCATGATAGACCCGAAAATGGTGGAGCTTGGGATATACAATGGCATACCGCATTTGCTCGTTCCCGTGGTGACTGACCCGAAAAAGGCGGCGGGGGCATTGCAGTGGGCAGTGGGGGAAATGTTGCGCCGTTATGCGGTCTTTGCGGATTGCGGGGTGCGGGATTTGGCATCGTATCGGAAGCAAGCACAAGCGGGGGCAGAGGACGTGCCTCAGATTGTCTTGTTCATTGATGAATTGGCGGATTTGATGCTGGTGGCGGCAAAGGAAGTGGAGGAGAGCATCTGTCGGCTTGCCCAAATGGGCAGGGCGGCGGGCATGCACTTGGTCATTGCCACGCAGAGACCCTCTGCGGATGTCATCACGGGCACAATGAAAGCGAATATTCCCTCTCGCATTGCCTTTGCGGTGGCATCTGCCTTGGAATCCCGCATCATTTTGGATACACCTGGGGCGGAGAAGCTCATGGGCAAGGGGGACATGCTCTGGTCGCCCTTGGGGGCGAGTAAGCCTTTGCGGGTGCAGGGCTGTCTGATTACGGACGAGGAAGTGGCGAGCGTGGTGTCGGATATCAAGGCGACGGCAGAAAGCTGTTATGATGCCGTGGTGCAGGAGGAGATGGAGGCACACAGCCAAGGGAAAGAGGCAGAGCCGAACTTGGAATTGGAGGGCTATGATGCCTATTTTGCCGAGGCGGTGGATTTGGTTTTGGAGGGGGGACAGGCTTCTGTTTCGCTCTTGCAGCGTCGCTTGAAATTGGGTTATGCCAGAGCAGCCCGCATTGTCGACCAGATGGAAGACGTGGGCATTGTGGGTGCTTTGGAAGGCTCGAAGCCCCGTGCGGTATTGATGAGTCGTGAAGCATGGGGCTTTTGGCAGGAGACCCACCCTTTGTGAGTGCGTCCTTGCGGGGCGGGGGGGTTCTAAGAGCACCGCCCTACGCATATACTCCCCCAAAAGGGGGTGCATCTCATGGAAAAAGCCTTGTCCCTACTGCCCAGTAACCTGTGCCAGTTGATTCTCTGCTTGGACGATTGGCAGAGCATGGAGGAATTGCGTTTGCGGGCAGGACAAGCCCCTTCGTTTGTCCGTGCAGGCAGGGAAATTTTCCCCAGTCTCTGGCAGAACCACAGCGTCAGCAAGCGGGAACTCTCTTGGCTGGTCGAAGCGGGGGCACAGGGTTCTCTGCACAGCGTCCTTGACCAGTTGCGTCAGGGCTTTTTGCCCCTCGAAGGTGGACACAGATTGGGCATTTGCGGAACGCTCGCCATGAAAGAGGGCGAAGTCATGAGCTTTCGCCATGTCTCCTCCCTCGCCCTGCGTTTTGCCCGAGATGTCCAAGGCATTGCCCGCCCCCTTTTGCCCGATTTGTTCCAAGGGGAACAGTTCCAAAATACCCTGCTTCTCTCTCCACCAGGGGGTGGAAAAACCACCCTTTTACGGGATTGCATCCGCTCCCTCTCCACGGGACAAGCGGGCATAGCCCCCCAGCGTATCGGTGTGGCAGACGAGCGGGGCGAACTCTCTGGCATGTATCAGGGCAGTGCCCAACGGGATTTGGGACGCTCCACCGATGTCCTAGATGCCTGCCCCAAAGCCCAAGCCCTCTTAATGCTCCTGCGGGGCATGAACGAGCAGATTCTCGCCATGGACGAAATCACCGCCCCAAAAGACCTGCGTGTGCTGGGCGAAGTGGTCGGCTGTGGGGTAGGTCTCCTCTGCACCGCCCACGGGAACAGTCCAGAGGTCTTCTGTTTGCGTCCCCTCTACCGCCAGCTCCTCGCCAGTGGCATCTTTCAGCGTTTTGTCTGGATACGCTTGCTCGGGGGAAAACGCAGCTACTTTGTCCAGACGGGGGAGGAGATGAAAACAGCATGTGGCATCTCCTAGGCAAATTCCTGTTGGTACTTGGCATACTTTTGGGGGCATGGGTCTATCGCAAGCAAGCCCAAGCCCGACTGACGACGTTGCGTGCCCTGCGCTCCGCCGTGGACAGCATCGAGCGGGACTTATCCTTACAGCTCTCCCCCCTAGGGGAACTTTTGGCACAGCTCGCACAAGAACACCCACAAATTCCCTTTTTTGCCCAGTGCCAAGGGGCATACCAGAGCCAAGAACGTCCCCTCTCGGATATTTGGCAGGAGGAAGCTGGGCATTTGCCCTTGCAGGCAGAGGACAAAGAGACCATTGCCGATTTGGGCAAGGTCTTGGGGCAATACGACAGCAGTCAACAACAAAGTGCCCTTGTGCATCTACGCGCCGTTTTAGACCGTCGTATCCAAGAGGAAACGACACAGTTTCGCACACAAAGCAAACTCTCTCAGGTTTTAGCCCTGAGTTTTTCCGCATTTTGCTTGCTTTTGTTCTAATTTTGCGGTATCATGAAAAGAAGACAGGAAAAAAAGGGGCATCCAAGCAGGATGTCTCTTTTTTGGTAGGAATCGCACAAAAGAGCAAAAAGGAGAGAATGCAATATGATGGAACAGAAAACACGAAAGCTACCCCGTTTTCTGGCAGGGCTTTTGTCTCTGGGGGTGCTTTTGGGCATAAGCTCGGCGGGTGCGGTCAGCATGACCGCAGAACAAGCCGCTTGGCGTACAGAATATTATTACCAAGCTTCTTTGGATGAAGTCAAAGCAACGACCTTTGCAGGCTATTGTGCCCGCAGTGTCAATTGGCACTTGGTCATGCTGGGCATCAACACCCGTTGCATTGCCTGCAACGGCAATCAAGAATGGGATACCTACTACCAGCGGGGCGTTTCCGATGGTGGTTATCCCATCCGCACCTTTTCCGCCCAAGACCATAGCTTCCAAACTGCTCTGGAGACCGTGGCACGCTCCGACAACACCAGCAACATTCTGGTTTGCTTTGAAAAAGGACGCAGTGCGGCAGGACAGCGCTATGGACACACCTTCTACATCCACAGCATTGTAGGCGACACCGTTTACTTTGCCGAGAGCTTCCACAGCCAGTGGCCACAAGAAGATGGTTCACTCTTGGATATCCCAGAGGGCAAGCTCATCACAGCCAGCATTGCTCAGGTCGCCGCCTATTACAACAATTGCGAATTTGAAGGCTTGATTCAATTTTTGGATAAGAAACTCAGCCGAGAGGCGATTTTATCTGCCAAGCATCCCTACACCGATATTTACCAGCCTTGGCAGACCGAGGCAATCGCAGACTGCTACACAAAGGGCATTTTGAATGGCATTTCCGAGACCAGCTTTGACCCAGAATCCCCCCTCAATTTTGCCCAAGTCGGCAGTGTGCTCTACCGCTTCTACGGCAATATGGAAGGCGGCCGTCCAGCCCCCAGCGAAAACGGCACACCCTCGACCAGCCCCGCGCGCGACCTTGCCCAGCAAGCCGAAGCCCCCGCAGAAGCTTTGGAGATGGAAACGATCGTGGCTTTGGCAGAAGAAGCCCCCGCTTCTGAAGTCCTCCCCGCAGCCTCCGACCCTGCCCTTATGGAAATCTTGGTCGCCCAGAGCAATCCTTGGTACACAGAGGCCTTGACTTGGGCGAGCAATATGCTGGGCTTGGAAAGCGACCAGCCCCTGCACAAAGTCAGCCGTGAAGAACTGGTGTACATGCTCTATACCTTTGCCAGCTGTTACCTCTGCGACAGCCTGCAAAATACCGCTGATTTGAGTCAGTACAGCGATGTATCCAGCGTTTCCCCTTGGGCAAAGGACGCTTTTGCGTGGGCGGTGGGCAATGGCATTTTGCGTGGCACGAGCGATGCCACCCTCTCCCCACAAAACAAGACGACCCGTGGGGAAGCCGCCGTGGTCTTCTCCAAATTATCCCAGATGTTTGCCAATTGAAGCAATCACCCCCCTGTAGGGACATGGCTTGCCATGTCCGCCATACCCCCGAGGCATGAAAAACCCGCCCGCCCTGATTGCAGGGCGGGCGGGTTTTGTGTTAGTCCCGTGAGCGGTTTTGGGCGAGGATGAACAAAAGACGCAAGAGTTGTGCCAAGGAGACAGCGAGTGCTGCGACATAGGTCAGGGCGGCCGCCCGCAGTACCTTGCGTGAGCCGTCCAGCTCTTGGCTGTTCAAAATGCCCAGCGATTCCAAAGACAGCAATGCCCGACGGCTGGCATCAAATTCGGTGGGCAGGGTCAAGAGCTGAAACACAACACTCAAGCCAAAGCCAATCAGCCCCACATATGCCAGCAAAACCAGACGGCTGTCCCAAGCGGAGAGCAACAGCCCCGCCAAAAACAGGGGCACAGCCAGTTGAGAGCCGAGATTGGTGAGGGGGATGATGCTGTTTCGGAGCTGTAAGGGTGCGTAGCCCGTGGCGTGCTGGATGGCATGTCCGACTTCGTGTGCAGCCACCCCGATGGAAGCGGTTGACCTGCCCCCGTAGACGGCTTCCGAGAGACGCACCACACCCACACGGGGGTCGTAGTGGTCGGACAATCTGCCCTGTGTCGCCTCAATGCGGATGTGGGACAGCCCATTGGCATTCAGAATCCGTCTGGCGACGTCCTGCCCTGTCAAGCCACGGCTGGCATATTGTTTTTCATAGCGTTGGAAGGTGGATTTTACCCGTGCCGATGCCCAGAGTGCAAAGAGAAAGGCGGGCATGACAAAAACCAGATATGTCCAATCAAAATAATACAAACAAATCAAACCTTTCGGAGGGGATTAGCCAAACAAATTGGTGATGATATCCGCCCCTGCGATGAACGTCCCCAGAGAAGACCCCAAATTGGCAGCGACCACCACAAGCAGGACTTTTAAGACTTTGTTGCGGAGCAGACCCCGCAGGGATAAAATATCCTCGTGTACTGCATGCAAATCTTTCACAGTGGGCTTTTGGACAGTCGCCTGCACCAGCCCCGCAAACCAGCCCGCAGCGAGCATGGGATTGAGGGAGGAGAAAGGGGCGACCACCAAGGCGGTCAAAATGCTCAAGGGGTGCCCCCAGACGAGTAGTGTCCCCAGTGCGGCGAGCGAGCCATTCCAGAAGACCCATTTCAAAAGCTGTTCCATGCCCGCCTGAAGCCCCGTACTGAAGGCATAAATCAGCAGACCCAAGAGGGCGAGCGGAATCGCCCAAGCGAGTGCTTTCCAGACTTTTCCACCCGCTGGGATGGTGTTCAATTCCTTTAGGTTTTGGGTCTCGTGCAGGGCGTTCAAAATACCGGGCACATGTGCCGCCCCCAGAACAGCAACGACTTTTTCGCCCTTGGCATGTTTGATGTGGTGGGCGAGGTACTGGTCACGCTCACTGATGAGAATATGCCCGATTTTGGGGAAAGTATCACGGATTTCGTGCAAAACCCCCTCGAGCATGTCCTCTTGCATCATGGCTTGCAAATCGGCTTCCTGTATGTCCTCATCTTCCCCAAAGGAAAAAATCATGCTGGCGAGGAGTTTGTTTTTTTCCCAGAGACTCAGACTGCGCCAGATGCGGAGGAAGGTGGTTTGTATGTCACGGTCAGCTAGGACGATGTTTGCACCGATTTCCTCGGCACTTTTCATGCCTTGGAGCATTTCGCCCCCCACTTGGACATCCAATTTTTTGGCAATGCGTTTTTGGTAGGAGGACAGGGCGAGGTTAGCGAGCATAAAGCCCACCCGCTTTTTTTTGATGACTTGCACTAGGTCGGTGCTCTCCCAGAGTTTGGGATTTTGCAGGGTATCATAGCGTTTTTGGTCGAGTTCGATGCAAACGCTGTCGGGCAGTTCGGCTTCAATGACTTCTTTGACCAGCGTGGCACTCTGGGCGGAGACGTGTGCCGTCCCGATGAGAATCAGCTCCTTGCCGTCCAGTTGGACACGGGTCACATGGGATTCTTGCAT
>CAZSWQ010000047.1:0-12728 GCA_964611025.1 uncultured Ruminiclostridium sp.
GGGTTCGGGGCTGGGGTCGAGCACGGGGGGCACTTCCTCCTGTGGTGGCACGTCGGGCAGGGGGTCTGGTTCTGGCGTAGGCTCGACTGCCGGCACGGGTCTGGTGTCGGGCACGGGGTCGGGCTTGGGGTTGGGGGTTGGTTTGGGGGGTGTGGGGTCGGTGGCGGGGATTGGCTCAGGGGTGGTCACTTGGGGTTTGGGTGTTTCTTGCGTTTGGGGCTTGGATTTGGTGTCGGGGGCGGTGTTCTGGGGGGCGACCTTCGCCTTTGTGTCCTCGACCTGCCCCGTACTAGAACCAATGCGTCCGTTGCCATCGACATACATGATGTCCAATTCAAACGGCTCTAAGGCATCTTGATAGGGGTTGAAATGCAAATTGACCAAGTCGACCAATTCCTGCGTTTTGGGCATGACATAGGAGAGCTTTTGCCCATAGGAGCGACTATATACACCTGTAGACGTACAGGGCAGGGTGACAAATTGTACATTGTCCACCTTCAGCCCGCCGAAAATTGCCTGCTGGGCGAACCAAGCAATGTTGCCCATGCTCAGATTGGTGGTGACATTGTTCTGGAAGACCTGACTCAATTCTTGGATGCGTCCCAGACTGGAAATTTGCAGGCACTGACTGAGCACCGCCCGCAAGAAGCCCTGTTGGGTTTCGATGCGTCCCAAGTCGCCGTTGGCATAGCCGTTCGGCCCATCACGGAAACGCACCACTTGCATGGCGAGGTCGCCGTTGAGGGTCTGGTAGCCTGCCGAGACGTCAATGCGTAAGTCCTGCGTGGGGTCGTAATAATGCATTTCACGGGGGACGTTGTAGGGCACACCGCCCAGTGCGTCGACCAATTCGCCGACGGCTTTCCACTCGAGGACGACTTGGAAATCGGGCACAAAGCCGACCAGCTGTGCCATTTCTTTGCCCAGAGCTTCAATGCCCTTGTCGCCGCCGCCGTACATGTTGTAAACGGAATTGATTTTTTTTACGTCCCAAGAGACGTTGACCATGGTATCACGGGGGATGCTCATGACGCTCATTTTCTGTTGGGTGATGTCATAGGCGGCGAGCAAAATCGTGTCCGTATTGCCCCCACCGCCCGTGTCTCGTCCGATGAGCAGGAAGGTATAGAAATTGTCTTTGCGGTTGCCCCCGTGACGCACAGGTGCGCCAATGTTGGACAGTGCCCCTTCGGGCAGGGTTTCCTCTTGTTCGGGGAGCAGGGTTTCTTCTGTGAGACTGGGGTCTGGGCTGGGGGCTGGTGGCGTGGCGAAGCCACGCCACCATGCCAAAACACCCACCACCAGTGCAAGCAAGAGCGTTAAGACCACCAAAGTCACCCGCAGGGCGATTTTGCCCTTTTTGTGTTTTGTCTCCACATTCAATTTTGCCTGTGCTTGGATGCTGGGGGGCACTTTTTGCCCCGTCTTGCTGTACACAGGCTGATACTGGGTCAGGGGTGGAGGGACACGGAGTGGTTCTGGGGGCTTATGGTTTTTTGGGGCGATACGTTTTCCATTCATGTAGGGGATTTCTCCTCAAACTTTGCCCAGACTTGCTTGCAAGAGGGCAAAGAGGTCTTGTGTATTGTGGTGGACGGGGGCTTCTTTTTGGCGCAGTTCCTCCATGGTCATGGACAGCCCCAAGAGCATTGCCCTGTCCAAATCGGAAAATGCCAGCTGGCGCAGTTCTTCCAGCCCCTCGAAATCACGGGTAGGCTCGACGTAATCCGCCAGATAGAGAATTTTGTCTAGGGTGTTCATGTCGGGTGCGCCCGTGGTGTGGCGTTCGATGGCATGCCAGACGGCTTCTGCCTCGTGGAACTGCTCTCTTGCCAAAATCGCCCCTGTTTTGGAGTGCTGCATTTTGACGGAAACGGCTTCGAGCGGGTCGAGGGTTATGCCGTATTGGGCACAGAGGGCGAGGTTTTCCTCGAGCGTCCAGTATTTTGTGATGTCATGCAAAATACCAGCACGGCGGGCGAGCGTGGGGTCTTCGCCCCAGACGAGGGCGAGGGCGGCGGCGGTCTCCTCTGTGCCCCGCACATGACGCACCCGCTTTGCCTGTATCATGGATTCCCCCACGGCACGCAGTTGGCACAAATCGGCATAGTCGGGTGTTGTGCCATAGAGTCCCTGACGCAGAATATAGCCGTAGATGGCGGGCAGAAGCCCCTTGGCACCCTTGTCTTGCTCGCTTGCCAAGTCCGCACGGATTTGGCTGGAGGACAGCTCCTGAACCGTCAGGGGCAGGCATTGCATCTTGGCAGAAAAGCGGGTTTGTAAGTCCTGTGTCTGCTGGGCAAAGGCGGTTTCCGGTTTTTCATGTTCCCGATAAAAAGGCACGAGGGTGACTTCACGGGCGAGGGTTTCGGCTTCTTTCCATTTGTGGAAGCTCAAAAACATGTCACTGCCCATGAGCAAATACAATTCAGCCTCTGTGCCATAGGTCTCCCGCAGGCTGCAGATGGTGTCCACGGTGTAGCTTGCCCCTTGGCGTTGCAGTTCCAAATCCAAAACCTTGACGGTTTTTTTGCCCAAGTGGTCTGCCATGATTTCGCACATGGCAAGACGCTGTTGGGGATTGGCTGCGTCGGGTGGCAGGGGTTTGTGGGGGGGGATTTGCGTGGGAATCAAGCAGAGGAGGTCTGGACTGAGGGTGTGCAGTGCAGCCGAGGCCGCTTCCATGTGTCCCAGATGCGGGGGGTCGAATGTGCCACCATAAATTGCAATCTTCATCAAGAAAGCCTCCTATCCCAAAGCATTAAATGGTCTTTTTCTTTGTCGCCTTCACCAAGACAATTTTGTCTTTTTTGGTCTTGTTGTGTGTTTCTCGATAGAGGACAAATTTTGTGCCAATGACCTGTACTTGTTCACTGCGGGTCAGCTTGGACAGTTCGTCACAGGCTTCACGGGTGGTGAGCAGGGCATTTTCCAAGACACGGCACTTAATCAGTTCACGGGCTTCCAGAGCATCGTTTGCCTGCTTGACCAGATTTTCCCCGATGCCATCTTTGCCGATTTGCAAGATGGTGGGGGCTTTGTTCGCCAGCCCTCTGAGCTGGGCACGTTGTTTACTCGTCAGTTCCATGATAGTTCTCCCATTCTTTCACAAAGGCACGGAGGGCAAAGCCTCGGTGCGAAATTGTATGTTTTTCTTCAGCGGTCAGTTCCGCCATGCTTTTGCCCCACTGGGGCAGATAAAAAATTGGGTCGTAGCCAAAGCCACCGTCTCCGCTGGGCTTCGTGGCAATCACGCCCTCACAGCGACCCTCGGCAAAGAGGGGGGCTGTCCCATCGGGGAAGGCACAGCAGATGACGCAGACAAAGCGACAAGCCCTGTCGGTCTTACCCTGCATGTTTTTTAAGAGCAGTTCGTAGCGTTCCGTGTCGTTTTGGCAGGTCTCGCCCCCGTAGCGGGCGGAATAAATCCCAGGTACACCGTCCAGAGCATCGACCACCAGCCCCGAATCATCGGCGAGGGCGGGTAAGCCCGTGGCATTGGCAACGGCTTGGGCTTTCAGTTGGGCATTTTCCGCAAAGGTCTTGCCCGTTTCTTCCACATCAATGTGAACACCCAATTCACTTTGCAAGCGCAGGGTGATGCCAAAATCCTGCAAAATCTCTTGCAGTTCACGGCGTTTTTTTTCGTTTTGGCTGGCGAGCACAAAATCCATTACAAGCGTCCTCCGATTGCCTCTTTTTGGGCGACAATCAGTTCTTTGATGCCACGCTGACAGAGCTGCAGGAGTTCCTGTTGTTCCTTCAGCGTGAAGGCACGTTCTTCACCCGTCGCCTGAATTTCCACAATTTCGCCGTCTTCGGTCATGACGCAGTTGAAGTCCACCATGGCATTGGAGTCTTCCACATAACACAAATCCAAGAGGGCTTCCTCGTCCACAATGCCCGCAGAAATGCCCGCAATGTGTTTTTGGACGGGCATGGTCAAAATCATGCCCTCCTGCATCATCCACTGGCAAGCCAGCACCAGCGCCACAAAGCCCCCCGTGACGCTCGCCATGCGTGTACCGCCATCGCCTTGGATGACGTCGCAGTCAATGGTGATGGTGCATTCGCCCAACAGACGGCGGTCGACCACGCTGCGCAGGGCACGTCCAATCAGACGCTGAATTTCTGCCGAACGTCCAGAGAGCTTCAGCTTATCAATGTCTCGACGGCTGCGTTCACGGTTGGCACGGGGGAGCATGTTGTATTCTGCAGTGACCCAGCCCTCGCCAAAGGGCACATGGCGGGGGATGCGGTTTTCCACGCTGGCGGTGCAGAGCACTTTGGTATCTCCGCAGGAAATGAGGCAGCTGCCCTCTGCGAATTTATTGACATGGGTTTCGATGCTGAGGGGGCGCAGGGCATCGAAACGTCTTCCATCGTATCGTTGCATTTCGGATTCTCCTTTTTTGTTCTTAAATCAGGGCTTCGGTGAAGGCATTTGAATCGAAGACCTGCAAATCTTCTATGCCTTCGCCCAAGCCGACAAACTTCACAGGTACGCCCAGCTCCTTGGCAATGGCAATGACAATGCCACCTTTTGCCGTGCCGTCCAACTTGGTCAAAACAATGCCGGTAATGCCTGCGGTCTGGGCAAATTGTTTTGCCTGCATGAGACCATTTTGTCCCGTGGTGGCATCGAGCACCAGAAGCACTTCCTTGGATGCACCCTCGGCTTCACGGTCAATCACACGGGTGATTTTGTTCAGTTCGTTCATGAGGTTTTGCTTGTTGTGCAAGCGACCTGCGGTGTCGACCAAGACCACATCCATGCCACGGGCTTTGGCGGCATTCATGGCATCAAAGACCACGGAAGCGGGGTCAGAGCCTTCCTCGTGACGCACGAACTGCGACCCGCTCCGTTCTGCCCAAATGCCCAGCTGTTCGGCGGCGGCGGCACGGAAGGTATCGCCTGCAGCGAGCAGAACGCTCTTGCCCTCGGCACGGAAACGGTGGGCGAGTTTGCCAATGCTGGTGGTCTTGCCCACACCATTGACACCCACAAAGAGCAAGACAGCGGGCTTGCCCGACAGGTTCAAGTCCACACGTTCCTCTGGAAAATATTCCATCAAAATCTCCCGCAGGCAGGCTTTCATGTCCTCTTGGGTTTTGATTTTCTGGCTTTTGACTCTGGCACGGAGTGCTTCCACGGCTTCCACAGAGGTATCCAAACCCATATCGGACAAGATGAGTTGTTCCTCCAGATTTTCGTAAAATTCTTCATTGGGGGAAAACATGGCAGTGATGGTGCTGGTGATGGTGTTCGAGATGCTGGCGGTGGTGTTGGAAATGCCCTCGGCTATCGAGGAAAAAAGATTGATTTTCTTAATTTTATCAAATAAACCCATATCTTGCTCACTCCTATGAGGTGGTGTGTGTTCCCCAAGGGGGAAATTTCTCTATCTTGTTAGTATACCAATTTTGGGCTGTCATTGCAACGCAAACGAAAAAAAACATGAAAAAGGGGCTGTCGCCCAAATTGGCAACAGTCCCTTTCTGTCTGCGGTCGGTTTCATGATGTGGTAGGGACATGGCTTTTCATGTCCGCTTTCTGTCAATCCTGTTGTTGCAGGCGACAGAGGCGAATCCCACACAGGGCAAGGGCAAAGACAAACCAAAACACCAGCATGACACGGGGATAATGCCAGATGAAATCGGCAATGCCACAGACCAAAATGCCCACAAGCGAGGACAAGCTCCCGATGAGCAACATGCGCACCGACGAGCCACCCAGCTTCCGCATGACCAAACTGCCCCCCCGTTTCAGGGTGGAGATGGCAGAGGCGAGGAAGAACCACAGACCCAAAATGCCCATTTCACACCAGACCTGCAAATAGACGCTGTGGGCATGGACAAAGGGCGAGGTTCCGTGGTAGAGATTGCCCGCCTTGACCGCATTGCGGACGGCTTCTGTGCCCAGACCTGCCCCTTGTAAGGGACGTTCGGCAATCAGACGTCCCGCCGCCTCATAGAGCGGAAAGCGGCTGGAGGTCGAGCTATCCGAAAAATTGAAAATGGTCATGATGCGGTTGAAAATCGTATCGGGCAGGCAGGGAATCGCCAGCACACCCAAGAGCAAGAGGGGCGGGAGAAATTTTCGATTCCAGAGGAAGATGAACAGCACCGCCGCCATGACCAAACCCAGCCAGCTCGCACGGGAATAGGTCATGAGGATGGCACCCGTGCCCAGCACAGCACCCCCCAGAGCGAGCAGACGCTCGAGCCAGTGCTTCGCCCCAAAGAGCAAGCCCACCGAGATGGGAATCAGCAAGACGAGCACTTCCCCAAAGG
The DNA here is from genome assembly GCA_964611025.1 of uncultured Ruminiclostridium sp. Classification (GTDB taxonomy): domain Bacteria; phylum Bacillota; class Clostridia; order Oscillospirales; family Oscillospiraceae; genus Evtepia. The sequence continues at coordinate 6,295 of CAZSWQ010000047.1, forward strand.
CATTGGGATTTTCAAAAAAGGAAAACACACGCCCAGGCATGCCCTCATTTAAGGTCAAATCGACAAACGAGGGATTGACCTCAATGCCCTGTATGCGTTGGACAAAGGCATAGGCAGACATGACAATGAGACCCAAACTGGACATACTCGCCAGACGACGCAACTGGGCGACCTTTTGCACGGTGCTGACCAAAACCAAAACGCAGAGCATCCCCGAGAGATGGTAGAGCAAAAAGCGTGCCGAGGAAGCGGGCGAAAGTGAGAGCATGACCGCCACAAAGACAAAGCCTGCAAAAAACACAGGGTACTGTCCCACGGAGCGGACTTGTAAAATGATGCGTTCGTTCCGCACCCCCGCCACAATCGCCATGCAGAGCATGAGGGCGAAGCCCAGAAGACTGTAGGCATTGTTCCACTGCTCGTAGGGAATGAGCAAAATCAGACACATCAGCCAGCCCACAGCAATGGGTGTTTCGGCGGTCATGGCAGCAATGAAACGCAGGGCATGACTGCCCTTTGTCCACTCCTCAAATTTCTCATCTAAGAGACGCAGGAGCAAGAGGGGCAGATTCAAGAGGGCAATGAGCCCCTTGCAGGTCAGACTGTGTGCCCAAGCACGGCTCAGACGGCTGGTCTTGCGACAGTAGCCAATGATATGGCTGTTCTCCACCCCGCCAACAATGGCAGAGGCAAAGGCTTTGTAATTGGCATAGAACAAACTTTTTTCAAACAGCATCAAGAGTGCCAAAAAGCCTGTACCCAAGCTGGACAGGATGACGCTGTGCTTGACTTGTTTCAAACATATCACTCCTTAGCGGTTAGGGCATTTCCCAAATGGTCACGGCAAGCCGTGACCCTACATTCATTTGTCCCCTTGATTTTTGACGGCGTCGTAGGGACATGGCTTGCCATGTCCGAGGTGATTGATTCGTTTGTCCTCATCAACGATTTTTGACGGCATAGAGCAGGGTCAAGAGGAAGAAACGACGTTTTATCAGGAAATCCGCCACAATTTGCTTGTTGCGGGACAGCCCTTGGGGCTGGATGGCACGCATGGCCTCCTGCATTTCGCTCCGCTGGCACATTTCTTTCACCGCACAGCATTTTTCCCCAAAGGATTTTTGGTTGTCCTTGGCATATTCATTCCCCACGGCGATGAGCAAACCCGCCCAGTTGGAGTTTTCCCGCCAGAGCGGGCGGGCAGACGCCAGAGAAAAGCGTTCGACCACTTGGCTTTTCAGTTCCATGAAACGGGAAAAAGTCTGCAAATATGTGGGCAGATAGCGACGGGTGACGGAGAGGGGATTTTGCAAATAGTCGTACAGGGGCATATCGTCCACCGCCAGACGCTGGGCGTGGCAAAAATACTCCATCAAAAAGAGTTCGTCTTCCAGATAAGCCCCCTCAAATTGGAGTTGCTTCTCCCGAATGATGTCGGCGGTGAACAGAAAACGCCAGATGAAGCCGTTGAGCAATTCCTCGCCCTTGCCGATGCGGTCGCCCAGAAGCCGATGCACGATGCCCTCTAAAATGGCATCTTTTTCATAGACCCCGCTGGGCAGGGCGGCATGTTCCGCCTCCTTGCCCCCTTCGGGAAAGACCTTCCAATGCCCGCAAGCAGCACTGTCCGCTTGGTGTTGCACCAGAGCACTGTGCAGGGTTTCCAGAAAGGCAGGCTCGAACCAGTCATCGGCATCGAGAAAGGCAAAATACTTGCCCTTTGCCTCGGACATGCCCAGATTGCGTGCCGAGCTGACCCCGCCATTTGTCTTGTGCAAAACCCGAATGCGACTGTCTTCTTTGGCAAGGGCATCACACAGTGCCCCGCTTTGGTCGGGTGAGCCGTCTTCCACCAAAATCAATTCATAATCGGAAAAGCTCTGTGCTTGGACGGACTTCACCGCCCGCCCCAGAAAATCCTCCGCCTTGTAGACGGGGACAATGATAGAAATTTCTGGCATGTTTTTGCCTCAGCGCAGTGCCAAGAGGGCATCCACCTGCTGGGTGCGTTCCCAAGGCAAATCCAAGTCAGGACGACCAAAGTGACCATAGGCGGCGGTTTGGGCATAGATGGGACGGCGCAAATCCAGATAGGAGATGATGTTGGCGGGACGGAAATCAAAGACCTGAGAGACCATGGCGGCGAGTTTTTCGTCGGAGACCACACCCGTGCCTTGGGTATCGACCAAGACGGAAACGGGGTGTGCCACGCCAATGGCATAGGCGAGTTCAATCTGGCAACGCTTGGCAAGTCCAGCGGCGACCACATTTTTTGCCACATGACGTGCCATGTAGGCAGCGGAGCGGTCGACTTTGGTGGGGTCTTTGCCCGAGAAGCAACCGCCCCCGTGGGAAGCAGAACCGCCGTAGGTGTCGACAATGATTTTTCTGCCCGTCAGTCCGGAGTCGCCGACAGGCCCACCGATGACAAAGCGTCCCGTGGGATTGACGTAAAATTTGGTTTCTGCATCCAGATACTGGGCGGGAATGACGGGGCGAATGACCGTTTCAATGACGGCTTCCCGCAAATCCTTCAGGCTGGTTTCTGGGGCATGCTGGGTGGAAACGACAATGGCGGGGCAACGCAAAATACCGCCCTTTTCGTCGTATTCAATGGTGACCTGCGTCTTGCCGTCGGGACGCAGGAAAGGCAGGGTGCCATTTTTTCTGACCTCAGCCAGACGGCGGGCGAGGGCATGGGAATAGGAAATGGGGGCGGGCATGAGTTCGGGGGTTTCGTCACAGGCATAGCCGAACATCATACCTTGGTCGCCTGCACCAATGAGGTTGGCTGCTTCTTCTGTGCCAGCCTTGTGCTCAAAGGACTGGTTGACACCCATGGCGATGTCGGGGGACTGCTCGTCAATGGAAGTCATGACGGCACAGCCACGGGAATCAAAGCCGAAGGTGGGGTCGTTGTAGCCGATTTTTTCAATGGTCTTGCGGGCAATGGCGGGGATATCGGTGTAACAGTCGGTGGTGATTTCGCCCATGACAAAGACCATGCCCGTGGTGCAGACGGTTTCACAGGCGACTTTTGCCAAGGGGTCTTTGGATAAGATGTTGTCTAAGACGGCATCGGAAATCTGGTCGCAGATTTTATCGGGATGCCCTTCGGTGACGGATTCAGATGTAAATACTCGATTGCTCATGGAGTGTCTCCTTTTATGAAAATAAAATACCAAACAAGAAAAAAGACTTCCTTTCGGAAGCCACACAGGGTTTTGGACTGCTTCCTCATCGTGTGAGCAGAAGCACCTTACAAGTTTGCAGGTTGCTGTGGGGTCATGGAGCTCACTCTCTCGCCCACTCTCGATAAGCATGAAATGGATTGATTTTCACATTATACGTTCTTATGAAGCAAAATGCAAGAGAAAAATGTTTTCGCCGTATTCCCTACGGGGGACATCCCTCCACCACTTCGTGCTTGAACTCCCTTTGATAAGGGAAGTCAAAACCTATCCCCCTTGTCAAAGGGGGATGTCCTCCGCAGAGGACAGGGGGATTTCATTTTTCGTTCTTCGTTCGGGCGGATGGTATCCGCCCCTACGCCGTTTTTTCTTGGGACGTCGGGACGATGTGGGCATCGTCCCCTACGGAGGGGGATTTCATTCTTCGCTGTTCATTCCCCCACGGGTTTTGGAACGTTTACAATTTAGAACTAGACTTTTTCGTCCAAACAGGTTAAAATAAATCAATTATACTGGATGCTTGTGTGGTTTTTTGTCCCTGAGAGCATCGAAGGAGGTTTTCTTTTTGCGTGCAATTCAAAACTGGCTCGACCGTTTTTGCTATCGCCACCCACGTTTGGGTATTCCCAACTTGATGCTTTATATTGTGGTTGCCACGGCAGCAGTCGCCCTGTTCGACGCCTTTTCCATGGGTGGCATGAGCTTTCGCTACTTTTTCGCCTTTGACCGTGCCCTGATTTTGCAGGGACAAGTTTGGCGTATCTTTACCTTTTTGTTTGTGCCCCAAGGCGGGAATTTGTTTCTGACCGCCATTTCGCTCTACTTCTATTACTTCATCGCCTCTGCACTGGAGCAGAAGTGGGGTGCGACAAAATTCACCGTCTATTATCTTCTGGGCATTGTGCTCAATATCATCTTGGGCTTTTTGATTGGCGGGGCGAGTATTTTTTATATCAATATGGCCTTGTTTTTTGCCTTTGCCACGCTCTACCCCGATATGCAGGTCTTGCTCTTTTTCATTCTGCCCATTCGCATCAAATGGCTGGCATATTTCGATGCTGCATTCTTTCTTTTTGAGGTCGTGGGCTATGCCTTGCGGGGCTCTGCCTTTGCCTTTTTGCCCTTGGTCGCCATCCTCAATTACCTCTTGTTCTTTGGCGCGGATTTGATGGATGCCCTGCGTGGCTTCCGTCGCACCCCCCAATACAACCGCCGTCGCAACCAGAACACGGTGGATTTCAATACCGCCAAGGAACATGCCAAGGCAAAAAATGGATACTTGCATAAATGTGCTGTTTGTGGTAAAACAGATGTGAGCAATCCAGAATTGGAGTTTCGTTATTGTTCCAAGTGCAAGGGCTACTATTGTTATTGTTCCGAGCACATTCATTCACATATCCACGTTGAGTAAATGCAATAGAAAGGATTGGATGCCATGGCAGATATCTTGTTGAACAAGGCGAGAGAGATGTTGGCATTTTCCTACGCACCCTATTCCCAGTTTGCAGTGGGTGCAGCTCTGGAAGCCGAGGACGGTCGGATTTTTACGGGCTGTAATGTGGAAAATGCCGCCTATGGCTCGTGCCTCTGTGCCGAGCGGGGCGCGATTATGAAAGCCGTCAGCGAGGGTGCAAGACGTTTTCGCCGTCTGGCAATTGTGGGCAGTGGCACGGCACTGTGTTTTCCCTGCGGGGCATGCCGTCAAATGCTCTGCGAGTTCGCCCAAGATTTGCCCATTGTGGTCGGCTCTGCCGAGGGCGAGACCGTGATGGAAACCAATTTATTGAAACTGTTGCCCCACAGCTTTGGGGCAGCCCAACTGGACGCCGCCAAGGACGAAGCCCGTTTTTAGGGGGCAGTCGCAGGATACTGGAGGTATTCTATGAATCAAGCAATGAACCCAGCGCAAACGAAGACCCAGCACAGGGGCATGCGGGTGACAGCCTGGCTTTGTGCTCTGGCATTTTGTCTCTTGACCTTCGCACCCGTGGGGGCGATTACGCAAGCGGACATCAATGCCCTGAAACAACAACAACAGCAACTTGCCCAGCAAAAATCCACCATTCAGGGTAAGCTGGACAAGGTCAGCAACGACAAAGAAAAACTGGTACAGGAAAAGAAATTGGTGGAAGAACAAATTGCCGTCATTCGCCAGCAGTTGGACACCACCAATGCCCTCATCGCCATGTACGACCAGCAAATCGCCCAGAAAGAAATGGAATTGCAGGCGGCACAGGCGGAAGAAGAACGCTATTTTGCCCTGTTCTGTGAGCGTGTGCGTAACATGGAAGAAGGGGGCGAGGTGAGTTATTGGTCGGTGCTCTTTGAATCCAAGGACTTTGCCGATTTGATTGACCGCTTGAACATGATTGGCGAAGTCATGGACTATGACAACCGCATCATGGACGAGCTGGAAGCCGCCCGCTTGGCGGTGGAAGAAGCAAAGACCGCACTGGAAACGCTCCGCACGGAACAAATCGCCGCCAAGGAATCTCTGGAAGCCACCGAGGTGGAATTGGACACGCAGGAGAGAAAACTGGAAAATCTGATTGCAGAATTGAACGTCTTGGAAGGTGAATATAAGCAGGACTTGTTCGAGATGGCGGAGGACTACGAGGACTTGTCGGGTGACATTGCCAATGCAGAAAAGCAATATGCCGCCCAGATTGAAGCCGCCCGTCAGGCAGAGCTTGCCCGTCAAGCAGAGCTTGCCCGCCAGCAACAAGCAAACAGCAACAACAGTGGCGTGAGCAGTACCAAGCCCAGTGCGAGCACCAGCACCAGCAACAACACGCAGGGCAGTGGGGGCTACATGTGGCCTCTGTCGGGCTATAGCCGTGTCAATTCGCCTTACGGCAACCGCATCCACCCCATCAGTGGCAAGCAGAGCTTCCACGGGGGCATTGACATCCCCGCCCCTGGTGGTACGAAAATTGCCGCTTCCAAGGCGGGTACGGTGGTCATCTCGGCTTACAACGGCTCGTATGGCAACTACGTGGTCATTTCGCATTACGACGGGAGCAAGACCCTCTATGCCCACATGAAAACCCGTGCCTGTTCCGCAGGGCAGAGCGTCACACAGGGTCAGATTATCGGCTATGTCGGTACAACGGGTAGCTCCACAGGCAACCATTTGCATTTTGAGGTCTGGACGGGTTCGTCCGCCTCCTCCCGCACCAACCCCATGAATTATTTCTAAGTCCTACATACCCAGAAGACAAAAGCCCGCCGACCCCGAAGGGG
>CAZSWQ010000048.1:0-12596 GCA_964611025.1 uncultured Ruminiclostridium sp.
AGAGGTCTGCAAAACCTTTACCCCCAGTTCAAATCTGGGTGGCGCCTCCAAAAAGACATCTGATGCATCAGATGTCTTTTTTTATGTTTGGATATTACACGGGGCTTTCCAAAAAAATTATTGTTATCTTCCTATGGTCTATGGTCATGGCTTGCCGTGCCCCTTTTCGTTTCTTCCCCTCGAAATTTTACCCCCTACGCTTAAGGATTTGCAAAAAAAGACGATATACAACATGATAATACCATCCATGCCCCAATAGAAATTGCGTCTCATGGAACAATGTGCTATACTGGGGAAAATACCAACAAAGGAGATGGAAGCATGAAACGCTGGCTCAGTGCCATACTATCTTGCGCTTTGCTCTTGGGGATGATACCCGCTTTTCCCCTCACCGCAAGTGCGGCCTCTTGGGCAGATGCCTATTTGGAAAATCTAGTCGACCGAGAGATTATGCAGGGGGACGAGACGGGCAATTTACGCCCCGAAGACCCCATCACCCGTGCCGAATTTGCCGCCTTGGTCAATCGCATCTTTGGCTTCAAAGATTCTGCGGGAAAAAGCTTTGGCGATGTGCCACAATATGCTTGGTTTGCCTCTGATATGGCCATTTCCAATTATCAAGGCTATTTACAGGGCGATGGCAAGGGGGCAAACCCCTATGGCAATTTGACCCGTGAAGAAGCGGCGGTCATTTTGTGTCGTGCCCTGCACATTCCAGAATACAATCAAGAAAAATTTGTGCTCAAAGATGACCGTGATTTTTCCAACTGGAGCCGTGGTTACATCAATGCCGCCGTGGAAAAAGGCTTTGTTTCGGGCTACCCTGACGGGAGCTTCCAGCCCAGCAAGGCAATCACCCGTGGCGAAGCCGCCAAAATGCTCTCCGAATTGGGCGGAGAAATCATTGCCCGCTCTGGCGAGACCATCACGGGTTTGGTCGAGGGCAACGTCACCATTGCCACCTCAGGTGTCGACCTCACCAATGCCACCATCGAGGGTGATCTCTACATCACCGAGGGTGTCGGCTTGGGTTATGTCAATTTGTCCCAAGTGAACGTCAAGGGAGAAATGATTATCAGTGGGGCAGGTGCCAGTCACACGGGCGAGAGCAGTATCAAACTCGATGACTGCGACATTGCAAAGATGATTGTCGACCTCGACATTGACAAGGACAAAACCCTCACCATCAAGCTGGACAATCAGGCGATGATTGACGAGCTGATTGTCAAATCCTCCCTCTACTTGGAAGAAATTTCGACCTATTACGAGGCAATCAAAACCATTCGTGTCCAAGCACCACCCAAAACAGAGTTGAGCCTCAATGGGATTTTTGGGGATGTGCTCCTGCTCTCCCCAGAGGCAAAGCTCAATCTCTACAAGGGCAAGCTCAACAGCATCACCGTCCACGAAGAAGGACTGCGTGCGGAAATTTTTCTGGGCAAAGACACCTACACCAGTGCCATCTATTTTGACGCCGCCGCCAAGGTCACGGGCTTGGGTCAGATTGAAAGCGTACTCATCAATGCCAAGGGTGTTACCATCGAACAAGTGCCCGATAACATCTACATCCGTCCCGGCATTACGGCTGTCATCAACGGCAAAATCATGAATTCTGAAGATGCCGAGATGGATGCCCTCAAACCTGCTTTCTCCCACGGCTATCCCTTGGCGGACAAAGTTCTGCCTGCGGGCTTTACCGAATACTATGAGACCAATAAGCCAGGTAAGGTCTATTATGCCGTCTATCCTGCGGGCATGCCTGCCCCCAGCAAAGAGCAACTGCTCGCCAAAAATACCCCGCCCCCCAATGCCCTCAAAGCGGGCAACTTGAACACCCTGCCCGATAAGGAAATTTCCACCCCCATTTCTGGCTTGAAGGCTGGTGAAGTCTATGAGGTCTACTCCGTCTTCTTTGACCTGCGCAACCGCAATTCTGAAATCAAAAAGAACACCGTCGAGACGGTGGACAATGTCATGCCTGTTTTGCTGGCGGGCTATCCCCAAGTGCAGGAAGCCAAGCAGACCAGCGCAAAAATCGCCCTTGCCCCCAACAAAAACTGTACCTATTATTGGGCGGTCTTGCCCAAAAAGGGCATTGCCCCCAATGTCGCCCAGATTTATAGTCAAGATGTCCCTGGTTCTTTGGCAAAAGGCATCTTGAAAGGTGGACGTTTGGGGACGGTTTCCTCCTTGCTCATTGAAAAGCTGAATGAATTTGAGCTGTACACGCTCTATGTCGTTCTGCGTGATGAATCCGAAAACATGAGCAAAACCCCCTACAAATTCGATTTCAACACCACAGACATGACAGCCCCAAAATTCAGCCCCGACAATGGGCTCTATCCCCAGATTGGCATTCCCACCACCAACTCCATCCCCATTGAATTTGCCACCAACGAGGCTTGTACCTTCTATTGGGCGGCCGTGCTGACGGGCAATGCTTTCCTCTCGGAAGGTACACGGCAAGAGGGCGACATCTGGACAGATGCCAAGTCCAAGGCAACCGTCAAATCGGGTGCAGGTGCATTTAAGGCGGGCAAGCAAAGCGTCTCCAAGCCCGATACACTCGTCAAGGCAAATGTTTCAGGTCTGCAAAAAGAGATGATTTACGACATCTATTATATGATGGAGGACAAGGCGGGCAATATGTCCCATGTACATATGTTCTCTGCCCAAACCAAAGACAGCGTCAAGCCCACCGTGGAGCTGTACAGCGAGCAGCAAATCGGCAAAGAACTCAACCCCGATACCCCCATCTACATGCGTTTTTCGGAAATTGTGGCGGGCAATGAAGACAAGGAGGGCAAGCCCCAACGTCTGAGCGATATTTTCCTCAAAGGGGGGAAAGATAAAACACTGGACAACTACATCCGCCTGAAAGACAGCCACAATAAAATCGTAACGATTAACTGGAATGAGGTGACGGTGCAGAACACAGGGGCAAAAACCGTGATTATTTTTCAGCCAGCTGCCTTCACCCCGAAGCTCCAAAATGACAGTCAGTACAGCTTTGAGCTCTACCATGATGGAAAATACATCGTGCAAGATATGTCCAAAAACCAGTTACTGGCAAAAACAAGACTGGACTTTACCACCACCCCCCCCCTCACCCGCTTCAAGGAAATCCCCGACTCCGGTGTCTACCATGCCCTCTTTAAAATTGAACCCGATGCCAAGAACACCAATGAAGAAACCTATTTCGACATGATTTGGGAAGTGGACATTGAGGGTGCGACGCAGGATGGCAAAGTGAGCTTTGAGCTTTATGTGGGCACAGAACTCGCAAACATGAAACCCATTGAAGGAACGATTGCGCAGCCCAAATCCTATACCCTCAACCACCACTCTATGACCTCGTTGACTGAAATGCTGGTGCCAAACTCCTATAAGAAATACAAGGATTTGGAACCTTATTACTATGGCATACGCTTGACGAAGGTCTTGGGCACTGATATCCCCAAAAAGTCTGAGACTAATCCTAATCCGCAGATACCCATTCAAGCAAATGTCAATTTCAAGCTCTTTGGTTTGATTGGTAATCCTAATAAGATGAGGAACTTTAAGGGCTACTCAGGTGAGAAAAACGAGAACTTTTTGAAGCAACTGGAAAAACAAGGAACGGCTGTCTCTCTGGTCTCTGACCCCAGCCCCTTTGAGTTGCTCATCCAGCTGAAAGACCAAGTACCCCCTAAGAGAATTGCGACGGAGTACACCTCAGGCTCTACCGAAGTGCTCATGAACATCGAGGTGGATAAGGCTTGTGAGGTCTATTATTACGCCAAGCCACTGGAAAAAATCTCAAATGGTAATCCCATAGCCCACAAAAAAATCACAGAGCATGCCCTCATTGCAAACGCAGAGTCTGATGTGAGAACGGGCGCTGTCGCAGGTCATTTCTCTGCCACACGACAAATCAGCGGGACGGACTGGCTGATTGAGGGGCTGAAGCATGCCTCGGCGACAGACTATACAGAGAAGACTCCGCAGAAGCCAGAATATTTTAAGGGGTATGTGATTTACTTTTACCTCAAGGGCGATGCGGACACGCCTTCTGAGATTTATGATGAGCTATTTAAGACCACGGAAATCAAAACGCCCCAGCTTACAGCCCTGACAGACCCCCCAGAAGGAAGCCCATCAGAGTATTTGGAATTTTCAGCCTCTCCTGGCATGATTCACCTTCAGGGTGACTGGATTAACATTTCCACAACTGGTAATATCTTCACCATGGTCTACTATGTGGTCTATCCAGTCAGTGATCATGTGCAATTAGACGATGATGATACGGCTGCCATCCGAAAACCCAATGGTTCACCCAAGGCACAGGGCAATATGAAGCTTATGGATTCGCAAATGAGCTTTTCCGTCGGCAAGACTGCAGAGGGTGGCTCTCGATTGGAGTCCACAGACAGCTACGATATCTATCTCTACGCACAGAAGTACATCAACCGTGGCGATACACAAGGGGAAATTCAGGAAGACAACAAATTTGGCAACCCCTCTCCTGTTTACAAACTCAAAGCTGTCTCGCCCTTGGATGATGTGCCACCTAAGATTGGTATTTTCCCCGACGGTGCTATGAGTGCATTGCACGACAACCAGACACCACCAAAGTATAACGGCACCTTCGCAGGCAACTTCGAGATTCTCTTTACAGATGGCTTGTATGTCAGCGGTCAAGCCAATAACTATCTTAAGATTGTCAATAATATAAGGCTGAAGGGACGTCCAACGGACAAAGAGATAGACATTGAAGATGTCTTGCAATATACCGTAAGCTCCGACCCAAATGTGAATTTTATTAAATTGGATAGAGGAAAGATTAGTATGGATGAGGATGGTGCAATCAAGAGATTGTTCTTTGAGTTCCATGGCATCCGTAAAGGTGAGGGGATATCCTTCTCACGACCAGTGATGGACAAATACGGCAACAAAACCATAGGAGAGCACCAACATCTGGATGTCAAACTGGATTATAAATGGTATGAGAATGAGCAGATTGTCTATGACGAGGTCACCAACGCACCTCAAGCAAGATGGGTGGCAAAGTTGGGCGATCAGAACAATGAAGCCGAGCGCGTACCCAACAAACCCGACAAACCCTAAGCAAAACCCGCCTAACACCCAAAGCAAGCGGTCACTGATGTGACCGCTTGCTTTTTCTCTTGCCAAGGGGCAGGACTTAGGGTACAATCGTGAGATAAAGAAAAACTGGAATAGAGAGAAAGAAGGTGTATGACATGGACTATCAAAAATTGCGTGTGCCCTATGAGTTGCTCATTGGGGTTTTGGTCTTGGTGTCAATTAGCTTGGCGATGTTGGATTTGTGCGGGGTCATTCCCCTCGCAACACCCCCCTTTCGCACCATAGATAAGACCATCTTAGGCATTTTGACCGTGGATTATCTGGTGCGTCTGCTGTTCGCCCGCAACAAATACATATTTTTCAAGAGCAATTTCTTTGACCTCTTGGCGATTTTGCCCTTTGATGTGCTCTTTTCCTTTTTTCGTTTCGGACGTCTGGTGCGGGTCGGACGGCTCATCATTGTGCTGTCGAAACTCACCCGTATGTTGCGCCTGATTGGTTTTCTGGGTGTCTTCCGCAAACGCTGTTCCCGTTTTCTCTACACAAACGGCTTCATTTACATGCTCTATTGCTGTATCGCCCTGATTTTCCTCTCCGCTGCTGCCATGTGCTTTTTGGAGGGCGGGACGTTTGCCGACAACCTCTGGTGGAGCATTGTCACCTGTACCACGGTGGGCTATGGGGACATTTCGCCCACGAGCACAGGCGGTCGCATCATTGCCACCTTGCTGATGTTTTTTGGCATTGGCTTCATCGGCATGCTCACAGGTACGATTACCATGTATTTCCTAAACCACCTCGACACGCAGGGTGAGAGCAAGCATTACCGCACCCAACAAGAACTCATGAAAGCCACCAAACGCCTCAGCCATGCCCAAGTGGAAACGCTCATTGCCATGGCACACATGATGCAACACGAACAGGTGGAAATTACCATTGCCATGCCCGAGATGGATAGGATAGATGGGGGAGAAGACGAGTGTTAGACATCAAAAATGCCTGCCTGCGGGTGGGCTATTACAGCATTGCCTTGGCAAAATGGCTTTCTTTGGCGGTGGTGGTGGGCTGTGTCTGTGGCTTTGTCGGTTCGCTTTTTCACCTAGGTGTGGAACATGCCACCCACTTTCGCCAAATAGAACCCCGTTTGCTCTGGGCACTGCCCTTGGCGGGGGTGATTTTGGTCTGGTTCTATCGCCTGACCAAAACCGAAGGACAGGGCACAAACGACATTTTGGATGCCGTGGGACAGGGCAAACGGCTGTCCTTTTGGCTTTTGCCCGCCATTTTTTTAGCCACCATTTTGACGCATTTGTGCGGGGGCAGTGCGGGGCGTGAGGGCGCAGCCTTGCAGATGGGGGGCACAATCGGGCACACAGCAGGTCGCTGTTTTCGGCTCGATGACCGTGATTTGCGTACGGCGACCATTTGTGGTATGGCGGCATTTTTCTCTGCCCTGTTCGGGACACCCATGGCGGCGAGTATGTTTGCCATCATGGTCATCAGCATCGGGGTGCTCTATCACGCTGCCATCATTCCCAGTTTGGTTTCCGCACTGGTCGCCTATGGCATTTCCATTTGGATGGGCATAGAACCCACGAAATTTTTTCTCCTTGCACCAGACATGCACTGGCTGATGCTGTTCAAAATATTTTTCTTGGCGGGTTTGTGTGCCTTGGTGTCGATTTTGTTTTGTACGGTGCTCCACGGCGCAGAAAAACACATGAAACACCTCTTGCCCAATCCCTATCTGCGGATTGTGCTGGGGTCATGTGGGGTCTTACTCTTGACCTTTTGTTTTGGGACGTATGACTATAATGGGGCGGGGATGGAGGTCATCCGCCGTGCCATTGAAGAAGGACGCACAGCCCCCTTTGCCTTTTTGCTGAAAATTTTGCTCACGGCGGTCACGCTGGGGGCGGGCTTCAAGGGTGGTGAGGTCGTGCCCTCGTTTTTCATCGGGGCGACCTTTGGCTGTGCCGTCTCGCCTCTTTTGGGCATAGACCCCTGTTTCGGCGCAGCGGTGGGGCTGGTGTCGGTCTTCTGCGGGGCGACCAACTGCCCCATTGCCTCGGTGTTTTTGTCCATTGAGCTGTTCGGGGCGAGCGGGATGCTCTATTTTGCCACTGCCTGCGGGGTCAGCTATATGCTCTCGGGTTACCACGGGCTGTATTCCAGCCAGACCATTTTATACTCCAAGCTCAAATCCAAGTACATCAACGTCCACACCAACGCCCACCACGCAGGTCGTGACGAAGTCGAACGCAATCCAGACATTACGCACAATTCATAATGCATAATGCACAATGAAGAATGAAAAATCAAAAACCATGCGGGGGACGGCATCTCGACGTCCCTATCCCCCTTGCGAAAGGGGAAAACCGCCGTAGGCGGAGGGGGATGACAAGGGAGGTAAAGACCATGCGGTTTTGTGTAGGGTCACGGCTTGCCGTGACCAAAAGTCTGTAGGGACGAACCCGCCTGTGTACGCTGGAGAAAAACAAATGCCGTTCTGAGGCGATACAGACAAAACATGGCTGTCTTTCGTGGAGATACACGAAAAGCGACAGGCAGAAAGACCCTTTCCCGTCTAAATACACAAGATGCTGAAAAAGCATGCAAAAAATCGACAAAAAGTGTGGAAATAGGGCTTGACGGGGCGGGTGTGAAGTGCTATGATACGCAAGGAAAAAGAAATATCGAACAGATGAAGTTTGTAGGAAAAAGTACATGGCTACTTACCGAAGGAGTAACGCTCTCAGGTGTCCTCTCTGTGAGGATGGTGACTATAAATGGATGTGGCTCTGGAGAATCCCAAGTTTTGGGTGCCGAAGGTGTAAGGCATTGTTTAATGCTAATCTCTCAGGCAAAAGGACAGAGAATTTCATGGGGGCATTGCAGTTGCACCCGTGCAGAGCCGAGGCGCAATTTTACTTGCGTACTCGGATTTTTTCTGTCGTTTTTTCCATAGCTCCCTGCTTCGAGAGAAGAAACAAGGAGAGAAAAAACATGATTGATTTGATGTTGGCATTCAAAGATTTTCTGTGGGATTATGTCCTCTTGTTCCTCTTGTGTGGAACGGGCATTTTCTTCACATTCCGCCTGAAGTTCATTCAGGTGACGAAATTGGGCGAGGGCTTTAAGCGTTTGTTTGGCAACTTCTCCCTGCACGGCAAGCAGGCAGATGAAGACGGGATGAGTTCCTTCCAAGCACTGACCACCGCCATCGCCGCCCAAGTCGGCACGGGGAACATTGCTGGTGCGGCAACCGCCATTGCAGCGGGTGGCCCTGGTGCAATTTTCTGGATGTGGGTTTCTGCCTTCTTCGGCATGTCCACCATCTACGGCGAAGCCGTGCTCGCACAGAAGTACAAAACCACCCTCAACGGGGCAACCACAGGCGGCCCCATCTACTACATCAAGGCGGCTTTTAAGGGCAAGTTCGGGAGCTTCTTGGCAGGCTTCTTTGCCGTTGCCATCATCTTGGCACTGGGCTTCATGGGCAATATGGTGCAGTCCAACTCCATCGGCTCTGCTTTCCAAAATGCCTTCCATGTGCCCCCCCTCTATGTTGGCATTGCTTGTGCCATCATTGCCGCCTTCATCTTCCTCGGTGGTGTGAAGCGCATTGCTTCCTTTACGGAAAAGGTCGTGCCCATCATGGCACTGCTCTATGTGATTGGCTGTATCGTGATTCTGTTCATCAACGGCGACGTGGTCTGGCAGTCCATCCAGTCCATTTTTGTTGCTGCCTTTAACCCCGAAGCCGCTGTCGGCGGTGTGGCTGGTGTGACGGTACAGCAGGCAATGCGTTACGGTGTTGCCCGTGGTCTGTTCTCCAACGAAGCTGGTATGGGTTCTACCCCCCATGCCCACGCACTGGCAAAGGTCAAGAAGCCCCATGACCAAGGTGTTGTGGCAATGACAGGTGTCTTCATTGATACCTTTATCATCTTGACCCTGACCGCATTGGTCATCATTTCCTCTGGCATGCTGGGCACGCTGGACGAAACGGGCAAGGCAATCACAGGCTCTGTTCTGGCACAGATGGCATTCAATGAAGCCTTTGGCAACTTCGGCAACATCTTCATTGCGATTTGTATGCTGTTCTTCGCTTTCTCCACCATCATCGGTTGGTACTTCTTCGGCGAAAGCAACGTCAAAGCACTGTTCGGGCAGAAGGCAGTCAAGATTTATGCCGCCATTGTTGTGGTCTTCATCGTGGTTGGCTCTTACCTCAAGGTGCAGTTGGTTTGGGACTTGTCTGACCTGTTCAATGGTCTCATGGTCATTCCCAACTTGCTCGGTCTGTTGGCACTGTCTGGCGTAGTCGCACTGGTCGCCAAGGCAGAAGGCAAGAAGAACGACTGAATTTGATTGACAAACAAAAACAAGCCAACGAGAGTTGGCTTGTTTTTTTCTGCATCCACCTTGCCTGGGAAACGAAAAATGAATGATGAAAAATGAAAAATATAAGACCATGCGGAGATAATGAAAAACGAAACACGTCGTAGTAGTAGGGACAACCCTTGCGGTTGTCCGTTTGGGTGTGGTAGGGGACGGCGTCTCGACGTCCCGTGGTGTAAACCCATACCCATGTAGGGACAAATTCCATATTTGTCCCAGACGATGCTCACATCGTCCCCCCACAATCCGCATAGTTTCTGCACAAAAAAGGAGACAATACATGAAAACACCTTTCTTGCAACGTCCTTGGATGGTGGCACTGTTGGCGACCGTTGCCTGCCTGTTTTGGGGCAGTGCCTTTCCCTGCATCAAGCTGGGCTATGGGCTATTTGGCATAGGCAGTGAGGCGACCTTCTCGCAGATGTTATTTGCGGGTTGTCGCTTTTTTCTGGCAGGGCTTTTGGCGGTGGGCATCGGCTCGGTCTCCCTGCGGACTTGCCTGATTCCCCAAAAAACCTCTTGGCTGTCCATTGCCAAGCTCTGCATGTTTCAGACCGTCTTGCAGTACATCTTTTTCTACATTGGTCTGGCACACACCACGGGTGTCAAGGCATCCATTGTCGGGGGCACGAATGTCTTTTTGTCCATCTTGCTCGCCAGCTTGCTCTTTCGCCAAGAACACCTGAACAGTGCCAAAATTGTGGGTTGTGTTTTGGGTTTTGTGGGCTTGGTGCTGGTCAATTTGCAGGGGAACCGTTTGGAATTTTCTTTCTCGCTTTTGGGGGAGGGCTTTATCTTTTTCTCCACGATTGCCTCTGCGTTTTCCGCCATCTATATCAAGAAATTTTCTGCCCTAGAGCACCCTGTTGCCCTCAGTGGCTACCAATTCATGTTGGGGGGTGTGGTGCTGGCGGTGGTGGGCTTGCTGGGCGGGGGACGCATTGTGCCCCAAAGCCCCAGTGCCTACGGCATGCTCTTGTATTTGGCACTGATTTCTGCGGTGGCATTTTCGCTCTGGGGCTTGCTCTTAAAACACAACCCCGTCTCTAAGGTCACTGTGTACAGCTGTCTGATTCCCGTCTTTGGGACCTTGCTTTCCAGTTTGTTTCTGGCAGAAGGGGGCTTTGGGGGCTTGGGCTGGCAGACCCTTGTGGCACTTCTGCTCATCTCGCTGGGCGTGTACATTGTCAATCAGCAAAAACTATGAGGAAGAATGAAAAATGAAAAATGAATGATGAAAAACGAAACATGTCTAGGGACAGGCAGCGTGGGAATAGACTTTGTTTGGGAGGTGTATTTCTATGCTCGGTACATGTCTTTTTCTGAGCCTGCAAGGGCTGTTTTTCTCCCTGCGTCTGGGGCAAAGTGGCTCGTTTCCCCGTCCCCTCAAGCCGGAGGAGGAAAAAATCTACATCGCCAAAAGTGAGGCGGGCGACCTAGATGCCAGAAACATCCTCATCGAACACAATTTGCGTCTGGTTGCACACATGATTAAGAAATTTTATACCCCGCAGAATGACCCAGACGAGCTGATTTCCATTGGGACAATCGGACTCATCAAAGGGGTGGCGACCTTTCGCAGTGCCAGAGGGGTCAAACTCGCCACCTATTGCAGTCGATGCGTGGAAAATGAACTGCTCATGTTTCTGCGCAACAACAAAAAACACCAAAAAGACATTTCCCTCTCGGAGCATTTGGACGCAGACGCAGAGGGCAATGCCATTTCCCTGATTGATGTCATACGGGTGGAGGACAATTTGCTGGACATTGTCCACACAAAAGATGCCTGTGCAAAACTGCGTTTGGCGGTGGAGCGTGTGCTCAACCCCCGTGAAAGGCGCATCATTGCCCTGCGCTATGGTCTGCACGGCGAAATACCCAAGACCCAACGGGAGATTGCCCAGCTGTGCGGGATTTCCCGCTCTTAGGCTTCTGTCATTTTCATGTAGAATTCATAATGCACAATTCACAATGAATCGTAAACAGCAAAGATTGAAAAGAGAACAGCGACCGCATGGTTTTATATTTTTCATTCTACATTATGCATTATGCATTGTGAATTGTTCACTTAGAGGTACTGTTCCAAGAGGGCACACAGTTCTGGGAAACGCTCCAGTACGAGGGTGTGCCCCGCCCCGTGGAAACAATGTACTGTGGGGGCACAGTCGGTGATGAGTTGAGCAAAACAGCTGGGATGAATGGCACGGTCACGGTCGGAATAAATCAGCACCATGGGGTTGGCTCTGTGACAACGGTAACTGCTTTGTACCATGGTGCAGAGGATTTCCCCCGCCACGGTGTGATTGGCACGGCGTACATCGGCAACAATTTGTGCATCGAGTTTTGACCAAGCATTCACGGTCATGAGGCTGGCAAGGCGAATGGGCAGGGCATAGGGGATGGACAAGATGCGGGGCAGGTGGGGCAAAAGCGGCCGCAAAACCCGCAGACGGCGGTTTGTGCCATAGACGGGATTGAGCAAAAGCAAAAGCGTCGTGGGGTCTTCGATGGACTGAAGCAAAATCCTAGCCCCCCAAGAATGTGCCAGCACAGCGTCATAGTGCCCCTCGCACAAAATCTTTCGCACATAGGCGACCTGCTGGGCTTCTACCTCGCCTAGGGGGAGGGGCTGTTGGTTCTCGCCAAAGCCCGGCAAATCCACCAGCGTACAGCACACACCCCTCAGTGCTTGGGCGAGCGGGGCATAGCGTTCTTTGGAATGATACCAACCGTGTAGAATGAGTAGTTTTTTCATCGAAAATGCCCCCTTTTGCCCATGATATGCCACCCCGCCCCCGCTGTCAATGCACAATTCATACTGTAGAATGAAGAATGAAAAACGAAAAATGAAACATACAAGACCATGCGGGGAGGATGACGGACATGGCAAGCCATGTCCCTACAAATTCCATATTTGTCCCCGATGCGACCAAACCCAAGCACCCGTAGGGGATGGCGTCTCGACGTCCCTATCCCCCTTGCGAAACGGGGATTCGTCCCTACGGCACAGACAAAAAAGGCGGGAACTCCTAGGAGTTCCCGCCTTTGCCTTTGGTCGGAGTGTCGGGATTTGAACCCGAGGCCTCTTGGACCCGAACCAAGCACGA
>CAZSWQ010000049.1:0-12538 GCA_964611025.1 uncultured Ruminiclostridium sp.
TTCGACACAGTTCGTGTCTCACCCGAAGTGCTCTTTATTCTAGCACAGCTCTTTTTGTTTGTCAAGCAGTTTTTTCAAGTTTTTTAAAAAACTTTTTCAAATGCTGTCGTTTCCTGCTAAACCTTTGCCTGTGGTGCTCTGCATCGTCCCGTTCGAGACAACTTGTGTAGAATACCACACCCAACTCACATTGTCAAGCATTATTTTCAAAAAACCAAAAATTGTTTTTCACCTTCCATCTTGCCAAGGAAGGGGATTCCCCCGTAGGGGACGGCGTCTCGACGTCCCACCCACATCCGCAGACGGAGGGGGATTCTTCTTCATTCTTAATTATGCATTCTGAATTGTATCCCCCAATTCCTTTTGGATATTGGCGACGAGGTCGGGGTAGTATTTTGGCAGGCGGAGGGGTTGCATGTGCTGGTTGGTGAGGCAGTGGGAGGTTTCACCCGTGCAGGCGAGGGTGTTTTGGGTCTCGTTCCAGACACGATAGCCGACCTTGATGCGTACCCCCGTAAAGGCGAGCAAGGAGACCTCAATGCGGAACTTATCGTGGTAATGCAGGGGCTTTTTGTAATTGACCTGAACAGAGAGTACGGGCATGAAAAAACCGTCTTTTTCCATCTGGACATAGTCCGTACCGAGCGTATCCCAGAAGGCATTGCGGGCTTCCTCAAAAAAACGGACGTAATTGGAATGATGGACAACACCCATCTGGTCGGTCTCGTAGTAGTTGACGCTTCTCTGATAAACATAAGTGGACATGGCAAAAAACCTCGCTTTCTTTTTTCCTATTATATTTTTTTCCTATTATATAAGGTAGGCAGAGGCTGATTTCTTCTGAAAACAACCCAATCAGCCCGCTCGCCAGACAGGGGCTGAGACCTGTTTTTCTTCAAGAGGGACGCATGCCTTGGAAGTCGAAACAGACAATGCTATGATACTTGCCCAGAGTTTTGACCTGTTCTTCCAAGGTCTTGGCAATCTGCTTTTCCTGTCCTGCAAGGGCATAGGGCAAGACGACATCAAAAATCAAATTGCTCTGCTCCGCACCACGCACCAAACGGAAATCATGGGCACTGAGGCTCTCGTCAATCTGGGCAATGGCAGAGAGCATGGCATCCCGCAAGCCGTTCAGCTCCTCGTCATCCAGCACCACGGGGTCATAGTGAATCACCAATTCGATATCGTGAAAGTCCCGAAAGAAACGCTCCACACCGTCAATGGCATCGTGGGCGAGCAGGACATCATAGGTATAGGGAATTTCCGCATGCAGAGAGGCAAAGCGTTTGCGTGGGCCATAATCATGCACAATCACATCATGTACCCCGACAATACAGGGGTCAAAATCCAAGGTCTCCTTGCGGAGCAGGGCGAGAATTTCGCCATCTGGGGCAGAGCCGAGCAGGGGACGCAAGGTCTCTCGTCCGACCTGTATCCCGCTGTATACAATAAAAAGAGAGACGACAAAGGCGACATAGGCATCCAAATCCCAACCAGAAAACCGCATGACCAGCAGGCAGACCAAGACTGCTCCCGTGCTGAGTACATCGTTACGGCTGTCCACTGCCGCCGCTTCTAGGGTCAAGCTCTCGATTTTCTTTGCCAGACTGCGGTAAAACACCGCCATCCACAATTTCACCCCGATGGAGAGCAACAAAATCAGGCAGAGTAAGACCGAAAATGCCACAGGGGCGGGGTTTAACATTCTGCCCACGGCACTTTTCAGCATTTGTATGCCCAGAACAATGATTAAAATGGAAACCGCCAGCCCCGCCAGATATTCAAAACGGGCATGCCCGTATGGATGTTCTTCGTCGGCGGGTTTTTTGGCGAGCTGAAAGCCCAAAAGCGTCATGATGGACGAGGCGGCATCAGAGAGGTTGTTGAACGCATCCGCCATGACGGACACACTCCCCGACACAAAGCCCAAAAACA
The DNA here is from genome assembly GCA_964611025.1 of uncultured Ruminiclostridium sp. Lineage (GTDB taxonomy): Bacteria > Bacillota > Clostridia > Oscillospirales > Oscillospiraceae > Evtepia. Next base: position 1,939 of record CAZSWQ010000049.1, read on the forward strand.
ATTTCGCCAAACACAAAAGGACATTGCACAAAATGCCCACCGCACCCGCCACCGTCCCACAACGAGAACGCACCGCCGTATCGCTGGGCAGTTCCCCCGCTCGGGTACAATGGCGTAAAATAAATTCTGTCATGCTATTTTTCCTCATTTCACAGTTGCAGACTTGCCCAGTATTATAGCAGATTTGCCCCGACAAGGCAAGCCAGCAGGCTGGGCGAGGCATGCAAAACTGGGAAACCTGTCCACCCTATGTGCTGTTTTTGCCTGCTTTTCCCCGCAGAATATGCTTGCATTTTGTCAAGGATAGGGGGGCTTTTCGACCTTTTGAAAAGAAAATGTGCGTCTTCTGTACATTTTGCCTTGCAATTTAGCGTATTCTCCTGTATAATACTATCGAACTTTACAAACGGACATGCGTCCGCTTGTGAGGGACACTCCAGCCCGATTTCGGGCAAATCAATCAATCATAGGAGGATACCAATGAAAAAGATTTTTGCTCTGCTTCTCTCCGCAGCCATGATGCTCATGCTCTTTGCAGCTTGTGGCGGTAGCCCCACCCCCCCCGCAGATGACGCCGCCGAAGGCGACGACGCTGCAAGCACCGATAAGGTCGTCCGTATCGGCGTGTTTGAACCCTCCACCGGTGAATCTGGTGCAGGCGGTAAGCAGGAAATGCTGGGCATGCAGTATGCCAACAGCCTGACCCCCACCGTGGACATTGCTGGTGAAACCTACAAGGTCGAACTGATCTATGCCGACAACGGTTCTTCCACCGAAAAAGCACCCACCGCAGCACAACAGCTCGTCTCCAAGGACGTTTCCATCGTGCTCGGCTCTTACGGCTCTGGTGTTTCCATCGCTGGCTCTGACTCCTTCAAGAACGCTGGCATCCCCGCAATCGGTGTCACCTGCACCAACCCTCAGGTCACCTTGGGCAACACCCACTACTTCCGCATCTGCTTCATCGACCCCTTCCAGGGCACTGTGCAGGCAAAGTTTGCCATGGAAAAGTTCCAAGCAAAGACTGCTTACTGCTTGGCAGAACTGGGCAACGACTATGACGTCGGTCTTGTCAACTACTTCCAGAAGTCCTTTGAAGCAGACGGTGGCAAAGTCATCAGCGAAACCTTCCCCGCTGGTACTTCCGACTTCACCTCCTATATCAACTCTGCAAAGAACGCAGGTGCTGATGTCATCTTCTCTCCCTGCTCCATTGCTTACGCTACCCAGATTGTTGACCAGTCCGCAGCCCAGGGCAACACCATCCCTCTGATGGCTGGCGACACTTGGGACAGCAACAAGGTCGTGGAAGTGCTTAAGGGCAAGGATGTCCAGCTTTATGTTTCCACCTTCTATCAGGAAGGCGGCGACAAGGCATTTGACGAAGGCTTCAAGGCATTCATCAACAGCAACTCCACCAATCTGGACAACAACGGCGGCAACGACATGATTGCTGCTGTCTCCGTCATGGGTTATGATGCTTACTACGTTGCCCTCAAGGCAATCGAAGCTGCTGGCACCACCGACTCCGTTGCCATCAACGAAGCACTGTGGAAAGTCACCCACGATGGTGTCTCTGGCGCAATCGCATTTGACCAAGAAAGTGGCGACGCAATCCGTGACACTGCCTATATCAAGGTTGCCAACTCTGAAACTGGTACTTGGGACTTTGAAAAGGAACAGAGCCTCGGTTAATTCCCTCTGTCATCCCAATATAGCGGGGGCAAATCGCCCCCGCTATCCTTTTCCCCAAGCACAAAACCACATGTTCTTCTCTTTCTCTGCCTTGAAAGTGAAGACCAATTTCTCCCCTTTCAAGACAGCGAAACCCCGTCCACATTCTTTTCTTAGGAGGTTCTCTCATGGATACCGTTCTCCCCTATCTCTTATCGGGTATTTCGGTTGGCGGGCAATATGCCCTCATCGCCATTGGCTATACCATGGTCTATGGCATCTTGCGTCTGATTAACTTTGCACACGGTGATGTGTTCATGGTCGCAGGTCTGATGATGGTCTATTTCTCTGCCACTATGCCCATCTATCTCGCCATTCCCCTTGTCCTAGCGGTGACTGTCACCATCGGTTTCATCATCGAACGTGCCGCCTACAGCCCGCTCCGCTCCGCCCCCCGTATGTCCATCATGATTTCCGCCATCGGTGTCAGCTACCTCTTGCAAAATCTGGCACTCTACGTCACGGGCGGTATGAACCAGATGTATCCCACCATTCCTTTCTTCACAGAATCCATCTCCATTTTTGGTGCGACCACCCGCCGTGTCACCATCGTGACCCCCATCTTGACCATTGTTCTGGTCGTCATTCTGGTCTGGCTGATTAAGCACACCAAAATCGGTATGGCAATGCGTTCGGTGGCAACCGACTTTGAAACCAGCCAGCTCATGGGCATTCGCATCAATTCCGTCATCAGCTTTACCTTCATCATCGGCTCTTTGCTCGCCGCCGTCGCTTCCCTTTTGTACTTCTCCAACTACACCACCGTTATCCCCACCTCGGGTGCCATGCCAGGGCTGAAAGCCTTTGTTGCCGCCGTCTTCGGGGGCATTGGTTCGATTCCTGGGGCGGTCATTGGTGCGTTTATCATCGGCATTTGTGAAAACCTCATCAAGGGTCTGGACTCGATTTTGATGCAAATGGGCGTCATCAATCAGGGTCTGGGACTCACCACCTTCTCCGATGCCTTTACCTTTGCCCTTCTTATCGTGATTTTGGTCGTCAAGCCCACAGGCATCTTTGGCGAAAAAGTCACCGATAAAGTCTAATTTAGGAGGTTTGTATTTTATGTCTACCCAATCTTTGGCAGCATCCAAACAGAAGCAAATCAAACCTTCTGCTTGGATGACCGCTTGTATCGTCCTCGCAATTTACGTTCTGGTCTTTGTGCTGGAGCAGGTTTTGCCCGCAACATCCATGCTCTTTGCCGTCCTGAAAAAGGGTGCAACTTATGCACTGGTCGCCTCGTCCTTGAACCTGCTCAACGGCTTCACGGGTCTGTTTTCTCTGGGGCAAGCGGGCTTCATGCTCATCGGTGCTTATACCTACACCATTTTCACCATCCCCGTCGCCGACCGCATCAACGTCTATCAGTATTATGATGGGGGTGTGATTCAGTTCACCGTGCCCTTTGTCCTCGCCCTGATTCTGGGCGGTCTGGCTGCGGCACTGTTCGCTTGGCTGATTGGTCTGCCCGTCCTGCGTCTCAAGAGCGACTACCTCGCCATTGCGACGCTGGGCTTTGCGGAAATCATCCGTGCGATTTTCCAGTGGGGCTTCTTAGGACCTGTCACCAACGGCTCAAATGCCCTGCGTTTGTTCCCCAATTTTGACACCATGAACATCCGCAACGAGGCAGGACAAGTCACCTTGTACCTCTCGACCACCGTTGCCTTTTTGATTGCAGGGGTCTGCATTGCCCTGATTTTTATGCTGGTCAATTCCACTTACGGGCGTGCCTTTAAGGCAATCCGTGATGATGAAATTTCCGCAGAAGCCATGGGCATCAACTTGGCACGACACAAAATGCTCTCCTTTGTCATCAGCTCCTTCTTTGCTGGCATTGGCGGTGGCATGCTCGCCATGTTCATGAGCACCGTGCAGGCGAGAAACTTCACCTCTGCCATGACCTATGAAATTCTCTTGATTGTCGTCATCGGGGGCATTGGTTCTCTGAGCGGCAGCATCATGAGCTCCTTCCTGTTCGTCGCTTGTTCCGAATGGTGGCTGCGTTTTCTGGACAATGAAATGTACCTCAACCCTGACAGTAAGTTGCAATTTGTCATTGGGACGATTGTCGTTGTGCTCTTGCTCTCCGCCCTCATCTTCTGGCGGAACAAGAAGCAAGACGCAGGCAAACGCAAAAAGATATACCTAGCAACCGCCGTTGCCGATGTCCTGCTCATTGGCTGGACAATCTATTTCCAAATCTCCGCCAATATGCAAGTCCCCCTGCTCCGCAACGGCTTCCGTTTGGTGGTCTTCGCCGTCGTCATCATGATTGTCGTGCTGTTCTTCAGCCGTGGCATCATGGGTACAAAGGAACTGCCCGACTTGTTCCGCAAGTTGGATAAAAAGAAAACAGGAGGGGCGTAATCATGGCAGAAACCATACTCAATGTCGAAAATATCACCATGCAGTTTGGTGGTGTCGTGGCGGTCGATAACCTCTCTTTGACCGTAGAACAGGGACAGATTGTCTCCATCATTGGCCCCAACGGGGCGGGCAAAACCACTTGCTTCAACGTCATTACAGGTGTCTATGCCCCCACCAATGGCTGTATTGATTTTGGTGGCAAGCGTGTCATTGAAAACTGCCCCCAAGGGAAAATGAAAACGACTTATAAGGGGCAAAACGGGAACATGTACCACAAGGTCATTGCCCCCACCCCCGATAAAATCACAAAAATGGGCATTGCCCGTACCTTCCAGAACATCCGGCGGTGGAAAAGCCAGACGGTCTTTGAAAACGTGCTCATTGCCAAGCATATGCGTCGTAAGAGCAAGCTCTTAACCGCTGCCTTTCACCTGAACCACAAGGAAGAAATGGAAATGCGGGCAGAGACCGACCGCCTTTTGGAAATTCTGGACTTGCAAGATGTGCGGGACGAACTGTCCACCAACCTGCCCTACGGGCAACAACGCCGTTTGGAAATCGCCCGTGCCATGGCGACCAACCCCAAGCTCTTGCTTCTGGACGAACCCGCCGCAGGCATGAACCCGCAGGAAACCAAGGAGCTGACCCAATTCATCGCCCGCATTCGTGATGAATTTGGCATGACCATTTTGATGATTGAGCATCACATGGACTTGGTCATGGACATTTCCGACCAGATTTACGTTTTGGACTTTGGCAAGCCCATTGCTCAGGGTGTCCCTGCGGATATTCAAAATAACCCTGTTGTCATCGCCGCTTACCTCGGCACGGATGAGGAGGAACTCGATGCTGAAAATCACTAATCTCCATGTCTCCTACGGGGGCATCAAAGCACTGCGTGGCATCAATCTGGAAGTGCCCGAGGGCAAAATCGTCACCCTGATTGGGGCGAACGGGGCGGGCAAGTCCACGACTTTGCGTGCGGTCTCTGGTCTGGTGCGTCCCACCGAAGGCTCTATCACCTACAACGGCAAAGAGCTGATTGGTATGCCCATCAACAAAATCATTGAGGAGGGCATTGTGCTCGTCCCCGAAGGGCGTAAAGTCTTTGCCGATATGTCCGTCTTGGAAAACCTGAAAATCGGGGCATACCTGCGCAAGGACAAAGCGGGCATTGCCGAGGACATCAAATGGGTGTACAGCCTCTTTCCCCGTTTGGAAGAACGCAACTGGCAGATGGCTGGCACGCTTTCGGGCGGGGAACAGCAGATGCTTGCCGTGGGTCGTGCGCTCCTCAGCCGTCCCAAACTGCTCATGATGGACGAGCCTAGCTTGGGTCTTGCACCCTTGATTATCAAAGATATTTTCTCCATCATCAAGGAAATCAACCGCCAAGGCATGACCATTTTGCTGATTGAACAGAACGCAAATATGGCATTGCATACTGCCGACGTGGGCTATGTGCTCGAAACGGGCAACATCACCATGGAGGGGGCAGGCAAAGACTTGCTCACCGACGAGAGCGTCAAGCGTGCTTACTTGGGTCACTGATACAAAGATACAAAAACCCCCCGCTCGTCCTGTGGACGAGCGGGGGGTTCTTCGTTGTATCGTTGTCGTTGTTGTCGTAGGGGCGGATATCATCCGCCCGCTAAACTGGCAAACTGACAAACTGCTTTTCTATCAATCGTTCCAGCGTTCCACAAAGGACAAAAGCTGGGCTTTCATCTTCTTGAGGTCACGGTTTGCCGCACCCTTCTTGTACTTCTGCAAGACCGACTGCACATCGCTGAGTACCGTCTCCAGTTCATAATACAAGGGCGAAGTGAGGTCTTTCTTCGCACGCTTGGGCTGGGGCAAGTAGCCCGTGTTGATGGTGCAGTTTTTGATGAGGTCATAGGATTCTTCACAGAGCACAGCATGTGCCCCAAACTGCTTCTGACGCAGGGTCTCGGCAAAAATTTCCGTGACTTCCGTGTCGCCGTGGACAACAAAGACCTGCTGGGGCTTGGGGCTGAACTTGGACACCCAGTGAATCAGATGGTCACGGTCGGCATGGGAAGACATGCCCTTGAAATTATAAATCTTCGCATTGACGGCAATGTGTTCGCCAAAGAGCTTGACGTTTTCCGCACCCTCGAGCAGGTGGCGACCCAAAGTACCCTCGCCCTGATAGCCAACAAAGACGATGGAACTATCTCTACGCCAGAGGTTATGCTTCAAGTGGTGGCGGATACGCCCTGCATCACACATGCCAGAAGCGGAAATGATGACCTTAGAATCGGTTTCAAAGTTCAGCATTTTGGATTCTTCGCTGGTGGTGCTGACGCTCAAACCCTCAAAGGTAAAGAGATTTTCCCCACCCTGAATAATCGCAAGGGCTTCTTCATCCAAATAGCCCCGCAAATCCCCAGAGAAAATCTTGGTCGCTTCAATCGCCAAGGGGGAGTCCAAGCAGACGCTGAAATTGGGGTGATGCTTGACCAAACCCCTGTCTTTCATTTCACGCATGGCATAGAGCAATTCTTGGGTACGTCCCACGGCAAAGGCGGGAATGATGACATTGCCCCCACGGCTGAAGGTCTCATCAATGATGACCGCCAGACGTTCGGTGTAGTCTTCCGTCTCACGGGAACTCTCATGGTTGCGGTCGCCATAGGTGCTCTCCATGACCACATAATCGGCTTCATAGGCAAAGGAGGGGTCACGGATGATGGGCTGGTCGATATTGCCCAAGTCCCCAGAGAAGACAACTTTGCGGGTTTCGCCATGCTCGGTCAGGGTAAATTCGATGATGGACGAGCCGAGCAAATGCCCTGCATCCAAGAAACGCACCCGCACCCCTTCGCAGAGGTCAATATCCGTTTCATATTCAAAGTGTACCAATTTGGAAATGGCATCTTCGGCATCCATGAGGGTGTAGAGTGGCTCGACGGGTTCTTCTCCTGCACGTTTGCCCTTTTGGTTTTTCCACTGGGCATCGCTCTCTTGGATGTGTGCCGAGTCACGCAACATGATAGAGAGCAATTCCGCCGTCAAGCGGGTGGTGAAAATCTGCCCTGTGTACCCCATTTTGACCAGAAAAGGCACACGCCCAGAGTGGTCAATGTGGGCATGGGTGACGAAGACATAATCAATTTCATTGGGGTTGAATTGCAATTGATGGTTGTCCTGCTCGTCTCGTCCCTGTTGCAGACCGCAGTCAATCAAAATCTTTTTGCCGTTGACCTCCAGACAGTGACAACTGCCTGTGACGGCATGTGCCGCACCAAAAAATGTCAGTTTCATAAAGCTCTTCCTCCCAGTGTGTTGAATTGGTTGGGGCTATGCTCGTACATCACACTTTTTTATTAGTATACCCTGTTTTGCTTTGGCTTGCAATGTCCAGCTTGTGAACTTTTCCACAAACGGGCATTTTTCTCTGTTTTGCTCGCCTCAGGGCGGGCTGGCGGGCAGGTTTTTCTTGCAGTGGCGGGCAGAACGGGGTATGATGGTAAAAAATACCCATCACTGTTCTTGTGCTTCCATAGAAAGGTTGTGTTCTCTGTGCCCGAAAAACGAAAATCCCTCAAGCAAGAAATCAAAGAAAAAAAAGGTGTCTCAACGCTGTATGTGATTTTGCGTCTGCTGGTGCTGCTCACCATGGTCTTGCAATTTCTCAACCACAATTTTGAAAACGTCTTCCTCTGTATTTTGACGCTCTTTCTTTTTCTCCTGCCGACCTTCATCGAACGCACCATCCGCATCAAATTGCCCGACACGCTTGAAATCATCATTTTGCTGTTTATTTTCGCCGCCGAAATTTTGGGCGAAATCCAATCCTATTACACCCTCTTTCCCTATTGGGATTTGATGTTGCACACGCTGAACGGTTTTCTCTGTGCTGCCATTGGCTTTTCTCTGGTGGATATCCTCAACCGCCACAAACAATTTTCCTTTTCCCTCTCGCCCCTGTTCATGGCGGTGGTCGCCTTTTGTTTCTCCATGACTATCGGTGTCTTGTGGGAATTTTTTGAGCTGTTCATGGATCAGTGTTTCCTCTACGACATGCAAAAAGATACCATCATCCAGACCATTTCCACGGTTGAGCTCGATGCGAGCAAGTCCAATATCCCCATTGTCATCGAAAACATTCAAGATGTGATTTTGGTCTTGGACGATGGCACAGAGCGGTCTTTGGGTCTGGGGGGCTATTTGGATGTGGGTTTATACGACACCATGGAAGACATGTTTGTCAATTTCATCGGTGCAGTCGTCTTTTCCATTTTTGGCTTTTTCTACGTCAAGAGCCGTGGCAAAGGCAAATTTGCCAGCCGTTTCATCCCCCGTGTCCTCGAAGACGAGGAAAGTAACCCCTCCTAAACGATAGTTTTCCCATATTGATTTCATGTTTTATTGCAGATGCATCTGTAGGGGACAGTGCCCCGACGTCCCAAAGCATATAAAGCATATTTGTAGGGGACGATGCCCACATCGTCCCACACCAAACCGTAACGATGAAAAAAACGGACGCCTCTTGTGAGACGTCCGTTTTTCTTAGGGAGTAACGAGAGGCGATGCCCAAGCTTTCTTGGCTCGTTTGAGCAAAACGAGTGAGAGTACCAAGCAAGCAAGCTCGCCCAGACAGGCAGCAAACCAAATGTATTGGGCATTGCCCAAAAAAGCACAGGTCAAAAGTGCCAAGGGTGCAAAAACAAAACCACGTCCCACCGAAATCACAATCGAGGGCACAGCCAATTCTCTGGCAGTCAAATAGGCGGCAACAGCAATGTTGATGCCCACCAAGGGGAAGGACAGGGCATACTGCTTCAGTGCGTCCACCGTCTGCCCCATGAGGCTACTGCCCTCCTCCAAAATCAAGCCCGCAATCTGCTGGGGGAAGGCATAGCAGACCACGACACAGAGCACACTCAGTGCCAAAGAGGAGAAAATACACATGCGGAAATACTGCTGGGCGGCACGGTCTTCTCCCTTGCCCACATACAGGCTGACCAAGTGCATCATGCCCTGTGCCACACCCTGCATAATCATGAAGACAAACAGGTTCAAATAGGCAATGACCGCAAACACCGTCAAGCTGGATTCACCAAAGAGGTGCAACAAAATGCGGTTGTATAGGATGGTCAAAAAAGAAATAATCAGTTCCACGGAACAGTCCGCCACACCCAGAGGAAAAATGCGGAAAAATAATCTGGGGTTGGGGGAAAAGCGTCCGATTTTCAAGGTCGCCTTGGGGCTGAAGAAGAAATAGCCGAGGAAAATCACAAGGCTGACCACCTGTGCAATGCCCGTTGCCCAAGCCGCCCCACGCACTCCATAATCCCAGACAATGACAAAAAGATAGTCCAAAATAATATTGGTGACGAAACTCGCCCCAACACCCACAATCGCCATATAGGGCTGGTCATCGACCTTGACCATGACTTCCAAGCAATAGGACACAATGAAGCAGATGGCAAACAGGCTGATGATACGCAAATAGGCGGTGGTGTCTGCCAGCGTGCCCGCACTTGCACCCAGCTTCTGGGCGAGCGGTTCGGCAAAGGTCGCCACCGTCGCTGTAATGACAGCAGAAATCAAAACCATGAGAGCAAGCGTCTGGGAAAAAATGCGGTTCGCTTCCTTCATATTTTTTTCGCCTATGGCAAAGGAAACCAGCGTCGCCGTACCCATGGAGAGCAAAATGGAAATGCCCGATAAACTGCTCACAAAGGGCAGGGCGATATTGACGGACGTAACCGCCAATTCCCCCGCACCCTTCGCCACGAAAATCCCGTCGACGACGGTATAGAGCGAAAAGAGCAACATCGCCGCCACGGACGGGGTCACATAACGGAGAAATGTTGTAAATGAGCCTTTCTCAGACCCTAACTTGCCTTGCATGATATCTCACCTCAAAAAAATTTCCAACCCCCGCAGGGGTTCTGTGTGCTTCGTCGGGAACAATGCCATATTGTCCCGCAAAATGCTTCTTGTCTTTCTCTGTGTTTGAGTATAAACTATGGAGTAAGTCCATAGTCAAGAGGAGATTTCACATGTCGACAATTTTTTTTCGCACGGGGGATTTTGCCTCCCTCTGCGGGGTCGCAAAAGACACCCTGCTCTATTATGATAAAATTGGTCTTTTGTGCCCAGAACGCATCGAGCCGAACGGCTACCGCTACTATTCCGCCAAGCAACTGAACACCTTTGACCTCATCTCTGCCCTGAAACGACTGGGCATGTCCCTGTCCCACATCAAATCCTATTTGGACAAACGCAACCCCCAAGATTTTCTCGCCCTGCTGACCGCCCAGCAACAACGTCTCTTGGAGGAACAAAAACGCCTTGCTCTCGTGCAACAACTCCTAGAGGAAACCATACACAGCACCCAAAGTGCCCTCTCCGCCCCGCTCGGAGAAATTGCTCTGGAACGCTGTCCCGAAAGCTATTTTGTCGCCATAGATGCCCCACACTATGTCGCCTTTGAGGAGACCCTTTTTTTGATGGCATC
>CAZSWQ010000050.1:0-12424 GCA_964611025.1 uncultured Ruminiclostridium sp.
ATGTACATGCGACAGCAGGACTTGCCGTCTCGTTTTGCCTGATACAGCGCACGGTCTGCTTGGTCAATGAGCAGTTCTATCGGCTCTTTTTTGTCAAAAACGGTCAAGCCAATGGAGCAAGAGCTGGGGTAAGGGTCAAAATACCATTTCCCAGCCTCGCTCAGCTCCTCTCCTTTTTTGACGGCACTTTCCGCTGAGGGCATATTGTTCATGACAATGACAAACTCATCGCCACCCATACGGGCAAAAATATCCCCACTCCGCAAGGACTTTGCGATGTAGTTCGTAAAGGAACACAGAAGCTCGTCCCCAACGTGATGACCCATGGAGTCATTGCAGGACTTCAAATTGTCCACGTCCAGCATGTAGAGAGCACAGTAATTGCCCTCCTCAATTTGAAGCTGTTCCATTGCCTTATAAAATCCACGGCGGTTCAAAATATTTGTCAGGTAGTCCTTATATGCCTCCTGACTCAATTCCAGCAACTGCTTGCGTTCTTTTTCCTTGCGTTTCATCTGGAAGAATGCCACCACATTTTGCACATGACGCAAGATGATTTTGCTGTTATAGGGCTTGGCAATGAAATCATCTGCACCCAAATCCAAGGCGCGCTCCTCGCTGTTGTCACCCACCTGTGAGGTGATGATGACGGGAATATCCCGCAGGACGGGGTCTTTTTTCAGGCGGTCGAGCACCTGAAAACCGTCCAAAACAGGCATGACCAAATCCAACAAAATGACCTCAATTTCGCTGGCATGTTGCTGGATATACTGGAAGGCAGCTGCCCCATTGTTCGCCTCCACAATGGTATAATATGGGGTGAAAATTTCCTTCAGAATCTCACGGTGTAGCTCAATGTCATCCACCACGACCACGGTCTTTTTCGAGCCACTGTTCTGTGCCACATGCACCGTCATATCAAAGGCATAACGCTCCGCAGGGGCAAACATGATTTCTGTTTTCGATGCCCGCACCAAACGCTCAAATTCCTCTGAAGGCAGAGGCTTTGCAAAATAAAAACCCTGCACATAATTGCACTCCATACTACGCAGTTTTTCAATTTGCTCAAAGGTCTCTACGCCCTCTGCCACCACCAAGAGGTTCATCCACTTGGCAAGGCTGACAATGAAGCTCAAAATATTTTTATTGCTGTCCTTTTTGGACTCATTTTGGATGAAAGCAGTATCCAATTTTAAAATATCAATGGGAATCTCACTGAGCATATTGAGGGAGGAGTAACCCGTGCCAAAATCGTCCATTTCAATGATGAAGCCATGCGATTTTAGCTCAGTCACGACTTGAATAATCTGGGCTGGGTTGTCCGTATAGGCGGACTCGGTGATTTCCAAATGCAACTGTTCGGGGGCAATGTCGTATTTTTGCAACAGCCCCAAAAGCACTTTGACCACATTGGGGTTATAAATATCCAAGCGGGAGACATTGACTGAAATGGGCAAGTGGGGCAAGCCCGCCCTGTTCCACTCGTGTACTTGGGCACAGACTTTTTCCCAGACGTAAAAATCCAACTGGGCAATGAAGCCATTTTTCTCAAAGAGCGGGATAAATTCCCCAGGGGGCATGAAGCCCTTTTCGGGGTGCAACCATCGCACCAGTGCTTCTGCCCCTGCAATGCGGTTGCTGCGCATGCTGTATTTCGGCTGGTAATAAACCAAAAATTCTTCTTTTTCCAGCGCACTTTCCATATGGTCTAAAATCTGTTGCTCACGGTGGAGTTTTAGGCGAATGGCATCGTCATACTGATTGAAGACCTTGGTATATTTGCCCTTCATGGCATGGCAGGCGAGCATGGCACGGTCACAGATGGCGACCGCAGAGAGGGCAAGCGTGGCGGGATTGCTCATCTGAAAGACACCATAGCAAATCGACAAACTGATGTTGATTGGAAAGGTATTGATGCACTCGGTCAAGTGCTCGAACCAATCCTCTGTGGGAATCTCGCTTTCTTCCAACAAGAGCAAAAAAGAGTCCGCCCCCAAGCGACCGCATAAGCCATACTGTCCCACAATTTCCTGAAACAGTTCCGCCATGTGCAAGAGCAACTTATCCCCTGTTTGCATCCCAAACACATCATTGACCAATTTGAATTTTTCCACATCGGTACAAACGACCAAACAGGGGCGGTCGGGGGCAAGGGTCAAGCGTTCTTCCAGTTTTTGATAAAACAAATCTTTGCTCAAAACCCCCGTCAGGTGGTCATACGCACCCATAGACATAAAATATTGCTGGCGCAAGCGGAGGATTTTTTCTATGCGTTGTAACAACACCGCTTTGTCATAGGGCATATACATAAAATCAAATGCCCCATCTTCCAAGAGCTGGGCTTCTAGCCCCTGTAGCACACCGTTTGCCAAGACAAATATGGGCATCTGGGGCAGGCATTGTGCCATGGGTGCAACCCATGCACCATAGTGTGCGCTTTCCGCTTCCATGTGCAGCAAAATTATCATCACTTCGCTGTGGGCAGTTTGTATGGTCTGGCGAATTTCATCGCCTGTATCCGCCCGTAAAATGTGGTAATATACCCCCATTTCCTGTGCTATAGCATCGGTTTGGGCAGTATCCGCACCGATGAGTAACAATGTTTTATTTGTCTGCATGTGAAAACCTCCATTGGCTCTTTCCTAATGTACTTTAGTTTACTACATATTCCAGTCAGGTGCAAGGTTAGATTTCTTTTTTGCTGATTTCCCGTGTATCTGGACGAAACAAAACGAAGTTTTGCCCGCACAGAAAACACGCAAACAGCTTGGCAGTGGCTCTGCTGAGAACCATGCTGGCACAGCGACATTTTTTCTGTATTTTTCGACAAAAAATTACTTTTGCCCATTGAATTATCCAAAGCATTGGCATATACTGGACATAGTTTCCATGCTAGGACAGAAATCAATTGACACTCCCCACGGCTAAAGCCGTGGGGAGTGTCAACTTTGTGATAAGAAATTTTGTTTCCCAGAGACACGCTTGGATAAATTGTCTTCTTTTTGCAATAATAAGGGCACAGACTCGAAAAGGAGGCAAAGGCAACATGAAAGCCACGGGTATCATCCGCAAGGTCGACGATTTGGGACGCATTGTCATCCCAAAGGAAATCCGACGCACCATGCGCATCAAAGATGGCGACCCGCTCGAAATTTATACCGACAAAGACGGCGGGGTCATTTTCCGAAAATATTCCATGATGGGCGCACTGGGGGAGGTCTCAACAGAACTCTGTGACGTCCTGCACAAAACCACAGGACGCACGGTCGTCATCACAGACCGTGACAGCTGTATTGCGGTGGCGGGCAACGCAAAAAAACAGCTCACCGACCAACGCATCTCCGAACAGGTGGAGCAGTTGCTCCAAGCCCGAAAAGTCTATCAGCACAAAGACCATGCCAAAGGGATTCCCCTCTGCGACAACAACGAGGATTTTTGCGTCGAGACCTTCGCACCTGTCCTGTCCGAAAGCGATATTTTGGGTTCAGTCACCTTCATTTCACAGCCCGAACAGCTCGCCCCAGATGAGGTGTCCCTGCAACTGTCCCAAGCAATTTCCGCTTTTTTGGGCAGACATATGGAATCCTAAGCTTGTCTGACCCAAAAAGATATGGTATATTGGGCAAATGGGCGGATTTTTTCCGCCCCTACATGCAAAAAACAGAACAGACAGGGTGGAGCACGTCCCCCGACATACCATATACATGATATTGATATAAGGAGCATTTTCCATGACACAAAAACTCTATGATTTGGACAGCCATTTGCAAGACTTCACCGCCCAAGTGCTCACCTGCACCCAAGCGGGCGATACATACCACATTACACTCGACCAAAGCGCGTTTTTCGCTGGTGGGGGCGGGCAGGATGGCGACCGTGGCATGCTCGCCCACCTGCCCCTCTTGGGCATCTATGAAAAAAACGGGGATATTGTGCATCTGCTCCCCCAGCCCCTGCCCGTGGGCGAACAGGTGCAGGGGCACATCGACTGGTCATTTCGCTTTCGCCACATGCAAAACCACTCAGGCGAACACCTCGTTTCGGGCTTGATTCATCAGAAATACGGCTACGACAACGTGGGCTTTCACATGGCAAACGGCACAGTCACGATGGACTATGATGGGGTCATTTCCCCCGAGGACTTGCGGGATTTGGAATGGACGGCAAACGTGGTGCTCGCCCAAAACGTCCCCGTCTACACAGGCTACCCCTCAGCCGAAGACCTCAAAACCCTCTCCTACCGCAGTAAATTGGATTTGCAGGAAAACGTCCGCATTGTCGCACTGGGCGACTATGACATCTGTGCCTGCTGTGCGCCCCATGTGAAAAGAACGGGCGAAATCGGGCTGATTAAGCTCTTAGACGTCGTGCCCCACCGTGGCGGGGCACGCATCACCATGCGTTGTGGGCTGTCCGCACTGGAAGACTACCAGCAAAAACAGGATGCCGTTCTGGCGGTCTCCCACCTGCTCTCCGCCAAGCAAGACCGCATTGCCGAGGCGGTCGCCCAAGTGCAAGCCACACTGGACGCTGAAAAACAAAAGCTCGCCCAATTGGAAACCCAAGTTGTTGCCATGAAATTGCAAGCACTTGTCCCCACAGAGGGCAATTTGCTCCTCTTTGAAAACCAGCTCTCCCCGCTCGCCCTGCGGGATTTGGTCAACGGGGGCATGACCCGCTGTGGCGGGCTTTGTGCCCTTTTTGCGGGGCAAGACGGCGATTACCGTTATATTCTGGGGAGCAACACCGCCGACTTGCAGAGCTTTGTGAAAGCCATGAACCAAGCCCTACAGGGACGTGGGGGCGGTCGTGGGTCTATGGTGCAGGGCAGTGTCTGCGCCGACCGTGCCAGCATCGAAGCCTATTTCTCGTGCGAAAATTACAAGAAAAGCTGAGACTATCTGCCCCGATAGTTTTATAAAAAATTTTGCTTTGCCCTTGACAAGTTTCTTGCAGTATGCTACACTAACGGAAGTTATGAATTACTAACATACAGGACAAGCCAGCACGCATACCATAGAGAGAGGAGCGGTTGCTATGACTTTAGTAGAGGCAGAATTGGGCAGGGAATATATCGTCTCTGACATCGACACCGATGATGAAGACCTGAACGCTTTTCTGTTTAGCTTGGGCTGTTACACAGGCGAGCCCATTGTCGTTGTCGCCCACCGCAGCGGCGGTTATGTCGTCTCCATCAAAGATGGACGCTACAACATTGACAAAAATCTGGCAGAAGCCATTGTCGTCTGAACCAGAAAGATATGGACAAAACAACTATTCTTCGGAGTAGTTTTTTGTTCCGTTTGAGTTAGTTTTCACTAATGACAGAGCCGTCATTGTAAAATCAGTCAAAGGCAAGCATGCAACAATTGCAGGAGGAAATGTATGAGAATTGCACTCGCAGGAAACCCGAATAGTGGCAAGACCACCCTATTCAACGCCCTCACTGGTCGCAGTGAGCGGGTTGGCAACTGGGCAGGGGTCACTGTGGACAAAAAGGAAAGCCCACTGAAGAAGAATTTTTACAGCACGGCTGATGTGCCCATCGCCGTGGACTTACCTGGGGCATACTCCATGTCCCCCTTCACCTCGGAAGAAAGCATCACCAGTACATATGTCAAGCAGGAACAGCCCGACACCATCATCAACATTGTAGATGCCACCAATTTGAGCCGCAGCCTGTTCTTCACCTCACAGCTTTTGGAAGTGGGTGTGCCCGTCGTGGTCGCCCTGAACAAGAGCGATTTGACCGAAAAAAAAGGCACAACCATCAACGTGAGCATGCTGTCTGAAAAGCTGGGCTGTCCCGTGGTGGAAATCGTCGCCGCCAGCGATAAGGGTCTCGATGTACTGGTCAAGGAAGCCATTGCCCAAAAGGGCAGAGTGCAAAAAGCCCCCTTTGTCCCCGAGGTCTTTGACCTGCACGACAAAAAAGCCGTCGAAGAAGCCGACAGAAAACGCTATATCTTTGTCAATGCACTGGTCAAATCCGTCGAAACCCGCAAGGTTTTGACCTCTGAAAAAACCACACAGGATAAACTCGATGCCGTTCTCGCCCACAAGTGGGTTGGTATTCCGATTTTCGCCGTGGTCATGTGGGGTGTCTTCGCCCTGTCCCAGACCTATGTGGGGCCATGGATTGCGGGCTATCTCACAGGCTGGATTGAGTCCTTCCAAGGCTGGGTGGGTGGTCTGGTCGAGACCGCCTCCCCCTTCTGGCATTCGCTTCTGGTTGATGGCATCATCGGCGGGGTCGGCGCAGTTGTCGGCTTTTTGCCCTTGGTCATGGTCATGTATTTCCTCATCGCCCTCTTGGAAGACTGTGGTTACATGGCGCGTGTCGCCGTGGTCATGGACAGATTTTTCAAAAAAGTGGGGCTGTCTGGCAAATCCATCATCCCCATGATTATCGGCACGGGTTGTGCCATTCCTGGGGTTATGGCATCTCGTACCATCAAAAACGAACGAGAACGCCGCACCACCGCCATGCTGACCCCCTTCATGCCCTGCGGGGCAAAGTTGCCCGTCATCGCCCTCTTTGCAGGGGCATTTTTCCAAGATGCCGCTTGGGTCGGTACGCTGATGTATTTTGTCGGTATTTTCTTAATCATTGTCTCCGCACTGGTCGTCTTGCGTATCACGGGGCATAAGTACAGAAAATCCTTCTTCATCATGGAAATGCCTGAATACAAAGCACCTTCTCTGGCAAAGGCAACCGTCTCCATGTTCTCCCGTGCAAAGGCATTTATCATCAAGGCAGGTACGATTATCCTGCTCTGTAATGCCGTTGTCCAGATTATGCAGGCATTCAACTGGCGTCTGGAAGTGGTCGCTGAAGATGCCGCCGATACCTCCATCTTGGCGAGTATCGCCTCTCCCTTTGCCCTGGTGCTCATTCCGCTGGGCTTTGGTGTGTGGCAGTTGGCCGCCGCAGCCATCACGGGCTTCATCGCAAAAGAAAATGTCGTCGGTACGCTGGCGGTCGTCTATGGCATCACCAATTTCATCGACACCGAAACCTTGGAGCTGGTGGAAGGTGCAACAGAAGTCGCCACCATCATGGGTCTGTCTTCCGCAGCCGCCTTGGCTTACCTGATGTTCAACCTGTTCACACCCCCCTGTTTCGCCGCCATCGGTGCAATGAATGCCGAAATGCAAAACAAAAAATGGCTCTTGGGTGGCATTTCCCTGCAACTGGGTACGGCATATGTGGTCGCCTTTGTGGTCTACCAGTTCGGCACGCTCTTTATGGAAGGGCATTTGGGCACGGGTTTTGTGTCTGGTCTGATTGCCGTTTTGGTCATCTTGGGCATTTTCGTTTACCTCATGAAGCAGGGCGACAAGAAAATTGACGCCTACGCACTGGGCAAAACCAAAACCAGCGTTGGTGCAGCAGTTTAAGCCTCTAAAATATCACGCTTCCCACTGAGAAAGGACGGTTTTTGCTATGGATTATATCATCATGCTGGTGGTCGGTCTGATTTTACTTGCCGTCATTGCCTACATCGTGCGGGCAAAGCGTCAAGGCGTCAAGTGCATTGGTTGCCCCGCTGGGGCATCGTGCCACAGCCACGAGGGCAAGCACAGCTGTCATTGCACAGGCGAAGACGATTGCCATTGTGACGGCAGTTGCAATGGCACCTGTGAGCACCATTGATTCACCCATAGTAAATCCCCCCAGTCGACATTGTTGACTGGGGGGATTTTTTTGTCCGTCAACAACGGACAACCGTAAGGGGCGGTCACGGCAAGCCATAACTGAGAGAAAAATGAATCGTGAAAAATGAAAAATAGAAAACCATGTATTTACCCGTGGGACGATGTGGGCATCGTCCCCTACAAACCTCGAATCAAACATGGTATTGACAAATACATGGCTTTGGTTTATTATATACCTATCGTTCGGTATAGAAAGGAGACCCTATGTTTCAGACCAGTTCCACAAAAGACCAAATTTTAGCCACGATGTACGAGCTTATCGCGCAGGAGGGCTATGACAAGGCATCCATCGGCAAGCTCTGTGCCTTGGTGGGCATTACCAAGCCCTCCGTCTATTATTACTTCAAATCCAAAGAGGAAATCTTTTTGCACCTCGTGACGCTGGTTTATCAGCTGAATTACGAGAAAGAATTGGCATGTCTGCAAGATGCCCAAACGCACGAAGCCTACAAAACCGCCCTATTTGACATTGGAAAAACCATTTTGTCCTACTACCAAGACCACCCCATTTACCGCAAATTTTGCCTAGAGGTGGACAGACAGACCTTTCAAATCCCCGCCCTGCAAGCCAAGGCGACAGCATTTGAGCAGGAAATGGAAGCATTTTTGCGCACGATTGTCCAAAAGGGCATTGCTCTGGCGGTGTTCCCCAAAAATGCCCTAGAAACCCATGTGCCCTACCTGCAAGTGTTGTTCTCTGGTTTGGACGATGCTTTGCTCTTGTTCCCCCATATCCATGCCCTCTCAGTTTGGCAATTTTCCGTTGAACAGCTGATACCAGAGAAAAAGGAGACCCCATGAATCAAGCCATGTTCGGGACGCTCCCCTTGAAAACATTATTTCTCAAGTTGGCAGTACCCAATATCATCAGTACGATTTTTATCGCCATCACCACCACAGTAGATGGCATTGTAGTGGGGAATTATATCGGCTCGCATGCCCTCGCCGCCATCAATATCTTTTTCCCTGTGATTAGGATTGTCTTTGCTCTCTCGGATATGATTGCTGTGGGGTCGAGTGTGAAAATTGGCATACGCATGGGGGAAAAACGAGAAAAAGAAGCCTCTCAGATTTTTGCTTCCTCTGTCTTGGGCATTGTGCTCTTGGGTGTGTTCGTCATGATATTTGCCCATTTCTTTTTGGAAGATATTTTACGTTTTCTCATTGCAGATAGCGTTTTGGTGGCAGATATTTTTGCCTATGCCCAAGGCTTTTTGTATTTCATTCCCCTGATTATCCCCTATTTTGCCGTAGACAACTACCTGCGTTTGTGTGGTAAGGCAAAATATAGCATGTGTGTCAGCATCATCGCCGCTGTATTGAATATTGGTTTGGATATTCTTTTTGTGGGCATTTTGGGCTGGGGGATTGCTTCTGCGTCCTTTGCCACTGCCATCAGCATGATGACAGGCTCTATCTTGAGCATCTTTCCTTTTCTGACAAAACAACTCACCTTGCGATTTTGCAAGCCAAATTTGCCTTTTCGGGAATGGATGGGCATTATTTACAATGGCAGCTCGGAATTTTTCAACAGCATTTCTGGCTCGCTGATTTCCCTGCTCATCAATGCCCTGCTTTTGCGACTGGGTGGCCCTGTGGCGGTCGCCTCCTATGCCATCTTGATGTATATTGATTGCATTTTGATTTATATTCTATTTGGTCTCAATGATGCCATGCAGCCCGCTGTCAGCTACAACTACGGGGCAGGGCAATATGACCGCATCTGGGGCTTATTTCGTCTGGTAGGCTGGACAACTGCCATCATTTCCGCCCTGTTCATGCTGGTGATTTTCATCGCCCCTGATATGTTGGTACAAATTTTTTCCAATGGGGAAGAAGTGGCGGTGCAAACGCTATCCAAAAAAGCCCTTTTGTACTTTTCGCCCTCGTATCTGTTTGTGTGGTTTATCACGATAACCAGTTCTTTTTTGACAGGACTGGAAAAACCCAAGCAGTCTATTATGCTCATGACCGCCCGTGCCATTGTTTGCCCCCTGATTTTCCTCTTTGTATTGACCCCCCACTTGGGGGTACATGGGGTCTTTCTCATGCCCGTGTGCAGTGGGGTGCTGGTCTGCATCCTCGCCCTGTATTTCTGGTCGCGCTCCATTTTGCCCCTCAGACACCTAAAACCAGAGAAAAAAATGAATAGAGAAGACTGAAAAATAAATGCCCATCATGTGAACGAACATGGGGTGGTTGGTCATGCAGAGGCAGCATCACGGTAGGCATCCAGCCCTGTGGTAGCGTGGGTCGTGCCGTCTGCGAGGACAAATAAGGCTTCTGTTTCGGGTGTGTTCTCGACCAGAGCCAGCCCTTTTTCCAGCCCCAAGAGCAGACAGCTGGTGGCATAGGCATCACCGATGACCGATTCCTGCGAGACAATCGTCACGGACAAAATGCCCGTTTCGGCGGGAAAACCCGTGAAGGGGTCTAAGATGTGGTGGTAGCGTTTGCCCTCGTGCTCAAAATAGCGTTCGTCCACCCCAGCAGTGACAATGCTCTGGTCACTGACCGCCAGAATTTCCTTGATTTCGCCACGGGCTTTTTCGGGGTCTTGTACCCCAACACGGAAGGGCACACCGTCGGGCTTTGTGCCCAAGAGCAAAATATTGCCCCCCAAATCCAGCTTGGCAGAACGCACCCCCTCCGCCAATAGCAGGGCTTTCACTTGGTCGGCAATGTAGCCCTTGGCTATGCCCCCCAAGTCCAGTTGCATGCCCGCTTGCGTCAGATATGCCCTGCCGTCTTCGATTTGTAGGGCAGTGTAGTCGATGCTGTCCATGGCGGTTTCCCGCTCGGCATCTGTGGGGAAATAGCCCCCCTTGGCAATGTTCCACAGGGCGGATAGCTTGCCTGAGGTCACATCAAAATAACCCTGACTGCGTTCACCCATGGTTTTGGCATGGTGCAAGAGGGCTTCCGTCTCAGGGGAAATATTCACCCAAGTCTTGCCCGAAGCTTGGGAGAGTTTCGCCACTTCGCTTTCCGCATCTTGCACCCGAAAGAGCGTTTCCAAACGGGCGATTTCTGCCATGGCACGGGTGAGGGTCTCCTCGTCTTCCCAGTCGTAGAGGGTGATTTGTATGACGGTGTCCAGCAGGAAACTGCTCCGCTCGAGGGCTGAGGGCTGGGCGGGTGTTTTTGGGGCACAGGCAGTGAGGAGGCAGAGACACAGGAACAGTGCCAAATAGTTTGCGTATTTCATGCAGTAAATTTCCTTTCTAGGCAGGCAGATATGCTTTTTATGATAGCATATTCCCGCAGGCAAGGCAAGAATCCAAAACCCCATACATAGGGTGGAGGCAAGGAGGATTGCCCCATGAAACGCTTTTGTTCTGTCCTGCTCCTAGCATTTGCACTGGGTCTGTTGTGCTTTCCCGAGGAGAGCCGTCTTGCTGTACAAACTGCCCTCTTGCTCTGTGGGCATCTGATGATACCTTCGCTCTTTCCTTTTTTCGTACTCTCCTCGCTTTTGATTGCGTTGGGCTTTGCCGAGAGCCTAGGGCGGGGTGTGGGGGCGATGATGTTTCCGTTCTTTGGGCTGGGTGCGCCGTGTAGTGCTGCCTTGGTCTTGGGGCTGATTGGGGGCTATCCCGTGGGGGTACGCATCACCAGCCAGCTTCTCGCCCGTGGGGTCTGCCGACCGCAGGAGGCGGTGCGTCTGTGTTGCTTCTGCAACAACTGTGGGCCTGCCTTTTTGTTTTCGGTGGCGGGCTGTGGGGTCTTTGGGGCGTCCCGTGTGGGGCTGTTGTTCTTGCTGACGCACGGCATGGCATCTTTGCTTCTGGGTATGGGCTTGCACTGGGTTTTGCCTCTCCCGCAGGAAACGCATCAAACTATCCCAAGTATCCCGCAGGAAATGCCCCAAGGTGGCATCTTTGCCGATGCGGTGCGGGACTCGTTTTTTGCGGTCTTGCAGGTCTGTGCCTTTGTGCTTTTGTTTTCCGTGGTGCTGGGGCTCTTGTCTGCGGTGGGGCTGTTGCCCTCTTTGGAACGCTGGCTCTCTGGGGTCTTGCCCCCCGCCTTGGCACATGCTTTTTGTGCAGGGAGTTTGGAGCTGTCTTGCGGGATTTCTGCCTTGACAGAAGGGGTGCGGCATCCCTTGGCACTCCCGCTCGCCGCCTTTTTGCTGGGCTGGGGGGGCTGTTCGGTGCATGCACAGTCCCTGCCGTTTCTGCGTCAGGCGGGAGCAAATGTCCGCTTCTATCTGCTGTGCAAATTTCTGCACGGCTTGCTGGCTGGGCTATTGACTTGGGGCTTTGCACCCTTGGTCTGTCGGCATGTTGCCCTGCGTCCACTGGGGCAAATGGTGGGGCTTTGCCCCCTGCACGCCTCGCTGATTTCGCAGGAAATGCTCGTCCTGTTTTTGCTCACGGGTGCTTTTATTCTGCTCGTCAAAAAGTCCTAAAAACTAGGAGATGAAACCGCTATACTAGAAGCATCGAGGAGGGCGGGCTGATGTTATTTTCCAAGGAGATTCCCCCACGCTGTGCCTATTGCCAGCGGGCGAGCCAGTGGGAACGGGAGCAAGTTTTGTGCGTGAAGCGAGGGGTAATGCGTGAGGAAGACAGCTGTTCCAAATTCCGCTATGACCCCCTGAAACGCACACCGAGCAAGTTGCGTACACTGCCAGTGACCCTTTTGCCACAAGATGTGTTTATTCTGTGAGGAGAGAAACCGCCGTCCCTGCGGGACGGCGGTT
>CAZSWQ010000051.1:0-12236 GCA_964611025.1 uncultured Ruminiclostridium sp.
CCCACTGCCCAAAATGCGTTCTCCCTGATAGAAGACCGCCAATTGCCCAGCCGTGGGCGCACGGGCTTCTTTCTGGAGCTGGAACAGTGCCCCGCCTGCCTGTAAATGGAGTGTGGCGGGATAGGACTGCTTGGAGTGGCGAATCCGCAAATCAATTTTCTGTCCATCTTGAATGTCTGCGAGCAGATTCAAGTCCTTGCAGGTCACACGGTCGGCGTGCAAATCCGTACCGTCAGAGAGGACGACCTCGTTGGTGCAGGGACAGAGGGCGGAGACAAAAAGACGGTGTTCGGCGGCAATGCCCAGCCTGCGTCTTTGCCCCAAAGTATAGTGATGAATCCCCTTGTGCTGACCCAAAATCTTACCCTGTTTGTCCACAAAATTGCCAGTCGGTGGGGTTGCCCCACGGCGTTCCAGCCAAGTGGCATAATCCCCGTCAGGAATGAAGCAAATTTCCATGCTGTCGGGCTTGTCCGCCACGGGAATCTCATGTTGACGGGCGAGGGCACGCACCTGCTCTTTGGTGAAGCCTCCCAGAGGAAAGAGCAAACGGTGCAAAAAGGCTTTGGGTAGTCCTGCCAGCATATATGCTTGGTCATTGCTCTCCTGCCCACGGTGCAAAAAGGCTTCCCCGTCTTCGTGGACGATTTGGGCATAGTGTCCCGTGGCGACAAAATCCGCCCCGCAGGCATCGGCTGCCGCAAAGAGCGAGGGAAATTTCACGGTGGGGTTGCAACGGGTGCAGGGGCTGGGTGTTCTGCCCGACAAATAATCTTCCACAAACGGGGTACACACGAAGCGTTCCAAATCTGCTCGAATATCCCCCACGGAAAAGGCAATGCCCAGCCG
The DNA here is from genome assembly GCA_964611025.1 of uncultured Ruminiclostridium sp. Classification (GTDB taxonomy): domain Bacteria; phylum Bacillota; class Clostridia; order Oscillospirales; family Oscillospiraceae; genus Evtepia. The sequence goes on from CAZSWQ010000051.1 coordinate 850, forward strand.
TTCGGCAACCAGACGGGCATCTGCTTCCCCGCCCAGACCGATGTTCAAAAAATGCCCATGGACATCATAGCCCTGTTCCAGAAGAAGCTGGGCAGCAAGGGCGGAATCCACCCCCCCAGAAAGCCCCAATAAAACACGCTGTTTCATGGGAGTTACTCCGCTTTGGCGAGGGTGGGCGCACCGCCCCCATCAGCGGGCACGAGCTTGCCAATGTCCATCAGATAATCCAAGTAAGGACGCAGGTAGCGTTCCAGATAGAATGCCCGCATGGGGTGACCGTTGGCAAGACCGTAATGCTGGTTGACGGCAGCGTAAATTTCACAGAGGGAACGTGGTGCGGGGATATGCTGGAGGAAGACCTCCAAAACGCTGTCCAAGACGGCGAAATTCTTTTCGGTCAAGTCTGCCAAATCTTCCTGACGGCGGATGCCCTGATGGGCAAACAAGTACAGGTCATGCTTGCTCTCGGCGAAAATCCGCTTGCTGTTCATGTCTTCTGCTAGGTCAAAAATAAAGGGAATTTTGGCAGTTTCCAAGTCGTCTTCCGTCATGAGGCAGTCGCCTGCAAAGCAGACATCATCGGGGGTGATGATGCAGATGTGCGAGGGGGAGTGCCCAGGGGTGTGCAAAATGCCAAAGTCTGCCCCTGCAAAGTGAATCTTGGTTTCCGTGGGCAGGATGGGGTAATCGGTGTGGCAAATCAGCTCCCGCAAACGGGGCTCACTATCCAAAAGGGCGGGGTGGAAGGTATAGACATGGTTGCGCAGAGCGACACGGTCACGGCACAGTTCAGCGTCTTGGCGGGGCATGGCGATTTGACAGTCAGGGAACTTATTTTGATAATAAGTGGTGTTTTCGTGGTGGTCGTAGTGCATGTGGGTAATCATGATGCCCACGGGGGTCAGACCGTGCTGTGCCAAGACTGCGTCAATGCCGTCTCGTTCGTTACGGCGACCTGGGTCCATCAAAATACAGTGCTTGTCATCGACCAGATACATGGGCATAATCTGTCTGCCCTCAACATAGTAGGTATTTCCTTTGACATGAATCAATTCCACGAGAGTAGCTCCTTTGTAAAAAAGTAATGGGAGGTGAGGCTAGGAAACGGGCGACCGCAGGTCGCCCGTTTCCCTTATTCTGCTTTGTGCTTGCGCTCCAAAAAAATCATGAGTGCGGCGACGTCGGCGGGCGAGACACCCGAAATACGGGAGGCTTGTCCCAGACTGTGGGGACGCATTTGCTGGAGTTTCTGTCTGGCTTCCAGACGCAAACCATCTAAAACGAGATAATCCAAATCGTCGGGGAGCAGGCGGTGCTCCAGACGACGCATTTCCTCTAGCTGACGGCTCTGGCGGGCGATGTAGCCCGCATATTTGATGGAGATTTCCACCTGACGGCAGATGTCTGCCGAAAGATTGGGACGCTCTGCATCAAAGGGGGCGGTGTCGGCATAGCTGATGCGGGGACGGCGCAACAAATCCGACAGACGCAAGCCATTTTGGGTTTCGCTCTCGCCACGGGCGAGAAGCAAGGCATTCAACTCTGCCGTGGGGGCAATGCCCACATGCTCCAAACGCTGGCACTCCTTGGCAACCGCTTGGTATTTCGCCTGTACTGCTTGGTGGCGGGCTTCGCTGACCAGACCAATGGCATAGCCCAAAGGTGTCAGACGCTCGTCTGCGTTGTCCTGACGGTGCAGGAGACGGTATTCTGTGCGGGAGGTCATCATGCGGTAAGGCTCATTTGTGCCCTTGGTGACCAAATCATCAATCAAAACGCCAATATAGCCCTGACTGCGGTCGAGCAGAAAAGGTTCTCTGCCCAAAATATGCAGGGCAGCATTGACACCCGCCACATAGCCCTGCACGGCAGCTTCTTCATAGCCCGATGAGCCATTGAATTGCCCCGCCCCGTACAGCCCTTTGACCTGTTTGTGTTCCAGCGTAGGGTGAAGCTCCGTGGGGTCGACACAATCGTACTCAATGGCATAGGCACAACGGGTCATTTCCGCCTGTTCCAGCCCCTTGAGCGTGTGTAACATTTGCATTTGCACTTCTTCGGGCAGGGAGGAGGAAAAGCCTTGGACATAAATTTCTTCGGTGTCCAGCCCCATAGGCTCTAAGAACAGTTGATGGCGTTCCTTATCGGCAAAACGCACGACTTTATCTTCGATGGAGGGGCAATAGCGCGGACCAACACCCTCAATGACCCCAGAGAACAGGGGGGAGCGGTCGAGGTTGTTCCGAATGACCGTGTGCGTGTCTTCGTTGGTGTAGGTGATGTAGCAAACCGCACGGTTGCAGGGCATGTCCGTGGTCTGGAAAGAAAATGGCTCAATATCGCTGTCGCCGTCCTGTCGCTCCAACTGTGAAAAATCAATGGTACGGGCATTGACACGGGGGGGGGTGCCCGTCTTGAAGCGACGCAGACCCACACCCAAATCCAAGAGACTTTGGGTGAGGGCATTTGCCCCGAACATACCGTCAGGGCCACTGTCACGGGTGACTTCCCCGACAATGGTACGTCCGCCCAAATACGTCCCAGAGCAGACAATGGCGGCTTTGACGGCATAGGTCGCCCCTGTGTAGGTACGCACGGCAGAGACCTGCCCATCCTTTGCCAAGATTTCCGTGACCTCTGCCTGCTTGACGCTGAGATTGGGTTCTTGTTCTAGGATTTGTTTCATGACGGCTTGGTAAGCCCGTCTATCCGCTTGGGCACGGAGCGAGTGGACGGCAGGGCCTTTGCCACGGTTTAAAATGCGGTATTGGATGCAGGCTTTATCGGCTGCCTTGCCCATCTCTCCGCCCAGTGCGTCCAGCTCACGCACAAGGTGTCCCTTGCCCGTGCCCCCGATGGCGGGGTTGCAGGGCAAATTGCCCACGGCATCTAGGTTGATGGTAAAACAGAGGGTACGAAGACCCAGACGAGCCGCCGCAAGTGCCGCTTCGATGCCAGCGTGACCCGCACCGATGACGGCAATATCATAGCTTCCTGCGTGGTAGTTCATGCAAGTGTAATCTCCTTTTTGTATGGCTGTGGGGCTTAGGATTCTAAAATCAGCAGGGGCAAATGGGGGCGATTGAACAGACGAAAGGCGGGGAACTGGTCGGAAAGCCCCCGTGAGACAAACATGCGTCCCTTGTCCAAATCATACAGCCCTGCGGTGTATTGGGGAAAGAGTTCCCGTTGCGGGCCAATCAGCCCGTCTGTTTTGCTGAAGGGGATGCGAATTTGCCCACCGTGCCCATGCCCTGCCAGCGTCAAATCAATCCCTGCTTGGCTGTATTCCTGATGGATATTATTGCGGTGGGAGAGCAGGAGCAAAAAGCAGTCTTCTCCCTCTGCCTCTCTGACCTCATCTGCCAACTGGGCAATGGTTTTTTGGTCGGCTCTGCCATTTTTGTCCTCTGCGCCCAGAAGGGCAAGTTCATCGGACAGCATACGATAGTCATTGGAGAGTACCACAACCCCAGCGTCTTCCAAAATGGCCTTGAGGGCGGGGACAGTATGGCTTGCCCACTCGTGGTTGCCTGTGACGTAATAGGTCGGGGCAATTTCTGCAAGTCCTTCTGCCAGCGGACGCACCATGTCGAGCTGTTCCTCATCGTGGATGAAGTCGCCCGTGATGGCAATCAAATCGGGCTGTGCATCACGGGTTTTCTCGATGAGTGTCTTGTTATCCTGCCCAAATTCCTTGCCGTGTACGTCGGAGACAATAGCAATGCGCTGACCGTTTCCAGCGGGCACGCCTGTCATGTGGATTTCTTCGATTTGTATCCAGTTCTGTTCACTCCAAAACCAGAGGGCAAAGAGCAAGAGCAAAAAGGCGGGCAAAAGGGAAGGTTTTTTGCGTTTTTTGCGTTTGGCTTTAGTCATGCTCGATATAGAAAGGCTTCATCAAGCTGGCTTGCTCGGTGGAGTCTTTTTGATGGCTGTGGGGGGCTTCCACTCTGGGAATACGGCGGGCATAGTTGCGGTGGCTGTTGTTTTTGTCCTTTTGGGGCTGAGGAGTGGGGGCTTTGTGGTTTTTGCCCAAGACTTTTTCGGCAATGTTTGCCACCGTCTGACTGGCAGAGCCTTTGCGTTTTTGTTTGCGGTTTTCGGGCTTGGGGGCTTGGGCTGTTTTGCTCTGGAAGCGTTCGCTCGTGCTGTCCGTCTGAGCATGTTTGCGTTTGCCAAAGGGCTGTTTGGGCAGTTTGGCGGAACGGGAGGCAAACATGCGGGCGGTGGCATCCATGATGACCTCACCCTCGAGCGGGTTCTTGCGGGAGAACTCGTGGGGGGATTCCTGTGGATGGGCGGGCAGGGGGGCATCGGGATGCCCTTGGGGACGGCGTTTGCTGGTTTTTGCGGGGGGGGTTCTGGGGGCTTCGCTCGTCTCAGAGAGGACGGCTTTTACTTTGGGCTGACGTTGTTTTTGTCGTTCGGCGCGTTTTTCCCGTGCCATTTGGCGGGCTTCGTCGTCGTCGGCATTCACAATGCGTCCCTTGGCATCTCGCTTGGGTGCTTCAAAATCCTGCATGGGGTAAGGGTGCTGCTGGATGCAGGGAATGGCATTGACCAAGAGCTTTTCAATGGCGAGGAGCAGGGGCTTTTCGGCATGGTCACAGAACGAGACGGCTGTGCCACCGTGTCCCGCCCGCCCTGTTCTGCCGATGCGGTGGACATAGGTTTCAGGTACGTCAGGCAAGTTGTAATTGACCACAAAGGACAGCTCGTCAATATCAATCCCACGGGCGGCAATGTCGGTCGCTACGAGCACCTGCAATTTGCCCTGCTTGAACTCCCGCAGGGCATTTTGTCTGGCGGTCTGGGATTTGTTGCCGTGGATGGCAGCGGAAGCAATGCCCGCTTTGACGAGGTCACGGCTGACCTTGTCTGCGCCGTGTTTGGTGCGGGTGAAGACCAAGGCGGACTTGACTTGTTTTTCCTGCAATAAATCACACAGGAGGGCGGTTTTATTGCGACGGTCGACAAAATACAAGCTCTGGTCAATGCGTTCCACGGGGGAGGAGACGGGGTCAACGGCGACCTTCACGGGATTTTGCAAGAGGGAGTCCACCAATTCATGCAGTTCTGGGGGCATGGTGGCGGAGAAAAAGAGCGTTTGTTTTTGCTGGGGGAGCAGTGCCAAAATACGGCGCACATCATGAATGAAGCCCATGTCCAGCATGCGGTCGGCTTCGTCCAGCACCAAAATTTCCACCTGTTTCAGGGAGAGCAATTTTTGCTGGCACAAATCCAAAAGGCGACCTGGGGTGGCGGTGAGGACATCCACACCTTGCTTGAGGCGTTGCACCTGTGGTTCTTGTCCCACACCCCCGAAGATGACGGTATTTTTCAGGGGCAGGTGCTTGCGGTAGGCGGTCAAATTTTCGTCAATCTGCAAGGCAAGCTCACGGGTGGGGGTGAGGATGAGGGCACGCACCTGCTTATGGTTCTGGGGTTTTTCCGCCAAGCGTTGCAGGAGGGGCGTACCAAAGGCACAGGTCTTGCCCGTACCTGTCTGGGCAGAGCCTAAGACGTCACGTCCTGCCAGTGCGGGGGGGATGGCTTGGGTCTGGATGGGGGTGGGGCTGGTGTAGTGGCATGCGGTGAGCGCACGCAAAATGGGCATAGAAAGCCCAAGAGATTCAAAATTCATAAATTAAGGTCAAACATCCTTTCAAAAAAAAGGGGCAAAGCCCCTGATGGCTGAGGGAATTTAGGCTTCTGTTTCCAGAAAATAGCTTGCCTCCATGTCCGCAACAAAGAGGGCAAAGGCGAGGGGATATTGAGAGAGGGCATCGCCAATCATGCGGGGGTCTTCCTTGCCCGAAAAGCCCATGTGCCAGCGGATGGCGAGTGCCTCGTCACGGCTCAGACGCAGAAAGCCATTGACAATATAAACGGATTTTTCCCCATGTCCATAGGGCAGGGGGTCGTTGTATTGGAATGTGGGGACAGTGTTCCATTTGCCGTCTGCCCCCTTGACGTTGCGGGTGCTGGGCAAATAGCAGCCGATTTTGCAAATATCGTGCAGGAGTGCAACCAGAGCGATGGATTCCTCACTGAATTGCAGTCCATAGAGCTCTTGGACACGACTGCGGGCGAGGTAATCTTTGAGGCAGTGATAGACTTTCAGGGAGTGTTCACACAAACCGCCTGCATAAGCACTGTGGTAGCGTGCGGAAGCGGGGGCTTGGAAGAAGTCACTTTTGTACATGAGGTAATCCAAGAGGGCGTCTGCCCCTTCTCGTTGGATATGTGTTTGGTAAATTTCTAAAAATTCTTCTTGTGGGGACATGGGAAAACCTCCTGAAACTGAACTGTGGGGTTTAGGTATCGAGGACGAATTGCAAGAGTGCTTTGGCAACGCCGTCCTGCTCGTTGGTGTCGGTGATGCTGTGGGCGAGGTCTTTGACGCTCTGCGGGGCATTGCCCATGGCAACGGCATGTCCCGCCTGACGGAGCATGGCGACATCATTGCCACTGTCGCCGATTGCCATGGTTTCCGCTTGGGACAACCTCAAGTGCTCTGCCAGTGCCAACAGTGCCTTGCCCTTGTCCACACCCTCGGCGGTGATTTCCAATGCACCTACGGCGGGGTGGACGATTTGCAGGGGGGGCAAGGCAGAAAGCTCTGCCAAGAGGGTTTCTTGGGTCGCCCCAGCAATGACGAAAATTTCTTCCAGTCCCCGTGCCTTCTCGACAAAGGCGAGTATGTCAGGGACGGTTTCACGGGTATCACGGACGTAGTTCCGCAAAAATGAACCCTCTGGACTTTTGGCAATGAGACTTTCATAGACCCAAGGCTCTGCATAGCCCACGCCATCGAGCAGGACTTCAAAGGGCAGATGATAGCGGTGCAAGAGGGCGACCAGTTTTTTTGCGGTGTCGGCTTCGATGAGTGATGCTTGCAAAATGGTCTCTTGGTGGCTGTCTCGTATGCTAGCCCCGTTGCAGGAAATCATGTAACGCATGTAGGGTAAGTCACGGACATTTTTGGGAATGCCCTTGTAGGGACGTCCTGTGACGGGAACAAGATAGACTCCCTGAGCGTGGGCACGGGACAGTGCCTCCAGTGTGGCGGGAGAAATGGTTTTTTTATCGGTCAAAAGCGTGCCGTCTAAATCCAGACCGACCAGACGAATCCGAGCCATGACAAAGCCTCCTTTGGTATCTCTATGTGATTGGGGCAAAAAAATATCTACAAGTGGGGAGAAAACTTGCACAGAACAGGGCATTGTGCTATCATCAAAGCACACAAAACACAAGACTTGTTCAAAAAGGAGTGTACGAAATGAAGATTTATACATCCATCACCCAGTTGGTCGGCAATACCCCCCTGCTTGCTTTGGAACACTGGAAAAAGAGTCAGGGCATAAAAGCCCAGATTTTAGCAAAGTTGGAGAACCGTAACCCCGCAGGCAGTGCCAAAGACCGCATTGCACTGGCGATGTTGGAAGAAGCCGAGGCTTCGGGCAAAATCAACCCAGAATCCACCATCATTGAGCCGACGTCGGGCAATACAGGCATTGGGCTGGCGGCCATGGGCAGAGCCAAGGGCTATCGGGTGATATTCACCATGCCTGAAACGATGAGTGCCGAACGTCAAAAATTGCTGAAGGCATACGGGGCGGAACTGGTTTTGACCTCAGGGAGCGAGGGCATGAAAGGGGCGATTGCAAAAGCGGAAGCTCTGGCAAGCGAAATTCCCAACAGCTTCATCCCCGCCCAGTTTGATAACCCCGAAAACCCAGCAGCACATTACCGCAGTACGGGCAGAGAAATTTGGCAAGACACCGACGGAACGGTCGATGTGTTCATCGCAGGGGTCGGCACAGGGGGCACGCTCTCTGGCACAGGTCGTTACCTGAAAGAACAAAATCCCAAGGTAAAAATCATTGCCGTAGAACCCGCCAAGTCCCCCTTGCTCTCAGAGGGCAAAGCGGGCGCACATGGCTTGCAGGGCATCGGGGCAAATTTTGTCCCCCAGACCTTAGACCGCAGTGTGTATGACGAAGTGATTCCCGTTCTGGAGGAAGATGCCTACCGTGCCGCCCGTGCGCTGGCAGGAGACGGTCTTTTGTGTGGCATTTCTGGCGGGGCTGCCTTACACGCTGCCCGTGTTCTGGCACAGCGTCCCGAATATGCCGATAAGTGCATCGTGGTGCTCCTGCCCGACGGCGGGGAACGCTACCTTTCCACCGCACTTTACGCAGAATAACCGCCAAGAGGTAGGGGTGACAGAAACCCCTACCTTTTTTTGCGTGTTTTTGGGTTCAGCGAGCGGAAATGAGGGATTTTAAGCCTCTGGCAAGTCCCTCTGCCGATAGGTGTTCCATCTCAAAAATCTGCCCGATGTCGTGGATGGTGGCTGCGCCGTAGTCGTAAGGCCAAAATTCACGGGGCATGGGATTGAACCAGATGGCACGGTCAAAACGAGAAGAAATGCGTTGCAACCAAGTAATACCCGAATCGTCGTTGTGGTGGGAATAGGAAATTGCCCCACCGACTCGATACAGCTCCGAGGGGGACATGGAAGCATCCCCGACAAAAATGACCTTGTAATCACGGCTGAGCTGGTTGAGTACAGAGAGCGTGGGCACAGCGGAATCATTGACCAGAGAAGGCTGGGTGAACAGTTCTTCATAGACGCAGTTGTGAAAATAGTAAATTTTCAAATCTTTGAAATGGTTTGCTTGGTCGACTGCCTGAAAGAGTTGGCTACACAGACGGGAATAGGGGCGCATCGAGCCACCCGAATCAAAGAGCAGGAGCACTTTGACGGCATTTTTCTTGGGACGTTCAAATTGCAGGGAGAGGAAACCCGCATTGTCACCTGTTTTGCGGATGGTGTCCTCCAGATTGAGGTGGTCTTTCGCACCTTCCTCCTCACGGGTGAATTGACGCAGACGGCGGAATGCCATTTGGAAGGAGCGTAAGTCAAGGGTGTTGTCCTCACGGAAGTCTTGAAATTCACGGTCGGCAGCGACCTGTAGGGCATGTCGTCTGCCCCCCTCCTCGCCGACGAGAATACCCGTGGCGGCATAACCCTGTTGACCGAGGACGGACGTACCGCCTGTTCCCACCCAGTATTGCCCGCCGTCGTGACGGCTATGCTGTTCTTCCAGACGCACGGCGAGCATCTGGCGGAGTTTTTCCAAGTCGTACTTGGTACGGCTGTCGACTTCGTCGGGGTCGTAGGCTTTCATTTCCTTGGGGTCGCTGAGCCAGTCATAAAATTCGGCGGGGATTTGCTCGAGGTGTCGGATGCCCTCGAAGTATTCCAAAAAGAGCTGGTCAAAGCGGTCATAATCGGCTTCGGTTTTGATGAGGACAGCACGGGCGAGGTAGTAGAAGCCCAAAAGGCTGTGCTCGTGCAAATCCTGTTTGAGGGCTTCCATGAGGGAAATCCACTCGTGTACGGACACTTTGAGGTCGCATTTACGCATCAGGTAGAAAAAATCAATGAACACGAGAGCAACCCCTTACCAGCGGAATCCGCCCTTATTTTTGACGCTGGGGCGGTTGTAAGAAAATTCTGCCGCATCCATGTCCTCGGTTTTTTTAATGAGTACGCCGGCGAAGGGCAATTCTTTTTCCAGCAGCGTGGGGTCAATGCCCCCGATTTGCAGGGCTTGAATCCAGTCGAGCAATTCGGAGGTGGTGGGTTTTTTGACCAGAGCAGGCAGGTCACGCAGGCGATAGAATGCCTTGAGGCAAGCGTGGAGGAGGGTTTCTTCTAGGTCGCCATAGTGGGCTTGGATGATGTGTTCCATCATGTCCTTGTTGGGGAAGGCGATGTAGTGGAAGATACAACGGCGCAGGAAGGCGTCGGGCAGTTCTTTTTCGGCATTGGAGGTGATGATGACAATGGGTCTGTGCTTTGCCTTGACCGTGTCACCCGTTTCGGGGATGTAAAACTCCATCTGGTCGAGTTCCCAGAGGAGGTCATTGGGGAAATCGAGGTCGGCTTTGTCGATTTCGTCGATGAGCAAAATGACCTGTTCCTCGGAAGAAAAGGCTTCGCCCAATTTGCCGAGCTTGATGTAACGGCGGATGTCGGAGACGGCTTCACCCCCGAATTGGCTGTCATAGAGTCGCTGGACGGTGTCGTAGACGTATAAGCCGTCTTGGGCTTTGGTGTCGGACTTGATATTCCAGATGTAGAGTTCTTTGCCCAGGGCTTCGCTGATGGCACGGGCGAGCATGGTTTTGCCCGTACCGGGTTCGCCCTTGATTAAGAGGGGCTTGGAAAGTGCCATGGCGATGTTGACACTGCGCAAAAGCTCATCTGAGCCGACATAATTTTGTGTCCCTTGAAACTGTTGGGTCATAGTAGAAAATCTATCCTTTCTGTGTGTGAATGGGTCGATGGTATTTTCTGATGTTAAGTGGTATCAGTGTAGCACAAACGGGAAAAAAAGTCATGTCTTTTGCGGGAAGTCTCCTTTTTGCCCTTGTGGGGCGGGGAGAGGGGGGGACTCTTGTGCATATCGCCCGAAGAGAAAAAAAGACGTCCTCCTAAAAAAAGGAGGACGTAAGCTGCAGGAGAATGGAATGAACGATGTCATGACGGACAACTTCCGCTGCCCAAGAATAGAATACACTGCTTCCCAGTATTTGTCAAGGGTGTAAAGCTGTCGAAACATGGAAAATTGGGGCGAAAAGCGAACAAAATAAAAATTAGGCAAAAATCACAAAATTGTGCGTGACTTTTGTAGCAATCTATGCTATACTACGAACATAGAAAGAGCAACGCACTTTCTTACCCCTAGCATAGAAAGGAGCTGGCGTTTATGAAGTTTACATTTACAGACAAAAAGGTTACCATCCCCAATCGAGTCCATGCGTATGCTGAACGAAAAGTTTCCAAACTGGAACGCTTTTTCAAATCGGAAGTAGAAGCCTCTCTGGTCTTTAGCATAGAGAAAGGGAGAAATTATCTGGAAGTGACCCTGCGTTCGGGTTCGACCATCATCCGTGTTGCAGAGAGCACCTCCGATATGTTTGTTTCCATCGACGCAGCGGTGGCTTCCATCGAACGTCAGTTGCGGAAGAACAAGACTCGTCTGGAGAAACGTCTTCGCTCCGAAGGCTTTGAGCCTCTGCCCGAAGCCGCTGAACAGTTTGACCTGCCCACCGTGGAAGAAGAAAGCGTTTTCGATTTGATTCGCTCGAAGGAATTTTTCTTCCAGCCCATGAATGTTGAGGAAGCCATTTTGCAAATGAACCTCATCGGGCATACCTTCTTTGCTTTCCGCAATGAAGATGCAGGTGGTTCGTTTGCAGTGGTCTACCGTCGCAACGACAACGGCTACGGTCTGATTACCGACAAACAGTGATACAAAAGGTATCGCCCTCGGGCGATAAAATAAGACGGCGAACCCTTTCGGGTT
>CAZSWQ010000052.1:0-12118 GCA_964611025.1 uncultured Ruminiclostridium sp.
GCTAAGTTGGCATAAATTGCAACAATCAAAATCCCTCTCTGTTCAAAATACAGAGAGGGATTTTTTCATGTTTGTTTCAATATACATGAGGACAAGTGCCTGCGATATTTTGCAATATATACTTGACATTTAGAATATTATATGATATATTTGCAACACAGGAGGTGCTTCATGAAAAACAAACGCATGAAAATTGCCCGCATCGAATGCGATATGAACCAAGCCCAGCTTGCCGCCGCAGTGGGTGTCACCCGCCAGACCATCGGGCTGATTGAAGCGGGCGACTACAACCCCAGTTTGAAACTCTGCCTTGCCATCTGCCACGCACTGGGCAAAACACTCAACGATTTATTTTGGGAGGAATCATGATGAAAGTACAAGATGAACGTCTGGTCTCCATTTATCGGCGCATCCAGAGCGAATGCTATCAGCTTCTGGTCTTGCTCCTCGCCATTTCCATCCTTGTCCAACAGTGTATTTTTCACGCACCCTTTGCCCAAATTTCCGTGGAATGTTACAGCCTTTGCATTGTCTCTGTATACAGTGCCGTGCGTTATGCCTACAGCGGGGCGGAAATGCCCCAACTGAACCGCAAAACCAAATTCATCCGCATTGCCATTGGGCTACTGGTGGCGGGACTGGTCTTTTTCTTCTCCAGCCAGCAGACGGGCTTCGGGGCGGATTTGGTGATTTTTCTCCTCTGCTTTGTCGCCATCACCAGCACCGTCCGATACATGCTCCGTCGCATTGCCCACCGCAAACAAATGCGGATGTTAAAAACGCAGGGCGACGAAAACAATTTAGATTGAGCGACCGTGGCTTTCTATCCATCAAAAAAGAAGGGCTTTCGCCCTTCTTTTTTTCAACCCTGTTCTGGAAGATACGCCGTGGGGTCGACTGCCTTGCCGTCTTTGCGCAGTTCAAAATGCAAATGACTGGGGCTGTTGCTCTCCGCAATGGCACTATTGCCAATCGCCCCAATGACCGTCCCCACGCCAACACCGTCGCCCTGGTTCACCGTGGGCTGGGCATTCAAATTGGCATAGATGCTCTCCAAACCGTCTCCGTGGTCGATGGTCACCATTGTCCCCATGAGGGCATCTTCCGACACGCACTTGACTGTCCCCGTAGAAACAGACATGACCTCCGTGCCCAAGCTCGCCTCAATGTCCATACCATCGTGGACACGCCAATCCCCCATGGTGGCATCATAGGCAAAAACCTCCAAGCTGAAGCCCCGTGACACAGTCCCTCGGACTGGCCAAGTGAATACCGTCGCTTTTGCAACCGTTCCTGTGTCCTTGGGTGGCTCGCTGGTCTCTGCCTCGCTGGGGGTCTCCGCTGTCGTGGCGGGGCTTGCACTCTCCTCCGCTGGGGCAGAAGGCGCAATCGCCACAGGGGGCGTGGGTGTGGGTCGCTGCTCTGGCAAAGAGAGCGTTTCGCTCTGTCCTTCCATCGGGTGCAGGGTCTCTTGCGAGAGGCTCAAGGGCTGAAAAAAGCTGGAGCACAAATAATAGCCAGAAATTCCAATGGCAGTCACACAAAGGAACAGGACGATGTAAAAGCCCTTGCCCTCCATAATATCCGCCATGCGTTGCATGAATGGTTTTTGTTTCATACTTCACACCTCCGTTGTCCCTATTGTGGGCAAAGTCCCAGAGGCTTATACATGCAGAAGAAAATTTTTGTCCTGTGCCAAAGCCATCGTATTTTATCGTTGGAGGCACACGGGCGGAGGATATCCGCCCCTATAATATGATTGACAACACATATCTTTGATGGTACGATAGGCGAAACAACACCAAGGAGGTATTTGTTATGAATCTAAAGCCCAGTTTTTTGATGCCCCTGTTTTGTGGCATTTTGCTCTGTGGGTCGGTCGTCGCTCTGGAGCAAAGCCGCAGCATCGACGTGTACTACAACAACATCCAAGTCCTGCTCAACGGCAAAGCCCTCAGCCTGCGAGACAGCCAAGGACGGGGCATTGAGCCTTTTATTTATGAGGGCACAACCTATTTGCCCGTGCGTGCCGTGGGCGAAGCCGTGGGTTTGGACGTTGCATGGGATGCCAAAACCCAAAGTGTTATTCTGAACGATGCACAGCACAACAACAAACCCAACAACGACAGCACTTACATCACCGAAAAAACCGCCCAAGCCATTGCCCTGCAAGACGCAGGTTTCCCCGCTTCCGCTGTGGCGAACTTGCAGACTATTTTTGACCGAGACGACGGACGGGCAGAATATGACGTGAGCTGGTACATTGAAAAAACGAAATACGAATACACCATTGACGCAAACACAGGCGATATTTTGGAAAAAGAAGAAAGCTCTGGCACGCCCCTCGCCCCCACGCCAGAGGGCAATGCCTACATTGGAGAACAACGTGCCAAAGAATTGGCACTCATCCGTGCTGGTGTGGCGCATCCATCCAGCGTCACAAACCTGCGTGTTGATTTTGACCTAGACGACGGCGTTGCCGTCTATGAGGTCGAATGGCGCATCGGGCAGACGGAATACGATTGCACCATCGAGGCAAGCACAGGAAAGATTTTGGAGTTTGATGTAGACAAGGACTGAGGAGGTTATTGTTATGAAAGGCAGATTTTTATCCCTGCTTATGGCACTTTCCCTTGCCTTGAGCCTTTCTATTCCTGCATTCGCCGCCACTGAAGTCCACATGCACCATCCCTTAGAGCCTTACACCTGCTCCCTCTGGGCAAAAACAGAGTTCGACCGTGCGGTGAGCAGTCTTCGTTTGGATGACTTTTTATACTTTTACCCCGATGGTACAGCGAACATAGCCCGTGATGAGTTTGCCTCTCTGGCTGTGCATTTCTTGTGCGTACAGGAAAAATCGGGCAGTATCATGCGAGATATTGCTGCCAAGGCAGTCGGAACCGTCGACAAATACGGTCGTTTAACAGACATCTTCACCGATACCAATTTGGGCGACGTCATTGCTGCCTACCATCTGGGCATCATCCAAGGACGGGGAGAAGGCATTTTTGACCCCGATGCCAGCATCAGCCGTCAAGAAGCCGCCGTTTTGCTCCTGAACACCTATAAGAGTTACGGCGGGATTTTGCCCGAAGACATCCCCGCTCTGTCCTTTGCCGATGCGGAACAAATCGCCCCTTGGGCGAAAGACAGCGTTTCTATTTTGTCCGATTGGGGCATCATGAATGGCTTACCCGACGGGACGTTCTCCCCCGATGCCCCTTACACCAGAGAGCAGAGCATCCTCACCGTCCTGCGTCTGTATGAAAACGCTCCCCTCAGCCAACACAAAAACAATGTACCCTTGTTATTTTCTCAGGAACATATCTTGTCTTATTTTGAGGAGATGGACAGCAAAAGCAGCCGTGAAAACACCTATGGCTATACCCTCACCAATCGCTGGGAGGGCAAAGAGGGTCTGCTGATTCGTATGGATTGGGACGGACGGTATCCTATCTCCCTTTTCTATTACATCCACCAAGACGGTTGGGTGCGTTATGTCGATTTTGGCGTCTGCGCTACGCCCTGGAGCCGCCTATATCCTGACCTCGCTTTGGAAAACCCGCACTTTTCCGAGGACGGTAAGACCTTTTTTGCCACCATCACGTTACCTCAAGATGTGTTCGATGGGACTTCCGACAACATCGCCCACCCCAAAGGGACATACGCCGTCAGCGTCAATCTGGAAAGCATGGAAGCCACACAGAACAAAATCGCATAACCGTTCGCATTTGAGTTAGCCAAAGACTGAGGAGGTCATTGTTATGAAAGGCAGATTTTTGTCCCTGCTCGTGGCACTCGCCCTTGCCTTGAGCCTTTCTATTCCTGCATTCGCCACCGGTGAAATCCATGAACAGCAACCTGCCACCCCCTACACCTGTTCCCTCTGGGCAAAACCAGAACTCGACCGTGCGATGATGCCCCTCCGTTTGGAGGACTTTTTACAGAAATACCCCGATGCTACGGCAAACATGAGCCGTCTGGAATTTGCCTCTCTGGGGGTGCATTTCTTCTGTGTGCAACAAAAATCAAATGGGATTGTACGCAACCTTGCCACCGCCCCCCTGACAAAGCTGAATGAACACGGTCGGTTAGAAGCTGTTTTCACCGATACCGATGACTTTGACGTCACCGATGCTTACTATTTGGGCATCATCCAAGGGCGAGGCGAGGGAATTTTTGACCCCGATGCCAGCATCAGCCGTCAAGAAGCCGCCGTTTTGCTGCTGAATACCTACAAGAGCTACGGCGGAGTTTTGCCCGAAGACATCCCCGCTCTGTCCTTTGCCGATGCGGAACAAATCGCCCCTTGGGCGAGAGACAGTGTTGCCATTTTGTCCGATTGGGGCATCATGAATGGCTTGCCCGACGGAACATTTGCCCCCGATGCCCCCTACACCAGAGAGCAGAGCATACTCACCGTCCTGCGTCTGTATGAAAATGCTCCCCTCAGCCAGCATAAAAACAATGTACCCCTCTTATTTTCTCAGAAAGATATCTTGTCTTATTTTGAGGAGATAGAGACCAAAAGCCGTGAAGACAACTACGGTCATATCATCGCCAATCGCTGGGAGGGCAAAGAGGGTCTGCTGATTCGTTTGGATTGGGGCGGTACGATGCACAGCGACTCCGTTTTCTATTATCTCCATCAAGACGGCTGGGTGCGGGATGTCGATTTTGGTGTTTACAGTACCCCGTGGGGTCGCCTTTCCCCTGATATCGAGTTGGAAAATCCCCACTTTTCTGAGGACGGCAAGACCTTTTTTGCCACCATCACCGTACCCAGAGATGTGCTTGAGGTGGCAAATCCCGACAATATCCTCTATCCAAAAGGGACATATGCCGTCAGTGTCAATCTGGAAAGCATGGAAGCCGAAGCAAGCTTGCAAGCCTAAGCAAACGACAAAACCAGCCCTGCACAAGTGCAAGGGCTGGTTTTTTTTTGATATGTGATATGCTTGCAGGGGTATGTATATCAGCTGTTTTTTATGTTTTATCTGCTTCTTTCATTGCCTTGTACAAAATGTATTGTCCTTGTCCAAGCAAGCACAAACCCAAAATGCATAAAACAGTCAACAAAGGCGAAGCCATGATACTGGAGCAGATTCTATCCAGCAAGAAGATTGTTTCTAAATGTAAGCTGGCAGCAAGGACGGTTGTCACCAAAAACATGACACCCATCAGGCTCTGTACACTGCCAAATATCATCTTTTTCATAGCTTCATACCCTCCCTTTGCATCTATCCTATGTCTGTCTCAGCAGCATCTGTCAAAAGAAAATCTGCCGTTTCTGTCCCTTCCTCTATGAGAATCAACATATCATTGCTGATTTCTGTATCTTTCAATAACTGGATATCCTCTACTTGAAATTTGTAGCCATAGCGAGCAAGCTCATCCCCATGGGTGTATACAAAGCTCACCAAAAAGCTAGGCACTTCATCGGTGACAAAAGCGTATGCGGTTTTGTCAATGGAATATTCATGTATATTCTGTTCTTGCAAATGCGTCTGCAAACATGCCTCGGCATAGCCCTTTGCTTGCCAACTGATGTCATAGGCAAGGGCAAAGCCTTCATGCGACGCATTGTCTGGAGGCTGAGCGGTACAACTGGCACACAGAAACACAGTGACCAGCATCATCGCCCAAACCATGGATTTTTTCATCGCTCTTCCTCCTATTCTATTGTGCAAATATATTGATATATTTTTCATTTTATCACAAAATCTCAGCCCGTTCTACTCCATTTCCGTCAAAGAGGGGAATGTACTGACTGTCGGCGGAGGCGAGGTCTTGCGTGTAGCCGAGCAGACCTAGGGCATCCATGTAGGCATTGGCACTGTTCCACTCACTTTTACGGAGACTGCGTTTGAGCACGGGGTGCGTTTTCGCTTTGCCACAGGGGATATACTGCCCCATGAGCGAAAACAAAACCGTATTGGGGGGAAAGCTCTCTGCCACCCAGTCCATGACTTCTTTCGCCTCTTGCAAGCCGTTGGGCAGGAGCAAATGCCGAATGAGCACCCCACTCTGCAAGATGCCCGCTTCATCCAAAACATATGCCCCCCGCTGTCTGACCATCTCTTGAATTGCCTCTTTTGCAATGGCGGGGTAATACGGGGCTTGGGAGTATGCCACCGCCGTTTCCTCCCGCAAATACTTCAAATCGGGCAGGTAAATTTGCACCTTGCCTGCGAGTCTTTCCACGGTCTCTCGGCGTTCGTAGCCACTGGAATTCCAGACCACAGGCACGGGCAGAGGCTCGGACAAAACATCTGCTAAGACATGTGCAAAATGGCTGGGGTTCACCAAATCAATGTTGTGTGCCCCCTGTGCAATCAGCTCCCAAAAAATTTCCCGCAAGCGGTTTTGGGAAATATTTTTGCCCGTATTTCCCGCACTGATTTGCTCGTTTTGACAGTAGATGCACCGCAGGGTACAGCCCGAAAAAAACACCGTCCCCGCCCCTCTGCTCCCCGATAAACAAGGTTCTTCCCAATGGTGCAGGCTGGCACGGGCGAGACGGGGCAGGCGGGGCATTTGGCAAAATCCCAACTGCTCCACCCGATTCACCCCGCACTGGCGGGGGCAGAGCATACAGGCATCCATCAAGATTCCTCCTCACACAGAAGCTGTTTCACCGCCTCCTGCATGCTGGAAAATGCCGTGGGAATGGCATAGATTTCTTGTAACTCCTGCCAAGATGCCCAGACCCAATCAGGAGGTAAGTCGGCACTGTCCAGCACCACGGCAAAGCCCCGCAAGTACCACTCAATATGCGTGAAAATGTGTCTGCCTGTCCCCACAAAAACAGGGGTTTTTCCTGCCAATTCAAAGGAAATATCGGGGTTTTCCGCTGTTTTTTCCAGATTTGGATACTCCCAGAGTTTTGCCAAAAGCCCTGTATTGGGACGTTTTCTGAGGGCAATTTTGCCCGCATGTATGAATAAAAAAACGTCTCTATCTTCCTTACGTCTGGCTTTTTTGGGCGCACGCACAGGCAGGCTTCCCGTCAAATTTTGGGCATACGCTTGGCAGTCCGTTTTGAGCGGACAACTTGCACAGAGGGGTGTCCCATTCGGCAGGCAGACCATCGCCCCCAAGTCCATCAGCGCTTGGTTGAATGCCCCTGCCTGTTTCGGGGGCATGCAGGCGGTGAGCAAATCGGTCACCCGTTTTTTCATGGTGGGGGTGGTAATATCGGTGGGGTCGGCAGTGAGTCTTGCCACCACACGGAGCAGATTTCCATCCACAGCGGGGTGGGGCTTGCCAAAGGCAATCGACGCCACCGCAGCCGCTGTATAATCCCCAATCCCAGCCAGAGATTTTAAGCCCGAAACATCTTGGGGAAATGCCCCCCCAAAGTCATCTCGGATTTGACGGGCGGCTTTTTGCAAGTTTCTGGCACGGCTGTAATAGCCCAAGCCCTGCCACAATTTCATCAGTTCATCTTCTGGAATCTCTGCCAAATCCAAAACCGTTGGCAGGCGTGCCATGAAGCGTGTGAAATAATCCACAACGGCGGTCACACGGGTCTGCTGTAACATGATTTCCGACACCCACACACGGTAGGGGTCTTGATTTTCTCGCCAAGGCAAAATCCTAGCGTTTTGTTCGTACCACTCCAAGAGCGGAAAGACAATTTCATCTAATTTCTGCAAGAGTATGCTCCTTTTTTACATGATATTTTTTTTGGGGGGGCAAACGGACAGGGCAAGCCATGTCCCTACGGGTTTGCATTTTATTTTTTCGGGGCGGGTGGGTCTTGCAACAATGCTTCCAAATCTGCGGGCAAAGGTGATATTTTGTGGAGACGTTCGCCTGTGATGGGATGCAGGAGGCTGATTTCTGCTGCGTGCAGGGCAAAACGGCGGGGCAGGTCTGGGCACTCCTGCCCATAGAGAAAATCCCCGACAATGGGACAGCCCAAGTGTGCCAAGTGGACACGGATTTGATGGGTGCGTCCCGTTTCCAAACGCAAACGCAAAAGCGAACGACCGTTTTTGCTTTGTAGGGTCTCGTAGTGGGTGCGGGCACTTGCCCCGTCAGGGCGCACACAGCGTCGCAATACTTCCCCCTCTGCCCGTTCGATGGGGGCATCTATGACACCCTGTGGCGGGCTTGGTCTGCCCTCGCAGACCGCCAAATACAGGCGGGAAAAATCCACACTGTGCAACTGGCTGGCAAGTCGTTCGTGGGCATGGGCATGTTTCGCCACCGCCATGAGTCCAGACGTACCCCTGTCCAGACGATTGACCACATGGACATCCGCCTGCAAACCGATGGTCTCATAGTGATAGAGCAAGTAATTCAGTAGGCTATCGCCCTGCTGTCCTGGGGCGGGGTGTACCGCCAAGGGGGCGGGTTTCTCCACCAGCAAAAGGTCTTCATCTTCATAGGCAATGCCAAAGACCCCAAACAGGGGCAGGTCGTCTCCCTTGCGTTCTCCGTCCCCCACCAGCACGGAGAGCACTTGCCCTGCCTTGCCACAGGCATTGGTATAGACCGCCACCCCGTCCAGACAAATGCCCTCTGGAATGCGTTTGGCACGGCGTACCGCCCCGCTCGACAAGGAAAGTGCATGACGCAAAAGCGTATCCACCCGCTTGCCCTCGTCCTCTGCTCGTAACTGCCAAGATAAGCACCGTCTTTTCTGCATCTTACCCTCTCCTATCTGCTCTTGATTCTCAGCTTTCTATGATAGCACAAATCTTTTCCTGTTGCAAAATTGAAAAAGATGGGTATACTATAACACACAGAGTAGAACAAGACCGAAACAGAAAGGAGTGCTTGTATGGCAGATGTTTTGGGAATCTATGTACACATTCCCTTTTGTCGGAGCAAATGCGATTACTGTGATTTTTACTCCCTCTCAGGCAGAGAAAGCGACATGGATACTTATTGTAAAACTGTAATTGCACAAATCAAACAACGTGCCCCCAGTCTGGCACACTATCAAGTGGACAGCATTTATTTTGGCGGTGGAACACCCTCTTATTTTGGAGAACAGCGTCTGCGGAACGTCCTCACCGCCCTGAGACGGGGTTTTTCCCTGAGCAAATCCGCAGAAATTACCCTAGAGTGTAACCCCGACAGCGTAGACCTCAAAAGTTTGGGACGTTTGCATAAGGCGGGTTTTAACCGCATTTCTCTTGGCATGCAGTCGGCAGACCCCTGCCAGCTCCAAGACCTCCACCGCCCCCACAGCGTCGAAGACGTCGCCCAAGCGGTGCAGTGGGCAAGAGAGGCAAAATTTGATAACCTCAGTTTGGATTTGATTTACGGACTGCCCCAGCAAAATATGGAAAGCTGGCAAGCCACGCTGGACGCTGCCATTGCCCTGCAACCTGAGCACATTTCCGCCTATGGGCTGAAAGTCGAAGCGGGCACAGCGCTGGCAAAACGGGACAAGCTGGAAGACATTCTGCCCGACGACGATATGCAGGCAGATATGTATCTCTATCTGAGCGAACGACTCCCTCAGGCGGGCTATCGGCAATATGAAATCTCCAATTTTGCCAAGACGGGCAAGGAATCCCGCCACAATCTCAAGTATTGGATGGGACGGGACTTCATTGGCTTCGGGCCAGGGGCACACTCGAGCATAGGGGGCAAACGCTCTGCCTATGCACGGGACTTATCCGCCTATTTGACCGCTGAGAATGTAGAAGATTTGTGTGAGACCTTGGAAACCAGCTCCCTCCAAGAACGTGCGAGAGATTATCTCATTTTTCGTCTGCGTACCCTGCGGGGTATCGAGGAATGGGAGTACCGCCGTGAATTTTACATGAATTTTGAGCCTCTGCAACACAAAATGGAATTTTACGAACGGCACGGCTGGGCAACACAATCGGGTCGCCGTTGGCATTTCACACCTGAGGGTTTCTTGCGTTCCAATACGCTCATTAACGATTTGCTCGACTGTCAGGGCGAAGCCCCTAGCATCCCGCCTGCACAGAGATTTCCCTGTCGTTCCGAGCCAGCACCAGCCAAAAAATCATTTTCCCTGCCTCCGCTCCCCCGCTTGAAAAAATGGAAAAAATGAATTTTATCCCATTTTTCCCCTCAGGAGGTCCCATATGTTAACCATCCGAGCAGAATGCCCAGAAGACGAACAGGCGGTGTATCATCTGATACAAACTGCCTTTGCCACCGCCGAGCACAGCGACGGCACAGAGCAAGATTTGGTCAATCGTCTGAGACACAGTAGGGCTTTTGTGCCCGCCCTCTCACTGGTCGCCGAAAAAGACGGGCAAATTGTGGGGCATATTCTCTTTACCGAAGCAAGCCTTGGAACAGAAACCGTCTTGGCACTTGCCCCTTTGGCGGTCTTGCCCGCCCAGCAAAAAAAGGGCATAGGCAAAGCACTCATACAAACAGGACACCGCCGAGCAAGAAACTTAGGCTATCCGCTCTCTGTCGTCTTAGGTAGTACGCAGTATTACCCCAAGTTCGGCTATGTGCCCGCTTCCACCTATGGCATCTCCGCCCCCTTTCCTGTCCCAGCGGAACATTTTATGGCATATTCCCTCTGTAAAACACCGTTCCAGAGTACAGGCATCTTGCAGTATGCCAAAGAATTTTTTGACTGAGCACGGACTTTATCTCAGAATTTCCCTAGAAATTGAGGACAAAATAGCATAACAAAATGGAGTAAGCATGTTTGCTTACTCCATTTTTGTTATGCATTTTTATTCGGTGGAAATTGTTATTTTACCAGAGGTGCTTTTTAATTCCAAGCACTGCCCATCTTGCTTATTTTCAAAATATCTTCCTTGGTTTGCACCATTGTATGTAATTTTTCCAACGCTTTTTGCGTTGATACTTGTTTCCAAACTTATGACATCAATATCACCAGAAATATTCGTGATAGCACCACATAAAACCGCCTCACTTTCCACAGCACAATCACCCGAAATGGAATTCAGTGACACAGAATCTATTCTGCCTGCCACGGATATATCGCCCGCAACAGACTCTGCGATGATGCTAGATATTTCGCCCCCCTGCACCGATATATCGTCCGATACGGTTTTTAGGGTCAATTCCTTTGCCTCTACCCCAGACAATACAATCTCACCAGATGTGGTCTTCAAATGCGCGGTTTCAAATTGTCTATCCTTTAGTGCAAGGTCTCCAGCAATCGAGCTTACATGGATTGTGCCAAATGTGTGATGTTTTGGAACACGAATGGTAACGTGCCAATTCCCAAAATCCCCCTTCCATTTTGGATCGTATGTGGTTTCAAAAACCAAGGTATCGTCCATAACTTTCAATGTTTTCACACGTTCTTGTTCATGCAAAGAATATTCCACAGAAAAGTTCTCCCCTTCTACAATGGAAATATCTGCCGCTGCCACGTTGATATCCACATTTTTGAAACTCGTCAGCTCTGATGTTGTATCTTTTTCAAGATTGGAAGGCTGTGCGTCTACAATATTTTCTTTGGGGTCAAGTAAGTTTTGAGTAAAGATATACCCCAAACCCAGCATTGCTACACCCAAAAATGCAGTAGCCAACGAGATAAGTACAATTTTTTTCGTCATAGAGTTTCTCCTTTTTTCATTCGTTCATGATTTTTTTCTTGCACAAATTTCGAGATGAACACGCCAGTATATTTGATGATTACTTTCAACAATAAGAACAAGGAAATGGTAAGCACTGCAGTTATGCCAATCATTGCTATGCCTGCACCAAAGGATTTTAACCACAAAACAGGTGCGAACGGCATCAAAAATTGAAATGACTTGATGAATAAAGCAAAACCTGTCACACCACATACAGAAACTGTTACGACAAAAGCAAGCAAAATGGAGGCGATAGATACCAGAAAGGAAAAGCCAATGGCGATGCTGGCAATGAGAAGTGGCAATCCTATGGGCAAAGAGAACAGTGCCAATACAGAAAATAGAAAACCCTTGAAGGGATTTCCTTTTTTTTCTTCTTTGGCAGGTTGAAATTCTCTCATGGCGGAGTCTGTAAAAATTTTGGTCGCAAGCCTTTCTGCTGTGCCAAATCGTTGTACTAAGTCTTCGTAATCATGAATATCTGCTTCATTTGCATACTCTCGATAAAAAGCAATGGCTTCTTCCCGTTCCACATGTGGTAATTTTTTCAGAGC
>CAZSWQ010000053.1:0-11910 GCA_964611025.1 uncultured Ruminiclostridium sp.
CAAGCTCTGGGGGGTTTGTGTGTTGTTGTTATGCTTTTTTGGCTTCGGGCTTGGTTTTTTGTTCCTTGGGGGTACGAGCACACACAAGGTCGACCACAAGCACCACAACGGTCAGCAGAATGCCCACGGAGACATAGGACAAATCAGAGAGCACATCGCCAAGTGCAACCTTGCTGACAATCGTCCAGCCACTGTCCAAGCCGACGTTCTTGTAGCTGCAGTAGGTGGGTGTGCCCTTGTGCAGTGCCCAAAATGCACCGTCCTCATGGTTCTTAATCTGCAAAAGCTCGTCTTCCAAAGAGGTGGATAGGAACTGGTAGCCCTCAAAGTAAACGTCTAAGGTCTGTCCGATGTTCTCATCTGCCACACCCGACATACTCTGCTGGAGCTTGCCCGTCATGAAGGTCTCATAGGGTTGGCTCTTGACCATCTCGCTGATGTCTTTTTCAAAGATGGCGGCAAAGAGTGCACCGTTTTTCTTGGCATCGTCTTTGATGGCGGCGGCGATGGTGTAGTTCAAGGTCGCACCGTCTTTCCCCGCACGGAAAATATCGGTGATTTGGGTCTTGTTGGTCGCCCAGAGTTCTTGCAAATACTCACGAGAGGCTAGGCTGGAGCTGGAAGCATCCATTGTTGGATTATACGTTCCAATGTCCTTATCCAAAACGAAGATGCCGAAAAATTCCCAAACTTCATTGTCCTGAAGCAACATGGTCGCCTTGGTGCGGTAGTCCACCTTGTCGGGAATCATCCATTCCTGTTCTGAGTAGGACTCCACCAGCTTGATGGTGTCGTGCAACTTGAGATACACTTGTGCGTGAGCACTTTGGGCACTTTGTTCTGCACCCGTTTCCATTTGCTGTTTCACGGTCAGGGCGAAGCAGAGCAGTAAGACCACAACAGCCCCCAATTTTAACATTGTTCTTGTTTTCTGATTCATGCCAGTTCCCCTCTTAAATATTTTTCTAAGGTGCGATAGAAATCATGGGTATCAATGGGTTTTGCCAGACGGTCATTCATCCCAACGGCACGGATTTCGCTCTGGTCATGTTCCAAGCCGTTGGCGGTGAGTGCGATGATGGGAATTTTTTGGGCATAGGGCAGACAAGAGGCACGGATTCTGCGGGTGGCTTCCAAGCCGTCCATGACAGGCATGCGGATATCCATCAAAATCAAATCCACAGGGTCTGTGTATTTGCAGAGGAAGTCCAGTGCTTCTTGTCCGTTGGTCGCCACAAAGACCACTTCGATGCCGACTTTTTCCAACAACTTCTTGGCGATGAGGGCATTGACCCGATTGTCTTCGACAATCAAGACATGACTGCCCGACAAGTTGATGCCCTGCTCGCTGCGGTTCGCCTCCTCTCTGATGGTTTGGATGGGGCAGACTTCCATGGGCAAACGCACGGTGAAGGTCGCACCTTTGCTCTGCACACTCTCGACAGAGATATGTCCCTTTAGGTGTGCGACAATGTCCGCTGTGATTGCCAAGCCAAGCCCTGTGCCCTTTTGCTCACGGTTATAGGTGGAGTCCTCCTGCGTGAAGCGGTCGAAAATGACCTTTTGAAATGCCTCACTGATGCCAATGCCCGTATCGCTCACTTGGAAGACAAGCTCGCCATTTTCCTGAGCAATGCGCAGGGTGATTGCACCGTCCTTGGTGAACTTTGCGGCATTGGAGAGCAAGTTTTGCAAAATGCTGTTGATTTTTTTGCTGTCACCCATGTAGAATCGGTCTTTCAGCCCCGTGGTGTCAAAACGCAAATCCACATCTTCCGATTGCAGGAGGAAGCGGGTTTGTTGCATTTGGTGCTGGCAGACGTCATACAAATCAAAACGCTCGTGGGTCAGCTCCACAATTTTCTTGTCCATGGCGGAGACGTCTAAAATATCGTCGACAATTTGCTTCAGACGCACGGTGGATTCTTCCATAATTTTGTAGTAGTTTTCACGGGTGCTGTTGTCTAGGTGTTTGCTCTTGAGCAGATGAATGATGCCCGCTATGCCGTTGAGGGGGGTACGGATTTCGTGGGACATATTGGATATGAATTTGTCTTTGAATTGGCTCTCACGGTTGGCAATCTGCAAGGCGATATTGTCTTTGATGTTTTTTCGCAAGAGCCAAGTGGCAATGGCGACAATGGACAAGATGCCCAGACCCAAAAGCAAGAGCGAATAAACGGCATAGGAGGTATCGGAAATGGCGTTGGTCGGGGAGACGACCACCAATGTCCACTCATTGGCGTCTATGGGCATGTAGCTGGCGGTGCGTCTTGTCTTCCCCAGTCCATATTCCACCAGCCCTGAGAGCTTGAGGTCAACACGAGAGGCAATTTGCTCTGCACTGGTGTCGTTGTAGATATTCACCACATCCATGACGGAAAAGAAATTGGTGATATTTTTGAGGAGAAATTCCGTGTCAGAGTGCCAGACGTTGTTGCCCTTGTGGTCAATCAGGGAGAGAGATGCACCCTCTGCACCGTAGGATGTGCCCTCCAACATGTTGCCAATCAGGCTCATGTCGACATAGAGATAGAGGGCTTTGACGGATTTGTCTTGCATCGGGATGTCCCAAGTGGATAAAAAAACCAGATAATCCTTGCCCGCCAAATGGTTGACGACAATGCCCACGTCATAGGAGTAGACGTACACATCTCGTTTGTCCATGTAGAGGTCAAAGTGTTCTTCTGTGCCGTCATAGGAGTAGGTGGCGTTGTCATCGGTCATATAGCCAATGCCACTGACGTGAGCAACTTCCAGATAGCGCTGCATGATACTGGTAAAGTCTTGGGTATTTGTGGGGGCAACCGCTTGAATATCCTCCCGCAAGAGTAGGATTTGGTCGCTGTATTTGCCCAGTTCACCTTTGACCCGCCAAGTAATTTGCTCACTGAAACGCTCGAAGGTTTGTACGCCCTGCTGTTTGGCGTCCTTAAAAAAGCCGTACATGGCAAAACCAATCACCAGACTGATGATGCCAATATAGGCGATAAGCGACAGGAGCGTTTTTGAATTTCGGACGGTTAAATGTTTCATAAGCACATTCCAAATCGTATGTTTATGTTATGGTATCTCGCAAAAGTCGGTCTCACCCCCACACAGTGGCGGGTTTGACAGCTTTCCCCTGAATTATACCAAGAACGACAAATTTTATCAATAGATTTTCCAAATTGCGTGGATACGGATTGTCTCTGGGCGAAAAAACGGAACAACACCCGCTCCAGTTGATGGGAGCGGGTGTTTTCCTGTTTCGTGTTTCCTGCCAAGCTGTCGTATCATGTGGTCGGATGCATGGGTTTGCTCAGGTGGACATACATGATACATTGATTCGCATCGTAGCATTAGAAAATCAGGGCTTCGTCCATTTGAATTGCCTCGTTGCGACCGAAATGCTCCACTTTGGAGCGGTACTTTTCACCCAAGAAATAAAAACGGATGCTGTCGTTTTCGGCATCCATCACTGCACACAACTTGTGCTTTAAGACGGTCAATTCCGCCGTGGAGACCACACACTCAAAGACGGAATTTTGCACCCGTATGCCATAATTTTGGCAATGCTTCGCCACACGGCGCAGACGCTTTGCCCCTGCACTGTCCATGGTCTGTATGTCGTAGCAGACAAGCACCAGCAAAAAACCACCTCATTTCCACAAGAAGGGCGGGTAGTCGTCCAAATCGCCCCGCATGTAGCGGGCAAGCAACATCGCTTGGGCATAGGGCACAAGCCCCCAAGGAATTTTTTCCTTCAAATAGGGATGCGTGAGGGTATCCTTTTTTTTGTCTTGCCAAGCACGGAACAACACATCTCGACCTTTGTCCCCCAGCTCCACTGCTCCAGTCTCTTTCTGGATGAAATCCTTTTCCGTCAGCATTTTCCGATTGATGAGCGAGAGCACGAAGCGGTCGGCGAAGGGGGCACGCAGTTCTTCCAAAAGGTCGAGTGCCAACGATGCCCGCCCAGAACGCAAACGATGCAAAAAGCCCATGTATGGGTCAAGCCCCACCGTTTCCAGCGCAGAAGCACAATCCGTACCCAAGAGGGTATAGACAAAGGAGAGCAGGGCATTGACCCTATCTCTGGGTGGACGGCGTTGGCGTCCATGGAAAGGAAATTGGGTTTTGTTGTGCAAAATCAGCTCATCAAACACGCTGAAATAGGCTTTCGCCGCCAGTCCCTCAAAGCCCCGCAACTGTTCCAGACTCTCCGCTTGCAGAACCTCAGCAATGCTGTCTTGCAAATAGGCTGCTTGGGTTTTCAGGCGGGGCACATCCACCCGTAAGGGTGTCTCTCTGGTCTGCCGTTCCAGCACCCAGCGGGCATTGTAAATCTTGCCCACTAGGATTTTTTTTGCCAAGGGCAGAGCGTGGCATGCGTCCTCTTGCCAGAGGACTTGCGTTTGACGCAAGCGTACATTGCCCTTGGTTCTGCCCGTCACTTTGGCGAGAAAGCGTCCGGAGGGACGCAAAAAGCTGAGAGAAATGCCGTTTTCCACACAATAGCCCATGAGGGCAGGGCTTGCACCACGGTAGCCAAAATAGACAATGCCCTCCAAATTCTCCCTCAGAGGGAGCAGACGTTTTTTCTTGTCCTCTTGCAAGATTGCCAAGGCTTCCCCCTCCAAGGCGAGATAGCTCTCGGGTGTGGTGATATATACGGTGTTTTTCAAGACTTTCATCATGGTGTATCCTCCCCGATGATGCGGTCAAAATATGCCTTGGCGGAGGGCTTTTGGAACAGCTCCACTTGGCACAGCTCCCGCATGGAGCAATTCACGCAGGCTTTGCGGGCTTTGACCTTTGGCGTGTAGCCCCGTGCGTCGTATTGACGCATTTGTTGGAGGGCGGTCTCCACGGTTTTCCGCAGGTCGGCATCCAGTGCCACCTTGGTTCTACGGTGGTCTGTGATACTGTAAATCGCCCCCTCTGGGATATCGGTACAGAGCATTTCTTCCAAGCACATTGCCTGTGCGCAGAGTTGCCAAGTGTCGCTGAAATGTTCTTTGCCCCGTTTGTATTCCACGGGATAGACACGGTACAAGCCCTCATGTCCCTGAATGGCAATGCCCGCAGGGTCTGGGATGAGTTCGACCATATCACACTCACCCCGCACCCCCAGACGCTCCGATAAAACAGGCATGGCACGGGAGAGAATCTTGTGCTTCGCACTGGTCTTATACTGCGGGTCGTGTACCTTCTCATGCCGATAATTTCCATCGAGAGTCAGGGCATTGTCCCCCCAGAGCTGTTCAATGTGTACCAGTGCCCAGCGTCTGGGACAGTAGGCGAAATGATGCAGACCAGAGAGCAACAGAGTATTGTCGTCCATGGCTCACTCCCCCTCTAAAATCTCGGGTATCAAGCCTGCGAGCGGGGCGATATCAAAACTGCCGTCTGGGTGAACGGTCAGAGAACGGTGGACTTTGGCGGCGGAATATTGTCCGTGTTTGCAGTCGTGCTCCCACCAAATGAGATGCAAAACTTCCATGCTGCCCTCGGGGCGGGCGGAAGAAGCATCGTTGCGGAACAGGGTCAAAAGGGCTTGTTGGACGGCTTTGGCATCGTCCATGGAAAAGCCCGTTTTTTCCGCCAGCTGGACGTTCATCGCACCATAGGTGACATAAATGCCCCGCTCGACACGGTGCTTCATGCCCATGGTGTCCGAGCCTTTTTGGTCGGGGTTTTTGGCATTGGTCTCGAGATTGACCGATTTTGTGATTTGGATGCTGCTGATGTCAATGGTCTCGACGGAAAAGGCACTGTGCAAGCTGACCGCCCCCCGTACTCCGATGGACGTCCCCGCACTGTCTTTGTCCTTGCCCGAGAGGGCGAAGACCTGCCCAAAGGTACGCACATCCAACCAAGTCTCACAGGCAATGCGGGCAAAGTCGTCTCGATTGAAATTTTTGTCTTTGGTTTGAAGGGCGGGCATGCTCTTGATGCGGTCGGCGAGGGAGCGATGTTCGTCACTTCTGCGTTCGTCGGACTGCACCAAAATGGGGTAGCCCTCATCTTGCAAACGGTTGCGGAGTTTGCGTTTCAGACAGACGTCGGAAATTTCCCCCTTGCCTTCTAAGGTGGTGCGGGGGCGGTTGCCGTCGATGGGGTCGCCGTTGGGGTTGGCATGCTTCACAGAAAGCACCAGAGCAAAATCAATTTTGTGTGTCAAACTGGTCATGGGGTCTCCTCCTTTTTGGTATAGAACCACTGCATCTGACAGGAATAGCCTTGGAGCATACGCACGGACAAAGGCTCAGGCAAGCCGATGTCATTGTCTTGGAATGAGGCTTGTATGTCGTTGATTTCACGGCGGTAATACTGCGCCAGTGCAGGGGAGAGGGCTTGCAAATAGGGTTCAATCTTTTGTGTGCGCAAAAACAACCAAGTCTCAGCGGGGCGGTTCTGGAAGCGTTGCAGGTAACGCATGGCATTGGTGGTGCGTTCTTTTTCGCCTTGTCGCAGGGCATTGCGTTCGATGATGTCCGCACAGGCGAGCAGACGTCCGTAAAGATAACTGCGGTCGAAGTCCTTGGGATTGCATTCCATAGAAGCATCCTCTCCTTTATCAAAGTCGATTTTATGCCCCAGTGCACAGACGACACCCAGTGCAGTTTCCCAATCTTTGCGATGAAAACGCTGGTTTCTGCTGTAGGACAGGGGCTGGCAGAGCTTGCGGAAGCCCTGCTGGAGCAGGGACACGGGCAGGGGTGCGCGGTTGGTGATGCAGGGGAGCAGACGTTTCATGAGGTTGTTTTTCAAATTGCGGATGCTTTGGTCTTTGCCCGTGCCGTAGAGCAGATTGCCAATGTCACGGGGCAGGGGGCTGTAGCGTGTGGCTTTGCCTGTTTTGCCAAGTTGCATCCAAGAAAAGCCCTCGTACCAATGGAGCAAATTTGCCAAATAGTCCGCACCGTGCAATGCCTGATAATAGACCAAGGCAGTGCGTCCGTTGCTGATGGCATCCAGTGCGAGCACGACCACAGTGGCAGTTTTGATTTGTTGTGCATGATACTGGGGCAGGGGTGTGGAAAAATAACCACTTGCACCTTTTGCCACGGCTTGGCGCAGGAGCGTCCCCAGAAATGGGGTTTGGGTTTCGCTTTCGTCCTCCTCGTCTTCGTAGGGGTCAAAAGAGGTGATATCGGGCAGGGCTTGTCCTGCGGTGTCCCAGATGAGCAGGCGTGTGCCGTAGAGATAAGGTGTGTCTTTACCCAAGAGCCAACGCAAGGTGTTGTGTATCTGGTAGGAGGCACGGACGCTGAGGGACAGTGCCAGTTCTGGCTTGCTTTGGAAACGTCCCTCACAGCGTTTGCCCGTTTTGCTTTTGGATTGAGAAATCAGCCGACAGGTTTCATAGAGGTAAGGGTGATTGTTCATGGCGGGCAGGACTTCCCCCAGCACAGCACAGAGGGCTTTTGCCTCCTTGTCGCAATCTTCCTCGAAAAATTGCTCCCAACTGGCACGGACGCTGGGACGCAAACAGAGATTATCCCGCTCGTTTGGGTCGGTCGTGGGCATGCAAACCAGCACTTTTTCTGATGTGAGCTTGTCCGTTTTGTAGGCTTTTTGGGCGAAGCACTGGCATATATCTGCATGCAGTGTACCCTTTGCAAGATAGTCCCGATAGGCACAGATGCAGGGGGGTGTGTGGGTGCAGGCACACCATGCGTCCAATAAAGCCAGATGTGCGGGTGTGCCCAGATATTTGATTTTGTCCACCAGTGGGTGGGGAGGGGAAGCATCTCCAGAACGTCCCGCCACCGAATGTAGTGTCGTGGGAATGACTTGGATGTTTGGCTCTGGCAAGCGTTCTGCATCCAGAAACTGCCCTTTGGCATCCAGCCGTAAGACAATACTGACCGTATCTGTGGAAAAACCCACCGTGGCGAGCGGGTTTTCGGCATCAAGCGGGGCGGTGGTGGTGCAGGCATAGGCATAGGTTTCACAAACTTGTTGCATCCAGCTCATAAACACAGCTCCTCTCCCAAGGCGGATAAATCGAGGTCAGCGGACAGGGGGCAGAAATTCACCCCAGACACAAAGCGTTTTGCCACAACGTCCGTGCGCAGTATCCGCAGGGGGTATTGTGTGCTGGTTTCGGAAAAGACTTCGGGTCTGGGAAAGTGAATCATGCCGTTTTGCATGCTGATGTGCCAGTGGCGCGTGCCTAGGCTATTTGTTCCAGTCTCGTCGGGATAGGCGAAGCTGTGGAAGCCCATACCCAGAGATAAACTGCCGTAGTCGTCATAAAAACCAGCACCTTCCCCAAAAACACAGGGGGCGACATAGCCTTGACACTCCCGTGTGCCGAGAAAAATATCCCGCCGCCCGCCCCGCTCGACCATACGGCGGGCGATGTTGTGGTGTTTGTGTTCGTTGCGGTCTTGTGCCAGCTCTGGGCGGTGCGGATTCCATTCAAAATGTGCTTTGATTTGATATGCCACATCGTAGAGATAGGTATAGAGGAAGCGGTCGCCCGTCTGGGCGGGGAATTTGCAGGCGAGTATGTGCTTGTCTTCGCTTTGGATGCGATGCAAGACCCGCACCGCATCAATGTACCAGATGAAGGTGGGTTTCCAATAGATGCTCTCGACCATGCCCTTGAGGGCTTGGTAGCTGGGCACTTGCATGCTGTATTTTTCGCCCCCCACACGGGTCACGGGGTCAGAAAACAGGGCGTACTTGCCCCAAATCTTGCATTGGATTTCATTGCGCATACTGTGTACCTCCCAGTAAAAACAAATTTCAGAAGCTCAAAAATTCCAGTTCTGCCGCCTCTTTGCGCAGACCAAAATCTGCCGTGTCATACCATTCTGAGGCGAGGACAAACACCGCCCCGTCCAAGAGAGGATATATCATGCCCTCGTACAATTTTGGGCGCAGGGTATTGCGAAAAAGGGCAATGCTGTATGTTTGTGCCTGACGGAGCAGGCACACCGCTTGGGCGAGTTCTCTGCAAGCACTGAGCTTTTTAATAAGATCTTCTCCGCCCCCATAGGGTGTCAAGACCTGAATGGTATCGCTGTGAATGACCTGAAACTGCCGACCCGCCGTGGCAAAAGACTGGCAGAGCCGTAGGGCATCTTGGGGAATGAGTGTGGCTTCCCGCCGTAAGGCTTTATTGTTGCCCAAAAGCTCGTGCAGTGTCCAAGAAAGTCCCTTCACGGGGTAGCCCACACGGTCTTGGATTTCCAGTTGTTCTTTGGCAAAATAAGCGTGTAGGGCTTCCTCGGAACAGAGGGGCAGGTGCAAATTTTGGACGGCTGTGGTACAGCTTTGCCCCAGCGTGATTTCCTCCAAATGTTTCAGTGCCTCCTGTACAAAATGCCAGACATAGACTTGACCGCCCTGAGGAAACTCCATATGGCGGTTGCAACGGCCACCCGCCTGTAAAATACTGGGTAGACCCGTGAAGCTCCGCACGACGCAAGGGAAGCTCAAATTCACGCCTGCTTCGATGAGCATGGTCGCTACGCAGAAGACCCGCCGACCCGTTTTCAGGGCGGTTTTCATTTCTTGGAGCTTGGCGAGCCTGTGTGCCGGACAGAGGTTTGTCGTGAGGTGGATGCACAAAATATCTGCTGTGTCCAGCTGTGTGCGGGTCTGCAAAAAGACCTCTCTGGCGGTGGCTTTGGTGTTCACAATCACCAGAACAGAGCCGTATGCTTCCAAGAGTTCCACGAGGGCATGGCTGGCTGCTTCGTTGCTGTAAGCGGTGGGTGTGTCCTCAATGTGGAGCGTGAAGCGTTGCATTTGTGCTTGGTAGTGCTGCATGGTCTCAGCAGAGAGCAGAGCTTGGGGGGTAAACTTGGAAAACTGGGGTGGGGTGGCAGTGCAGAGGAGCACCGTACAGGACAAATGCTTGGTCAAAAACAGCAAGAGGGATTCAAATAATTTCGTGCAGTGCGTGGGCAGGGCTTGGATTTCATCAAAGACAATGACGGATTTTGCCAGACGATGCAAACGACGGCTGTTGCTGTTCTTACCACGGTAGGCACTGTCGAGAAACTGCACCATGGAGGTCAAAATCAGGGGCATGTTCCAGCGTTCGGTCAATAATTTGTGTTGGGCTTCCGCTGCCTCGTCGTCCTCCTCAGAAATGAAATTCCCATAATGCTCCAAAATCACGGCATCATTTTGTAGGGCATCTCGGATATCTTGGCTGTTCTGCTCCAAAATTGTGTTGTATGGAATGACATATACAATGCGGGTGAGCTGGTGTTCTTCTGCCTGTGCGAGGGCAAAACGCAAGCTGGACAGGGTTTTGCCCCCGCCTGTTGGTGCGTTGAGCTGGTAGCAACCCTGAGGCAGTGTGCCCGCCTTCAGACAGGCATCGGAAATTGCTCCCCGCAAGTGCCCGATGGGGCTTGTGCGGTCGAACTGGGCAAGATGCCTTTCGAGGTTTGCACGGAGCGTGCCCCAAGAGGCTTCCTGTTCTGGGGAAAAGGGGTCGCATCCATCTTCAAAACAGGCACTGTCCCAGCGGTCGGCATCGACCAAACAGCTCAAAATACTGCGGGCAAGCAGACCCTGCGCAAAGGCACGTTCCGTGTTGGTATCTCGTCTCAAGTGGCTGTCCAGTTCGGTGCAAGAAGCGGAAAACAGCTCCTCCAGTTTATTTTCTGAGGAAATGTGGGCGAAAAAGTTTTCTTTTGCTTCTTCATAGGCGAGCGGGGCTTTGTCCTGTGTCATGGATTGCAGGTAGGGGGAACGTCCGCCCCCCTCTGGGTCTAGGCAGTCCAACAGCCCGCCGTGGTGTCCTCGTATGACCAGCGAGAGAATTTGTGCCACACGCTGTGCCAAAGCGTCCTCTGCCCGCCCCAAAAACCAGCGTTCATAGACGAAAATCGCCCCCTGCGGACTGTGGTAGACGGTCTGCTTGGCTTCCCCTTGGATGTATCGAGCAAAGCCTTTGCTGTATTTTCCAAAATCGTGGAGCAAGCCCACAAGGTAGCAGGTTTGCTCCAGCCCAAAGCCTTTCCCAAACCCAGAGGCGAGCTGGGCGACGTTGAGACAATGTTCCCTGACGCTTTGTCTTGTGCCATCGCTTTGGCGTATGTGTGCAATCATAGCGCAAGCCTCCCAAATAAAAAACCGCACAGGGTCAGCCCCTGTACGGTGAGTAGAAATTGCTATGCGACTGTCTTTGGGCATTTCTGCCTCCCGTTGTGGTGAATATTACCATAGTCAAAATTCGATGGCAAGAGAAAAATCTCGACAAAATTCGACAAATTATACAAGTTATACGACAAAAATGCATGTTTATGTATAGACGGATGCCATCCGTCTATACAGTGAAAAAATGAAAACCATGCCCTCTGTAGGGACAAATTCCATATTTGTCCGCTGGGTTGTTTGCCCGTGGGACGATGTGGGCATCGTCCCCTACAAACCGTGCATGCCCCCGTAGGGACATGGCTTGCCATGTCCGCTGTTTTTCTCTTGCGGAACGGTCAAGACCGTTCCCTACTGTTGCGCTTTGATGGCAACGCCGTAGGGTGCGGCGTCCCCGACGCACCGAACAATAACCCGTGTAGGGGCGGATAGTATCCGCCCGACCCAATGAAAAATGAAAGACCAAACGGGGGAAATTATGAATTGTGCATTGTGCATTATGAATTGATGTTCTCTGTAGGGACATGGCTTGCCATGTCCGAATCCCCCTTTCGTAAGGGGGATTTTCTGTATAAAAATTCATTTTAAAAATGGGCGGTGAGCTGGAGTATGAGACGTTTTTGGGGGGCAAGTTGGATGCGTTCTACGCAGGCGAGCAGGAGCAGACGGGGATTGGGCTGGGCGTCTTGCCCGCCGTGGATTTGCATTTGCAGGGCAAAAAAGCAGGAGAGCAAATGCAAAATAGCATCTTCCCGCAGGGCGACCCCGCAAGTTTGGGGACAACGCTGGTAGACATAG
>CAZSWQ010000054.1:0-11679 GCA_964611025.1 uncultured Ruminiclostridium sp.
TGCATATCAGGTCGAAATCAACACTTCCCCCATCACCTGTCTGGAGACCCCCGGTCATGAAGCCTTCACCGCCATGCGTGCCCGTGGTGCAATGGTCACAGATATTGCCATCTTGGTGGTGGCTGCCGATGACGGCATCATGCCCCAGACCATCGAATCCATCAACCACGCAAAGGCTGCGGGCATTCCCATCATTGTTGCCATCAACAAGATGGATAAGCCCACTGCAAACCCCGACCGCATCACCCAGCAGTTGACCGAGCATGGTCTCGTATCCGAAGCTTGGGGTGGGGATACCATCATCTGCCCCATCTCCGCAAAGACGGGTGCGGGCATTGACACCCTCTTGCAAATGGTCGTCCTGACCTCTGAAATACAAGAACTGAGTGCCAACCCCAACCGTTCCGCCCATGGTATTGTCATCGAAGCCCGCCTCGACAAGGGTCGTGGGCCTGTGGCAACCATGCTGGTGCAAAAGGGCACATTGAAGCAGGGTGATGTCATCATCGCAGGGACTGCCGTTGGGCGTGTCCGTGCCATGCAAGATGCCCGTGCCGCCAAGATTTTGGCGGCTGGCCCTTCCATGCCTGTCGAAATCATCGGCATGAGCGAAGTGCCTGGGGCTGGCGATGAATTCCATGCCGTTGCGGACGAACGCATGGCGCGTGAACTCGCTGAACAACGCAAGCACGAAAATAAAATGTCTGGTTCGCATGCCACCCAGAAAGTCACACTGGAAGACCTGTTCTCCCAGATTCAGTTGGGTGAGCTGAAAGACCTGAACATCATCGTCAAGGCGGACGTGCAAGGCTCTGCCGAAGCCCTCCGTGCTTCTCTGGAAAAAATCACCAACGAAGAAGTCCGTTTGCGTGTCATCCACTGTGCCGTTGGTGCCATCAATGAATCCGACGTCATGCTCGCTGCGACCTCCAGTGCGATTGTGGTCGGCTTTAACGTCCGCCCCGATGCAAATGCCAAGGAAACCGCTGTTCGTATGAATGTTGATATGCGGATGTACCGTGTCATTTACGACTGCATCGACGAAATGGAAGCTGCCATGAAGGGCATGCTCGCCCCCAAGTTCAAGGAAGTTGCCTTGGGCACGGTCGAAGTGCGTGAAGTCTATAAAATCACGGGTGCAGGCATCATTGCAGGTTGTTATGTCACCGAAGGCAAGGTCACCCGTGGTTGCCAGTTGCGTCTGGTGCGTGATGGCATTGTCATTCATGAAGGTGCAGTCGGTTCTCTGCGTCGTTTCAAGGACGACATGAAGGAAGTCGCACACGGCTACGAATGTGGCATCAGCATTGAGAAATACAGCGACTTGAAGGTTGGCGACATCATCGAAGCCTTCGTCATGGAGCAAGTTCAGGTCTAAACCTGGTCGTTTCGCTTCCAAATGTCCAACAGTCGGAGGCACACTGCCTCCGACTGTTTTTTTGTATGCAAACCATTACCCAGAGGTAAGAAGCCTCTCGCATAAAAAAGGAGAACTTTTATGGCCACAAAACGCTTAGGTCGTATCAACGAAGAAATTCAGCGCGAATTGGCGTCTTTGCTCCGCAGTTTGAAAGACCCCCGTGTCAACAACGGGTTGATTTCCATCACTGCCGTGCATACCACGCCCGATTTGCGTTTTGCAAAAGTTTATGTCAGCAGTCTGCAAGATTTGGAAGACGGGGGCAAGGATTTGCTCAAGGGCTTGAAGTCCTCGGCGGGCTACTTGCGCCGTGAACTGAGCCACATCCTCACCCTGCGTTATACCCCAGAATTGGTCTTTGAGCTGGACGACTCCATCCACAAGGGGACGCATATTTTGAAATTGCTCAACGATTTGGATAAGCAGTAAGGGGGTATTTGTATGGACATCAACAGCGTAGCAGACCGCCTGCAAACGCATGACAATATTTTGATTTTGACCCATAGAAGACCCGATGGGGACACCATTGGCTGTGGGGTTGCGCTCTGCCTTGCCCTGCGTCAGCTGGGCAAAACCGCCCACGTTTTGGAGAACCGAGAAGCCCACGAGCTCTTTCGCCCCTATTTGGAAGGTGTGAGCATCGACGGCAGTTTTCAGCCCCAGTATGTGGTGAGTGTTGATACCGCCGCCTTGGATTTACTGCCCGACAATGCGGAAAAGTACCGTGATTGCATTGACCTCTCCATCGACCACCATAGCTCCAATCAGGGCTATGCCAAGGAAACCTGCGTGGATGCTTCGGCGGCCGCCTGTGGGGAATTGCTCTATAAAATCATTGTCCACTTGGGTGTCATGACCCCCGCCATTGCGGAATATCTCTATATTGCCATTTCCACCGATACGGGGGGCTTTATTTTCTCAAATACCACCGCCGAAACCCACCGCATCTCCGCTTCCCTCATGGAAACGGGCTTTGATGTGGCAGGGGCAAACAAGCGTCATTTCCGCAGCAAATCTCTGGCACGTTTCCGTCTCGAGGGCATTTTGACCGAGGAAATGCTCGTTCTGGACGGGGGAAAAATCGCCATGGCGAGCATCACCTTTGACGTAATCAATCGTGTCGGGGCAGTCGAGGAGGACTTGGAAAATATCGCCGCCTTTTTGGAAGTGCTCAAGGGTGTGGAAACGGCGATTATCATCCGTGAACTGCGGGCAGATGTCTATAAAATTTCCGTCCGCACAAACCGCAGTTTGAATGCCTCTGAGGTCTGTGCTGTCTTCGGTGGAGGCGGCCACCCCGCCGCCGCTGGTGCGACCCTTGCGGGCAAATTGGAAGACGTCAAAGCCCGTTTGGTGGAAGCCATTCGTGCTGTGCAGGCAAAGGGGTGTTGAAACCATGCCCAGTGGAATCATTGTCATAGACAAGCCCACGGACTGGACGTCCCATGATGTCATTGCCAAACTGCGGGGCATTTTGCGGGAGCGTCGCATTGGACATGCGGGCACACTCGACCCCATGGCGACGGGTGTTTTGCCTGTCTTTGTCGGGCGGGGCACAAGAGCCGTGGAATTTGCCGCCGAGGGACAAAAAGAATATTTGGCGGGTTTGCGTCTGGGGCAAATCACCGACACACAGGATGTCACGGGGAACACTCTGGAAACCCGTCCCGTTTCGGTCACAAAAGATGACTTGGAAGCCGTGTTGCCCGCCTTTCGGGGGGATATTTTGCAAATCCCCCCCATGTACTCCGCCATCAAAAAGCAGGGCAAAAAGCTCTATGAATTGGCACGGGCGGGCAAAGAAGTCGAACGAGACCCCCGCCCCATCACCATTTTTTCTCTGACCATTGAGGAACAGACCGCAGACACGGATTTTCTCCTGCGGGTGCGTTGTTCCAAGGGGACGTATGTCCGCACACTCTGCCATGACATTGGGCAAGTGCTGGGCTGTGGGGGCTGTCTCTCCTCGCTCAGACGCACCATGGCGGCGGGCTTCACCGAAGCCGATGCCGTGACCTTGGAGCATCTGATGCAAAGCCCTGTGCCCCAAGAAGCTCTGTTGCCCGTGGAGTCCTATTTTCGTGATTATCCCCGTCTCGACGTGGACGAGCGGGCAGCGGGTAAAATTCGCAATGGGCTGACGTTTGCCTATACCGCCCCCAATGGACGCTATCGGGTCTACGGTGCGGACGGCTTTTTGATGCTGGGTGAAATTGCCCAGAACCAACTCTATACAGTAAAAAGTTTTTTTGAGGTGTCATAACGTGAAAGAAATCAAACGTGTCATTGCTTTGGGCTTTTTTGATGGTGTTCACTTGGGGCATGCTGCCCTGATGAACCGCACCAGAGAACGTGCCAAAGAACTGGGAGCAGTCCCCACTGCCTTTACCTTCGACCCCCATCCCCAGAGCGTCATTTTCAATAAGCCCATGATGCTCTTGACCTCCCCTGAGGACAGAGCCGACCTCATGCGTCGTTATTACGGCATTGAAGATGTCGTGGTCTGCCCCTTCACCCCCGAACGCATGAAACAAACTTGGGAAGATTTTATCCGCAACACCCTGAAAGAAGGGCTGGGTGCGGTGCATCTGGTCGCAGGGCACGACTATCATTTTGGCTATAAAGGTCAGGGCAACCCCCAACGACTGCAAGATTTTTGTGCCGAATTGGGCATTGGGGTGGATATCATCCCCAAAGTCGAGCAAGACGGCATCACCATCTCCTC
The DNA here is from genome assembly GCA_964611025.1 of uncultured Ruminiclostridium sp. Classification (GTDB taxonomy): domain Bacteria; phylum Bacillota; class Clostridia; order Oscillospirales; family Oscillospiraceae; genus Evtepia. The sequence continues at coordinate 4,146 of CAZSWQ010000054.1, forward strand.
GACCTACATCCGTACGCTGGTGGCACAGGGCGAAATCCAACGTGCCAATGAATTTTTAGGTCATCCCTACACCTTGAGCGACATGGTCTCCCACGGCAAGAAATTGGGTTCTGCACTGGGTTTCCCCACCGTGAATTTGAAGCTCAAGGAGCACGTTCTGCCCCCCGCTCTTGGGGTCTATGCCACCCGTGTCTGGTTGGAAAACGGCAGTTCTCACATTGCCGTGACCAATGTGGGCAAGCGTCCCACCATTGATGACGGCGAACAGCTCACCGTAGAGGGGTTCATTTTGGACTTCTCTGGTGACCTCTATGGACAGAACATCCGCATGGAATTTTTCGACTTCATCCGTCCTGAAAAACGCTTCCCCTCGCTGGAAGCCCTGCGTGACGAAATCATGCACAATGCCCAGCAAACCCGTGATTTCTTCGCAACACATATGGTCTGATTGCTTTGGAACACCCGTGACCACCTCTGGGTGCTTGCGGGTGTTTTCGTCTGTATATCAGTAGAAAGGATGAGGAAGGTAGCATGATAGAGGAACAAGAACAAAAACACCGCCACCACCAGCAGGAAGATGTGGGCATACAATGGGATATTTTGGGCAAACACCTGCACCGCAACCGTCGCTTTTATGTCGTGGTTTTGGCGGTCTGTATGCTACTGGGCTTGCTGGGCGGTGGCATTTGGGCTGGGCTGTCCCAACGGGGTCTGGTGGGTGCTCGTGTTAGCCTGAGCTTGGAAGATGGCACAGGAGAAAACCCCAGTGCCATTTTGGAAATGCCCAGTATTTTGCAAGCTGTTTTGGCAGAAACTCAGCTGGGTGAGCAACTCAGCGTGGCAGATGTGCAAGGGGCACTGTCCTCTGTGCCCGTGCTGGCAGAGGATGGGGCGGGTGTCTCCAATCTCTTTGATATCCGCTTAGACAGCAAACAAGTAAAAATCTCCGCTTCTCAGGGGAAATTTTTGCTCACGTCTCTCTTGAACCAATACCGAGATTGGTTTTTTCTGACCCATGCCAATCCGTTCTCTGGCATTGGCAATGCCGTTTCCAAAGAGGACTTGAGCAAATACGACTATGCACAGGTGACGTATCTCATGGAAAACCAAACCCATGCGCTGGAGCAACAACTCCAAAGTCTGACGGGGTCTGCCCCCAGCTTTCGCTCTGTGGCAACGGGCAAAACCTTTGCGGATTTGCTCGCCCAGCTCCATGCCTTTGTGGATGTGGATTTGGCGATGGTCAATGCCGATGTGGTTTCCAATAACCTCAGCCGTAACAAGTGGTCGCTGGTGTCCTATTATTGGTATCAAATCGAACAGCTGGACAATCAAATTGCTGTCCTGCACAACCAGCAAGCCGACTTGAGCAGTTTCTTGAATGAGTACCAAAAAGATACCTTGGTGCTGGCGGGCGATGCCACTGCCCTGCCCCAGCCCTCAGCACCGTATGATGCTTTGTTCACCCAGCGCAATGCCCTCAATGCGGAATTGACGCAAAAAATGGAACAAGTCAACCGTTTGAAAAGCCGTGTTGCACGTCTGGAAAATGCGGACGGTGAGAATGACCCCGCCATCCTTGCTCGTGTGGAGCAATCTTTGCCCCTCTTACTGGACGACTTTGATGCCCTCTTGGACGAGGCAAGCCTCTCCATGGAGGAATACCAAAAAAACAATGTATTTTCCAGCAGCTATGCCGTGGTGCACCCAGCCCATAGCCTGACGTGGCAGTGGTCTGCACTGCTTGTGCCCGCCCTGCAAGCGGGCATTGGCTTGACGCTCTTGGGGGCATTGCTTTGTGGCACGATGCTCTTTGTGCCCTTTGTTTTACAGGGCAAACGCCGTCGGCACTGAATCAGGCAAGAAAAAACCGCCCCCTAGGGGGCGGTTTTTTTGTCTTCAGAGCAGGGCAATGGCACGGAGGGGTGCACCGTCTGCCTGTTCGTATTTCAGGGGCAGGGCACAGAAGGTGAACACACCCTCTGGGAGCTGATTCAGTTGGGTCAAATTCTCGATGATGAGCGTGTCCCCTTGGGAAAAGAGACGTTTGTGCAGGGTCAAATTGCTGTCTGCAATGGGGTCAAGCCCAATCACATCCAGCCCGACCCCTTTTTTCTGGCTCTGTGCCAAGTAGTCCACAAGTTCAGGGGCGAGGTGGGGGTAGTCGCCAAAATAGGCATCTGTGCCCCAGTGCTTGTCCCAATCGGTGCGGAACAGCACAAAATCCACGGTATCTGCGAGGGCTTTTTTCTCTGCCAAGTCGTCCAAGGTGATGCGTTCACCCGCCTTGCGGTGGGTGCAGTCAATGACGATTGCTTTCCCCACAAACTGCTCGGCGGGGAACTGGTCAAGGGTACGCCGTCCTGCAAAAATATGGGCGGGTGGGTCGACATGTGTCCCAGTGTGGGAATACATACTGAGCAAAGTCTCTTGAAAACCGTCTGCTTCATAGCTGTTACAGGGTGAAAAACGGGGAGGCTCTGTGCCAGGATAGACAGGCATGGTGGGGGAAATGGTCTGGGTCAAATCGACAACTTGCATAAAAACACTCCTTTTCGTTTGTGGGGCTGGGACGAGGTGGGCAGGGTCTCAAAGGGCATAGGTGTGGTGCAAAGGGCCATTGCCCTGCCCGAGGTTCAAACCAAAACGCAATGCCCCTGTGAGGTATTGCTTGGCATAGTGGATGCTCTGGGGGAGGGTTTTGCCCAGTGCGAGCTGGCAGGCGATGGCAGAGGAGAGCGTACAGCCCGTGCCGTGGGTGTTTTTGGTGTCGACCCGCTCGCCCACAAACCAAGTGAGGGTATCATTTTCGCAGAGTACGTCTTTTGCCTCACAGACCAAATGCCCACCTTTGACCAAAACAGCACAGCCCATGCGCTCGGCTAAGTGACGGGCGGCGGTTTCCATGTCGTATTCTGTTTCGATGGCTTGCCCTGTGAGCAATTCGGCTTCTGGAATGTTGGGTGTAAGCACACGGGCGAGCGGGAAAACGCTCTGCATGAGTTGTCCTTGGGTTGCCTCGTCCATGAGGCGGTGCCCGCTGGTGGAGACCATCACAGGGTCAAGGACGATATTTTTTGCCCCGTACTGCTGGAGCTTTTCGGCAATGACGTCCAAAATGGCGATGCTGGAAATCATACCGATTTTCACGGCATCGGGCACAATGTCGGTGAAAATGCAGTCGAGTTGCAGGGCGACAAAATCGGCGGTGACGTTTTGAATCCCATAGACACCCGTGGTATTTTGGGCGGTCAGGGCGGTGATGACGCTCATGGCATAGAGCTTGTGGGCGGTGATGGTCTTGATGTCCGCTTGAATCCCCGCCCCGCCACTGCAATCAGAACCTGCAATGCTCAAGACACTTTTCATGGTAATATGTCCTCCAATCGGAAAAATCATGCAGATAACAAGTGGACAGGGCTTTGAGCTCGTTTTGCTGGTGGGCGGCGGCATTGTCGTAAATGCCCAATATGGGAAAGCCCGCCTTGTGTGCGGTCTCGATGGCATGGAGCGAATCCTCAAAAACGGGGGTCTTGTCTTTTTCCGTGCCCAGATGCTGGAGGGCAGTTTCAAAAATCAGGGGGTCGTTTTTACCTGCACCCACATCGGTACAGGTGAAAATTTCGCTGAAGAAGCGACGCAAGCCCAGACGTTCCAGCACGGCTTCCACCAGATAGCGGTCGGTGGCGGTGGCAATGCACATGCGAACACCGTCTGCTTCCAGCTCTTCCAGTGTCTCCATGACCCCAGCTTTTGTCTTTGCCTCATGGAAATAGAAGCCTTCCACCATGCGGTTGACGTCTGCCATGATGGTCTCCAAATCGTCTGTTATGCCGTAGACCTCTTGGTAGTAGAGGGCAGAATCGACCAGAGAGAGATTTTTGAATGTCTCATTTGTGCCTGCTAGGGGGGTGATACCACGGGCGATTAAGTAGGCTTCCCCAATGCCCGCCCACATGGACATGGAATCCAAGAGCGTGCCGTCCATGTCAAAAATAATGCCTTGGATGGAGCGGGTGGATAGGGCTTTGGTTTTTTGGTTGAGGACACAGCAAGCGTTTTGGATGTCTTTCTGTCCAAAAATGGCACTGACCACTGCCACACCCCCTATGCCTGTCCCCTGAAGCTGGTCTAGGTTTTCCGTGGCAATGCCCCCGATGGCAATGACGGGAATGCTGACCGCTTGGCAGATGGCACGGAGGGTATCGAGGGAAACGGCGGCAGCATCTGTCTTGGTGCTGGTGGGAAAAACCGCCCCAACCCCGAGATAATCCGCCCCGTCCTGTTCGGCTTGGATTGCCTGTGCGACGGTCTGTGCGGAAACCCCCAGCAATTTATCTTTTCCGATTTGCTGGCGGACAAATCTGGCATTGGCATCGCTCTGCCCCACATGGACACCGTCCGCATCACAGGCAAGGGCGAGTTCCCAGTCGTCATTGATGAAAAAGGGAACATTCTGGGCACGACAGAGGGCGTGGATTTCCTGTGCTTCTGCCAAAAAATCGGCTTTGTCTCGGTCTTTTTCCCGCAGTTGCAGGCAGGTAATGCCCCCCGCCAAGGCATGTTTCACCTGTTCGAGCAGAGCATTATCTGCTGTGACCCAGCTTCGGTCTGTGACGGCATAAAGACGCAAATACTCAGTAGATTTCATACTTTGCCCCATCCTGCAAGGCGGCGGTGTCGAGCTGGGACATGGCATCAATCAGGTAGGTGCGGAAGGAAGCTGTGCCGTCCAGAGCATTCATGCGTTGCACCGCCAGCTCCCCGCACAGCCCCATGGCACAGACCGCCGTGGCAACGGCTTCCAATGTTTGGTAGGGGTTGGCAATGACAAAAGCGGTAGTGAGGGCACTGAGCATACAACCCGTGCCCGTGATGCGTCCCATCAGAGGGTGGCCATTGCGGATGACATAGGCGGTTTTTCCGTCGGTTACAATGTCAATCGCACCCGTGATGGCGAGAATGGTGTTGCTTTGCTTGGCAAAATGTTTCGCAAAGGCAATCATGCTTTGCAAATTGTCTTCGTTGACATAGTCGGCGGCATCAGCATCAACACCGTGGGTCGTGCCCGTCCCTGCGGCGAGCGTTTTGATTTCGGAGATGTTGCCACGGATGACGGAAAAGGAAATGGCTTCCATGAGGTGGAGGGCGGTCTTGGTACGCAGAGCACTTGCCCCTGCGCCGACGGGGTCGAGCAGGACGGGTTTGTCCAGTTTATTTGCTTTTACGCCCGCCAAGTACATGCTAGGGATGGTCTGCTGGTTGAGCGTGCCGATGTTGATGTTCAGCCCGCCACAAATGCCGATGATGTCTTCGACTTCCTGCACGTCGTCTGCCATGATGGGGGACGCACCACAGGCGAGCAGGATGTTGGCGCAGTCGTTGACGGTGACATAGTTGGTGATGTTGTGAACGAGCGGGGTATTTTGCTTCAAATTGTCCAATACGGGTGCAAACATAAAATAGGTACTCCTTTGGATGACGGTTGTTGGATGTGACAGAGTATGATACGCATGTGTAGGGTCACGGCTTGCCGTGACCGCAGGGGGTGCTGGGTCAAAAAAATAGCCAAGAGACGATGCGGGAAATCGTTCTTGGCGGGTTTGGGGGGTGCAGTTTCCCCAGCATAGAACTCCCTCCGTTGGCATCATCCAAATCAGGTCAAAAGGGTCGAAGGGTCAACCTTCCTCTCAGCTTGTCCGCAAGCTCCCCCGTTCGTCTATTCTTTTGTGCTCTCAGTATAGCAGGAAAGCGGGCAGAGGGCAATGAAAATCTTGATTTGTTTTGCTTTGGTGCTTTGCAGTTTTCAAATGGTTGCAAGAAAAAAATATAATTGACAAGTTGTGTCTGTTGTGCTATGCTTATTTGCAAGAAAACGCTGTGATAGAATCAAGTAGGCATTGTCATGTTTTGCAGAGAGCTTCCGTTGGCTGTGAGGGAGTAAACATGGTGTGCTGAAGTCCTTCTTGAGCTGGATTTGGGAACTTCTCCCCTTGGGGGAATGGTAGTAAATCTCGGGTTTGCCCGTTATCGCAAAGGGAGAGATGGCTCTCCACAAGGTCAAAGCTGTGAGGTTTTGGCGAATAGAGGTGGTACCACGGCTGATTGTAGCACGTCCTCTGACAGAAGGTCAGAGTGCGTGTTTTTTTCTTGCTCTGACGCAGTGAAACGAAAGGAAAGTGATAGTATGAAACAAACCCTCTCTCTCTCTCGTATCCTCGCCGTGTCCTGTATGCTTTTTTCGATTTTCTTTGGGGCGGGCAATATGGTCTTTCCCCCGCAGCTGGGGCAAATGGCAGGCACACAGAGCTTTGTGGCTTGGCTGGGCTTCATCGTCACGGGCGTAGGTGTCGCCATTTTGGGGGTCATCGCCGTGGTCTGGGCGGGCGAAAGTCTGGACGATATTTCGCAAAAAGCGGGCAAGCGTCTGGGGCTTTGGCTGACGGGTGCGGTGTATTTGCTCATTGGCCCATTGTTTGCCCTGCCCCGTACTGGTTCGGTCAGCTTTGAGCTGGGCATAGTGCCCTTTGTCTCTGGGGAAGCGGGGCTGTTGCACAGTGGGATTTTTACTGTGATTTTCTTTGGCTTGACCTTGTTTGTCTGCCTGTATCCCCAGAAAATTGTCGACATCTTGGGGAAGATTTTGACGCCCATTTTGCTTTTGGCAATAGCCGTGATTTTCATTGCTGCGGTTATGAACCCCGTTGGGGAAGCGGTCGCCCCCACAGGGGACTATGCGAGCATTCCCTTTTTCAAGGGACTGGTGGAAGGCTATTTGACCTTGGATGGTTTTGCAGGCTTGGTCTTCTCGATTACGGTTGCCCAATCGCTGCGTTTGTATGGCATCACGGAACACAAACCCCTCTTGAAATATACCCTTTTGACCGCCTGCACCGCAGGGGCGATTATGGCGGCGATTTATGCGGCATTGTGCTATGTGGGTATGCAGACCTCTGGCATGGAAGCCTTTGCAAATGGCGGGGCATTGTTGGCTTGGTCGACGGATACGCTTTTGGGTAAAGCGGGTAGCGTGGCACTGTCGGTGGCGGTTATTTTGGCCTGCTTCACTACGGCGGTTGGCTTGACCACTTCAGTCAGCCGATATTTTTCGGAAAAACTGCCCCAAGTGCCCTATAAGAACTGGGTCATCGTGAATGTGCTGTTCTCCATTGTCATGGCAAACTTGGGCATTGGGCTTTTGGTGAAAATCATTTTGCCTCTCTTGGTGCTGTTTTATCCCGTGGTGACGGTCATGGTGGTGCTGTCGCTGTTTGACCGTTTTTATAAGAACCGCCCCGAAGTGTACATTTTGGGCATGCTGGGTGCGTTTTGCGTCTCCCTGTTTGACGGCTTGAAAACCGCTGGCATTTTGCTGGGCGGTGTGACCACAACGGTTTTGGAGACCGTGCCTTTTGGCACTCTGGGCATTGGATGGATTGTGCCCGCTCTGCTGGGGATTGTGCTTGGCATTTCGCCTCTGGGCAAGGCTCTGGCAAAACCCTTTCAGAAATCGACTTCCCATTGAGAAAACAAG
>CAZSWQ010000055.1:0-11268 GCA_964611025.1 uncultured Ruminiclostridium sp.
ATGAACTGCCCTTTATCGGGGGCAAATTCCGCTTCAAAGCCACGTTGCAGTTCAGAGACCACGGGGGCGGTAATCCAGCAAGAGCCGACACCTTGGTCGTGGGCATAGAGCAACATATTTTCAATGGCGGCGGCAACCCCAGAGATGGCGGGCATATAGCCGTTGTATTTTTTCTTGGACAGGAATGCCAACATGATGACGGGCGCACCGCCGAGACCCGTCAGAAAAATTTCCGTTTCATGAATGACATTGGGGGCTTTGGCGAAGCGGTCTTCCAAAATGGGACGGAAACGCACACTGACTTCTTGCATCATGCTGAAACACTTGCGGATTTTTTCCTCGCTGCGAATCATGACAAAGTGCCAGTGCTGTTGGTTCATGCCAGAAGGTGCCATTGTGCCCGCCTCCATGATGTCAACCAAGACCTCATCGGGAATCATGTCGGGCTTGTAGTGGCGAATACTGCGTCGTTCGTAAATGGCTTCTTTTGCATCCATGGTGAAACGCTCCTTTTTTTGTTTGATTTTTGCTAGGGTCAGATGGGGAAAGACAAATTGTCTGGGGGAGATTCAATGCAAATAGAAATAGGCGAGCAGGGCAAAGAGCAGGGCTTGCACCATGAGGAGCAGGGGCAGACCCAGACGAAATTGCCAGTGCTTGGTTTTGTGGTGGAAGTGATACATGCCAAGGACAGCACCCAAGGCACCGCCGAACACCGCCACCAAAAAGAGTGTCCGCTCTGAGACCCGCCAACGCTTCTTTTTTGCCCGCCATTTGTCCACACCCATCAGGCAAAATGCCCAGATGGACATGAGGCAGATATAGGCTAGTATATACCATATCATTTGCATGAAACAAGTCCTCTTTTCAAAAATCATGACGAAAGATAGAAAAACACCTGCACAGGACTTCTCCCGTGCAGGTGTGGGGGGTGTACAGCTTACTTTTCCAGTGCTTCTTGCTTCTTCTGGAATTTCTCGTGCAAATCGGCATGGACGATGTGACGGGAAACGACCTTGTAGACGATGAAGGTAATCAGGCTGTTGACACCTGCCTTAATCAAGTTGAAGGGCAGAATCACGGGCAAGAGCATGGCATCGACCACTGCGACTGGCGCACCCATGAAGTAGGGGGTGATGAAGTGGTTGGCGACCATCATAACAAGACCCATGCAGATGGTGGCGGAGACCAGACCAATGACTGCACCCGTGCGGGTGTGCTTCACACGGTAGATGCTGGAAGCGACCAGAACCAGAACGCTGGTGGCGATGATGTGCATCAAAATGCCGTAGAGACCTGCGTGGGCGCTGACGGTCAGACCCTGAATGACGCTGGCGACGATGGTCAAAATAATCCCAGCCACAGGGCCATAGGCAAAGGCACCAATCAAAATCGGAATGTCGGCGGGGTCATATTCCAAGAAGGGGGCAGCGGGCAAGAGGGGGAAGTGGACGGTGGCGACCATCACAACGGAGATGGCGACCAGCATGGCCATGACGGCAAGTTGTTTGGTTTTGGGGTTCATAAAAAAACACTCCTTTGACATAGTAACACCCGAAAAACACACATGTCTTCCAAGTGCTACATGGCATACGGAGCGTATGTTGGCACGTAGCACGTCTTCTCCCATCCAGACTATCACTGTCGGTCTTGGAATTGCACCAAGTCAGCTGCTTTCCAACAGAGTTGGAAACGCTCGTGGACTGTTACCACCGGTGGGGACTTGCACCCCGCCCTGAAGACATTGTATTCAGTTGTTCCTTGAACAGTATACTACTTCCCACAGAAAAAGCAAGGGGTTTTTCAAAAAATCTTTCACAAAAAAGAGAAAGCTTGTCAATTGACATTTCCACCCCGCTCGCCTACAATACAACACAAGAAAGCAAAGGAGGATGCCCAAGCATGAGAGCCAAAAAAGCCTGTGCCTTTACGGGACACCGCCCCGAAAAATTGCCTTGGGGCAATCACGAAACTGACCCCCGCTGTCTCGCCTGCAAAGAGGCGATTTGGCAAGCCGTACAAACTGCGTACAAAGACGGCTTTCGGGTCTTTCTCTCTGGCATGGCACGGGGGGGCGATTGGTATTTTTGCCAAGCAGTCCTCCGTCTGAAACAGGAACACCCCAGAGTACAACTGGTCTCAGTCATTCCGTTCCGCAATCAAGCCAAGCTCTGGTCAGAGGCAGAGCAAGCCTATTACAAACGTTTGCTTGCCCAATGCAATACAGAGCACCTCATGCAAGAAGGCTATACCCGTGGCTGTCTGCTCCGTCGCAATCGTTATCTGGTCGAGCACAGCGAACGTCTCATTGCCCTCTACAACGGCAGGGACAAGGGCGGAACGCTCTACACCATCAAACATGCCATTTCTCTGGAAAAAGACTGGGTGCTTTTGGATGTGCCCCAATGAGCAAAGAAATGCCCGACCGTGTGATACGGTCGGGCATTTTATCATGAGCAATCAAAAGGAGCGGTCACGGTTGAAAATTTTGAAAATTTCCTTGTAGGGGTCGTCGTCGCTCAAGTGTGCGGCGGGGTCGGGACGGGGTTCGGGCGTAGGTGCGGGGGCAGGGGCAACAGGGCTTGCACCTGCGGGGGTGGGTGCGAGGGGCGAGACAGGACGGGTATTCATGCGGTTTGCACTTGTACTCTGGCTCTTGACCTCATCCACTTCATCAAAACCCGTGGCAATGACGGTGACACGGATTTCGTCTTCCAAGCTCTCGTCAAAGGTCGCACCAAAGATGATGAGGGCATTGGGGTCAGCGGCTTCTTGCACCAGATTGGCAGCGGTTTCGACTTCTTCCAGACCAATATCGGGTGAGCCTGTGACATTGACCAAGACACCACGTGCACCATTGATGGAGGTTTCCAGAAGAGGGCTGGAGACCGCCATTTTTGCGGCTTCTTCTGCCTTGTTCTTGCCCGCAGCACGACCCACACCCATATGTGCCATGCCAGCGTCCTTCATGACGGCGGTCACGTCTGCAAAGTCCAAATTGATGAAACCAGTATTCTTAATCAAGTCCGAGATGGACTGCACTGCCTGACGCAGGACATCATCGGCAATTTCAAAAGCATTGACAAAGGTGATTTTTTGGTCGGTGGCATACTTCAAGCGGTCATTGGGAATGATGACCAGTGCATCGACCTTGGCTTTCAGGCTGCGGATGCCTTCTTCTGCCTGTTCCATACGGCGACGACCTTCAAAATTGAAGGGCTTTGTCACCACACCAATGGTCAGAATTTCCATTTCTTTGGCGAGGTCTGCCATGATGGGGGCTGCACCTGTGCCCGTGCCCCCGCCCATGCCTGCGGTGATGAAGACCATGTCCGTGCCTTCCATCAGCTTGGCAATCTGTGCACGGCTTTCTTCGGCGGATTTGCGACCGACTTCGGGATTCGAGCCTGCACCCTGCCCCGAGGTCAACTTCTCCCCGATTTGTACTTTATGCGTAGCACTGGATACAGACAGTGCTTGTCTATCGGTATTGACGGCAATGAAATCGACGCCTTTCATGCCCGATTTGACCATGCGGTTGACCACATTGCTGCCACCACCGCCGACACCCATGACTTTAATATTAACGACGTTATCTGGGCCGTTATCTAATTCAAAAGACATATTTGCCCCTCCTATGTAAAATGACGTATGTGCATACTTTGTCCTATTTTATCGCTCTTTTCCCACTGGGTCAATAGAAATTTTTTCTTCTGGGCTGTTCTTTTTGGAAAATCATTTTATTTTGGGCATTTTTGACCTGTTCTGCCCTCAAGTTGGACGGAAAAATGCCTTGTCCTCCCACAAATCAATATGTCCTGACACATTCTCATCCAAAAGTGGCAAAATCTGCTTCAGGGCTTCCAGTTTCAAATCATACAGCTCCCCGCTCGATTCCAAGGTCGTGGAACGGGAGGGTATGCCAATGGTATAGCCCCCCACATAGCCCAATTTGATTTCTTCGGGGATGCTGAGGTCTATCCAAATGACCTTTTCCAACAGCTCCGCTTTTTGCAAACTCTGAATCATGATTTGTAGGGCACGCAATTTTTTCTCCTCGCCCTCGCCAAGGTTGACAGGCTTGCCCACGGTCTGCTCCAAAACGCTGATGCCCTCTACATACATGTGCTCGTTGGCAAGCGTGGTGTCCACTTCCTCCAGAATTTTTCCGCTGGCATCCGCCAGCCAATAGCGACCGTCCAACTGAAAAACCGAGGTGGCAACACTCTCCACCATCTCTATCTTAATGCCCACGGGCAGATTCAATTTGACTTTCACGCTCTGGATATAGGGCATGTTCTCATAGAGCTTGTTCTCAATGACGCTCTTGGGGACTAAAAACAAATTCATCCCAGTGGGCAAATCGACCACCTGCAAAATCTCCTCATATGAATAGCGTTGATTGCCCAAAATCTGCACCTTCTCCATCCGAAAAAACAGAGAAAAACTGCTCACGAGCACAACAACAATGAGGACAAATGAGAAGACAACATAAAACAGACGCCAAAACCGTCTGCGTTGATAGACCACTTTTTTTCCTTTGACATTCTTTCGCTTCTTTGCCATGGGGTTTCCTCCTGTGTGCGGTTTGGGGGCGGTAATACTGATGCTCCGCCCAGCCTCAGAGCGCACAGCGAGTGATTTGCGCACCCAAAGCCTGCAACTCCATTTCCAGTGCCTCATACCCTCGGTCGATGTATTGCAAACCTGTGAGCGTGCTTTCCCCCTCTGCACCCAGAGCGGCCACCACCAAGGCAGCACCACCACGCAAATCATAGCCCTGCACACGATTGCCACGCAACTGAGGCACACCCTGCAAATAGGCATGTTGCTGGTCGATGTGCAGGCGTGCCCCCAAGAGACGCAAGCCCTCGGCATGGCTGAAACGCTCGGAAAAAATCGTCTCGACAAAAATGCTCTCGCCTTTTGCCGTCGTCAAGGCCGCCATGAGCATGGGTTGAGCATCGGTGGGAAAGCCCGGATAGGGGGCGGTTTGTATGGGACGAATGGCACGCAGACGCTCTTTTGCGGAGATGACCAGACGGCGACCACTGCTGTGCAACTGACAGCCCGCTTCCCGCAGGGCGGCAATGACGGGGGACAAGGTCTCCACATCTGCACCCAAAAGCTCCACCTCGCCTTTGGCAATCGCCACGGCGGTCAGATGCGTGGCGGCGACGATGCGGTCTGCCATGACGGTATACTCGCTGCCGTGCAGGGGCACACCACCTTGGATATAGATGGTCGCACCACCCGCCCCCCAGACCTTCGCCCCCATGCTCCGCAAAAAACCCTGCAAATCCACAATTTCAGGCTCACGGGCGGCATTGTGCAGGACGGTACTGCCCACAGCACCACAGGCGGCAAGCATAATATTTTCCGTTGCCCCCACGCTGGGGAAGTCCAAAAAAATTTCCCCGCCCTGCAAGTGCTTGCCATGACAAATCAAGTGGTCTCCCGTGTCGCAGATGTCCGTGCCCAACTGGGTCAAGGTCGCCAAGTGCATATCAATGGGGCGAGGCCCTAAGGCACAGCCCCCAGGACAGCACAGGGTCGCTTCCCCCATGCGGGCGAGCAGAGACCCCAAAAACAAAACAGACGAGCGCATCTCCTGCATGAGTGCATCTGGAATGATACAGCTGTGCAAATGACTGCTGTCGATGATGAGGCTATCGCCCTCCCAGATGACCCGACAGCCCAAAGAACGCAAAATTTCTGTGGTGGCGGTGACGTCGGACAAGTGGGGACAGTTATGTAGGACGGTTTCGCCCCGCGCCAAAATGCTGGCGGATAAAATCGGCAAAACGCTATTTTTCGCCCCGTGAATGGGGACAACGCCGTAAAGTGGTCTGCCTCCTGTGATATGATAGCAATCCATGTTCATTCTCCCCCTCATAGGTGTTCCAACTGTTCCACCCATCCTATGCAGGCTTTCTGCAAGGGGTTCAGCGTCCCGTGTCACAGAGTTTCTTTAAAATGGCATAGATTTCTGCGGTGGCTTGGGGTTTCCCCAAACGCACTTGGGCAGTCTCCATTGCATGGCGTTCTGTGGCATGGGCGAGGAGATGACTTGTCCGCTCATAGAGCATGTCTCCTGTACAGTCGGATTCTTTCTGTAAGATTGCCCCCCCGTGTTCCACGAGTATGAGGGCATTTTTTTCTTGGTGATTGTTGGTCACATTGGGCGAGGGCACGAGCACGGCACTGCGTCCCAAGGCGGTCAATTCGGACAAGGTCGATGCCCCCGCACGACACAAAACCACATCTGCTGCCGTCATGACAGTGGGCATATTGTGCAGATAGTCGGTCACTTGGATATGCGGGGGGAGCTGGATATTTTTTCCCTGCAAAACCGCTTGCATGCCCTCGAAATTCCCCCCTGCCACATGGATGTGGTGGACATGGGGTGTGGGTGTGTTCACTTCCCGTTCCAGATAGTCTATCATATAACGGTTCATTTGTCTTGCCCCCAGACTGCCCCAATAGGACAAAAGCAAAAGTGCATCTGTGGGGATACCCAAGCACGCTTTGGCTTCCTTGCGGGTCTGGGTGAAAAATGCTCCACGGACGGGTGTCCCTGTGACAATGACCTTTTCTGGTTTGGGGTAGTGCTGTTCGCAATCCGGCAAGCCCACCATGACACAGTCGGCATATTTCGCCAAGCGGGTCGTGGTCAAGCCTGGGACGGCATTGGATTCATGCACCGCCGTGGGGATATGTTGGCGGGTGGCTTCCCGCACCAGAGGATAGGAGGCATAGCCCCCCGTACCCACCACAATATCGGGCTGAAACCTCTGTAAAATCGCACGGGCTTCTCTGCGGGCTGTGAACAGGTTTTTCAGGGTTTTGCTGTTATGGGAAAGACTCGCCCAATCGAGTCTGCGCCAAAAGGATGAGATGGTCACGCAGTCAATGGGAAAGCCCCCTTTTGGGACAAGCGTTTCTTCCATGCCCCCCTTTGCCCCCACAAAGAGAATCTCACTGTCTGGGTCTTGTTCTTTTGCCAAACGAGCCACGGCGAGGGCGGGGTTGATGTGCCCTGCTGTCCCGCCACAGGTGAATAGTATCCGCACGGGGCAAACACTCCTTTATTGTCTAGTGTACTGGTGGTTCTGTGTCTTTTTGCAGGGGAATCTGCCTCGAGACGGAGAGCACAATGCCCATTTCCACCAGTTGTATGATGAGGGCTGTCCCCCCGTAGCTGAAAAAGGGCAGAGAAATGCCCGTCACAGGCATGAGGTTGGTCACAACTGCGATATTGAAAAAGACCTGAAATGCCAAGAGGGTCACGACACCTACAATCAAGAGCATCCCATGGCGGTCGGGTGTGCGCATTGCCAGCCAATAGCCCCGCAAAATCAAGAGTGCAAAGAGCACCAAAATCAAAAACGCCCCAAAAAAGCCCAGCTCCTCGCAGATGATGGAGAAAATAAAGTCGTTGTGTTCTTCGGGCAGGTACAGAAATTTTTGACGGCTGTTGCCCAAGCCCAAACCCGTCAAGCCCCCTGAGCCTATCGCCAAGAGGGATTGTATCGCCTGCAAGCCCTTGTCCAAGGGGTCAGACCAAGGGTCGAGCCAATAATCCAAACGGGTTTTCATATAGTCCGTGGTGAACATGATGAGGAGCAAAGCACCTCCCGCCAAGCCACCGCCCCAGACAAACCAGCCCATATGTATCCCCCCAACAAATAATATCGAGGCAGCGACCACCAAAATCAAAATCGTGGCGGACATATGGGGTTGTTTTTTCAAGAGCAGGACAATGACCACCAGTGCAAAGCCATAGGGCAAAAGCTCTAAAATGCCCGCCCTGTGCAGGACATTCATCGCCCGTCCTGTACTGGTGCGGCGGCTGTATCGGTCACGTTCCAAACTGTGGGGCGAGCGTTTTGCCATCCGCTCGGCAAAGAGCAAAATGACCGCCAGCTTCACCAATTCCGAGGGCTGAAAACGGGGGATACCTGTGATTTTAATCCAACGGGTTGCCCCGCCTGCACTCTGCCCGATACCTGGCACGAGCACCAAAACCAAAAGCAAAATGGTAAAGAGGAAAAATGCCATCGTCCAGCCCCCTTTCCACTTGCGGTAATTCAAGAGGGAAACACCATACATCGCCAGCAAGCCCAACATGGCATTGCCCGCTTGTCCTGTGATAATGGCATACATATTTTTACCGTTGTAGTAGGCAGAGGCATAGGACGCTGAAAAAAGCATCACAAGCCCGATGCCCAAGAGCATCAAGGTCAATGCCAAAAAAGGCACATCCAGTGCACCTCGGTCACCGCCTTGAAACAATCTTTGCTTTTTTTGTCGTTTTCTTTGCACGGCATTTCCTCCTGTGGTGCATGGTTTGTATGGGCGTGATTAGGGATAGCGATGGATGACGCCGAAATAGGCGAGGATACAGCAGACACAGGTGATGCCTGTGAAAACAAAGAACAATTTCTTTTCGCTCCAGCCCCCCAGCTCAAAATGATGGTGCAGGGGTGCCATGCGGAAAATACGCTTGCCGTGGGTCAACTTAAAATAGCCCACCTGCAAAATGACCGACAGGGCTTCCAAGACATAAATCAGACCGACCACCGCCAAGACCACGGGCACATCCATGGCAAATGCCATGGCACAGACCGCACCGCCCAAAAACAGCGAGCCTGTATCGCCCATGAAGACCTTAGCGGGGTTGAAGTTATAGCGTAAGAAGCCAAACAAAGCCCCAAACAAGCTGGCGGCAAAGACCACCACCCCCAGACTTTCGCTTCTCTCCCAGACCTGCACACCATAGACCCCCAGCATGACGAAAAACGCACAGACGGGCAGGGTGACACCTGTGGCGAGACCGTCCACCCCGTCGGTGATGTTCACGGCATTGACCGTGCCCACCATGACCAAGGCACAGAAAATCATGTAAGAAATCCAATTCAATTTCCATTCTATGCCGAAGAAAGGAATGTACAAATTGGGACTGAGCAGACCGACGTTGCGGAGCAAAATCAAAAACAAAATAGAGGCTGCCAACTGCAAGAGGAATTTCTGGGCTGCAGTCAAACCCGTATTTTCTTTCTTCTTCACCTTGGCATAATCATCTACAAAGCCGATGATACCAAAAACCCAAGCAAAGAGCAAGAGAAACACTGCCGTCAAATCCCCTGCCAAAATGCTTTTCCACTGCACGACCAAAACCGTGACCAGAGATGCCACCATGAACATAAACCCGCCCATGGTCGGTGTCCCCTGCTTCATCATATGCCAGTTTGGCCCATCTTCCTTAATGGACTGCCCCGCTTTCAAGCGACGTAACAAGGGCAAAAGATAGCGTCCAAAGACCACAGTCAGCACAAAGCCCAAGACTGCCGCCAGTCCCATCTGCAACAACATCATGTTCTACCTCCGTTTTTTTCCTTCTCTTTTCTGCTGTATTTATGCCCCGCCTTCTGCAAAACAGGCGGAGACGATTGCCCATTCATCCATGGGCAAGCGTTCGTGTTGGATTTCCTGATAGGTCTCGTGCCCCTTGCCACAGAGCAGGAGAATGTCCCCAGACAAGGCAAGGCTCAATCCCAAGGCGATTGCCCGTCTTCTGTCCACTTCCCGCAGAACGTGACAGCCCGTCTCTGGGTCTATGCCCCCTGCAATGTCCTCCAAAATCTGCACGGGGTCTTCCGTGCGGGGGTTGTCAGAGGTCAAGATGACCACATCGGCAAGACGGGTGGCAATCTCGCCCATGCGGGGACGTTTGCTGCGGTCACGGTCGCCCCCACAGCCAAAGAGACACAAGAGCCTGCCCTGACACAAAAGACGGGCATTTTCCAAAATTTTTTGCAAGCTGTCGGGTGTATGGGCATAATCCACCATGACGGTATAAGGGGCATCGAGCGGGATGACTTCCATCCTACCCCGCACAGGCGGGGTCTTGGAAAGTGCCTGACAGAGGGCAGGCAACTTGCCCCCCAGCGCATGCACCGCCCCCACCGCTGCCAGTGCATTTTCCACCTGAAACCGCCCCGCCAAAGGCAGAGCAACCTCGTAGTGCTTGCCGTCTGGGGTACAAAGCGAAAAGCGACTGTGCGTGGGAAAGAGCTGGATATCTTTTGCCTGTAAAACCGCATCGGGCTGGTCTATGCCATAGGTCAAATGCAAGACTGTACTTTGCGCTGCAAACTGCCGTCCCGTCACATCCCCCAGATGATAAATGCCAAATGCCGTTTGTGCAAAGAGTTTTTCTTTTGCCCGTCGGTATTCTGCCATCGTGCCGTGAAAATCCAAGTGGTCTTGGGTCAAATTGGTGAAGACCGCCACGGCAAACTGTAAGCCCGCCACCCGCTCGAGTGCCAGTGCATGTGAGGATACTTCCATGACCACATGCGTACAGCCACAGGCACGCATACGGGCGAGCAGGGCATGTAAGGTCAACGCATCCGGTGTGGTGCGGGGGGCGGGCACGGTCGTCTCCCCAATGAGGTATTGGTTTGTCCCAATCAAACCCACTTTTGCCCCGCAGACCTGTTCCAAGAGGGTTTTCATCAAATAGCTGGTGCTGGTCTTGCCGTTTGTGCCCGTCACGGCGAGCAAACACAAATCCTCATCTGCCCTGCCAAACCAAGTTTTTGCCAAGTATGCCAGAGCAAGGCGGGTATTTTTGACTTGGATACAAGTGGCTTGCCCCAAGGGGGGTAAGGTCTCACAGAGCACTGCCACCGCACCTCGTGCCAGCGCTTCGGCAATGTAGACGTGCCCATCGGTCTGTATACCTTTCAAGGCGACAAACAGTGCGCCTTTTTGCACACAACGGCTGTCACAACAGAGACTTGTTATCTCCACATTCTCCGCCCAAGCGGGCACAGGATGCACCGCAGTTTCACACAATAAATCCGACAAACGCAAGGGGACACCTCCCAGAAAAAATCTGTCACAGTGTGTGGGTGTTCCTTGTCCTTTGTTTTAGTTGTCCTTCATGGTGTTGTCCATGAAACGCACTTCGACCACCGTGCCGACCTCCACTTCCGTACCGTCCAAAATGGATTGGCTGAAGACCACCATGGTTTCTCCCAGCTGTTCCTCATCGGCTTTCATATACAAACCCAAACTCTCCAAGCTTTGCTTCGCATCGGCGTAATCTTTCCCAATCAAATCGGGAATTTTGACCTTTGCCACAGCTGCTTGTTCTTCGGTATAGAGCACCACAGAGCTGCCCATCGGAATGGCGATGCCTGGGCTGGGGGTCTGAGAGAGCACTTCACTGCCTGAACCAATGATTTTATAGCTGAGACC
>CAZSWQ010000056.1:0-11267 GCA_964611025.1 uncultured Ruminiclostridium sp.
AACCGTTTTTTGTTCAAAAAATATTGCCCGGGGTTTGCGTCGCAACCGCCGTCCTTTTTCTTTTGTTTAAGTATGCGTTGGTGTGAGTTTCTTGGCACGGTGTATGGCGGGCAAAATCCCCGAAAGGCTGGCACAGAGGAAAAAGGCAATGCCGACAATGATATTCATGGTCAGTGCCTCGTGCAAGAATGCCAGAGCAAAGAGCGGGGCAATCATGGGCTTGAAGAAGAAAATCAAATTCGTGAGGTTCGCACCCATTTTTTCCATGGCTATCATGTGGAAGACATAGCCCGCTGCCGTGTTGATGAGGGCGATGTAGAGGAAATAGGGGAGTGTGGTCATGCTGTGTCCTGCGATAAAGGGCACGTCACAGAAGATGGACAGCCCTACGCTCTCATAGAAGCCCGCCACAGCGGGGACATGCCCCAGAAGAAGCAAGAGCAAAAGCTCCGCCGAGCCAAAGAGAAAGCTCATGCAAGTGGTCACAATGCCCCCGTAGCGGTGGCTCATCTGCTTGCCCACCACCCCGTAGAGCGAGAACAGCAGGGCACTGACGATGATGAGAAACACGCTGAGGAGATTGACGGGACTTTCTTGGGCAAAGGGATTGATGATGGCGACAATGCCCAAAATCTCAAAGCCCAGTGCGACAAAGTTATTCCAATAAATGCGCTCGTGCAGAATCAAAAAGGCGAGCATGGTGACAAAAATGGGGTTGCCACTGAACAACACAGAAATGACATTTGCCTGCCCGTAACTGACAGCGAGCTGAAAGAGCACCATACTCAGGGGCACACACAATAGCCCCGTGAGGGCATAAAAACGCACATCTTTGCCCGTCAAGTGGACTTGCTTTTTCCGCAGGGACATAAGGGCAAAGGGAACAAGGCAGATACCACCAATGAAAAAGCGTTCCATGGTAATTTGCATGGGGTGAAAGACCCCGCTGACCGCTGGCATTTTCAGCATGACTTCCATGGTGCTGAAAATCAAAGTGGATAGTACAATGCTGAGTACACCGAGCAAGAGATTTTTTTCTTTCATGACAAGAATCACCCGTTTTCTTTCTGTAAATATTTCCCAGTCGCTTAGGTATCAAGGGGATTGTAGGAGGTGTGGGGCAGGGCATCGGAGAGAGAGACCAGAAGTGGCGAGAAGCCGTCTGAGAAATCGTTCTCGTTGCCACTGTGAAATTGCAGGCTGTCAGGCGTAGCAAGGGGCAGGGAGAGGGTAAACTCTGTCCCACCCACAGGACGGTTGCCCGCCATAATTGCCCCTGTGTGATAAATGGCGATGCGGTGGGTCAGCCATAAATCCAGCCCTGCGCCCTCATTGGGACGAGGGAAGGAGCGGAAATGGCGGGGCAGGAACAATTCCGATAGGCGGTCATCTGGGATGGGGTTGCCACTGTCCCAAAGTTTCAAAATCACCTGTTTGCGTTTGCTGCGCAGGTGGAGTGTGATTTGACCTCTTGTCCCTGCGGATTTGATGGCATTGGATAAGAGGGCGAGGATTAAGTAGCGCAGAAGCTCTCGGTTGCCAAAGAGGAAAATAGGCATATCGTCCAGTTCATATTGGAATTTTGGGCCAGTGGGGGCGAGATGGACGGCGAGTTCTTCGCAGACCTGCAGGAATAGGCTGTTGATGTCCAGCAGTGTTTTGGGAAATTCCGTTTCCCATTCTTCGCTGGAGAGCTCCAGTTGTTTGGTCAGACGCAAAATGCGATAGCTTGCCTGAGTCTGCATAGAAATCAAATCTTGATAGGGAGAAAAATGCTCGGCTTCTTGCAACTGCTGGGCGAGGTGTTCAATGGTGGCAATGAGTTGGGTCAAATGGGTGCGTAGTTGCATGGGAATGGGTGAAAAAGGAAATTGTGGCACATCTTCTTCCTGCAGTGGACGCAAGACCAAGAGGCGGGTATCTTCCCATACGGAGATGGTTGCCCGAAATAGTTGTCCTGCTTGGGCAAAAAAATGCTCGCCACTGACACGTTGCGCTTGTGCTTCTTCAAACAATAAGCTGAGTGTTTCCTCTGCTTGTAGGGCAGAGGCGGCGGGATTGCGGTAAATGATGCGTTCACGCACGAGGAAAAAGACAGCGTCGGTGTGTGGGTCGAAGAAGGCTTGTAGGGTGGGAAGATTTTCAGCGAGCGATAAATTTGGGTTCATAATGGTAAAACTCCTAGAAAAATAAATGGCCAAAAGAATCAAGGACAGAAAGCCAAAGAAAGTATAGCAAATATCTTTGCTTTTGGCAAGATAATCCCCAAAAACACAAAAAATTCGACAGAATATGCTGACATTTCATTACAGGGGTGCTCCTAGGATATTCTTGCCTGTTCCACTGTGTGCTGACAGTGCTGGGATGCTAGGGAAGGGTCTTGACCCTGCCGTAAGCGTTCTGTGTACTTCTATTGAGAGAGTAAAGTGCTTTCCTCCACAAGACGGCACAGCATCTGGGCATGTTGCAGTTTTTCCTCTGCGAGCGAAGCATAGAGCTGATAGAGCCAATCGTCGGCAAGTTCTGCCATACCCGCCAGATAATATAAAAAGCTCTGTTGTTCTTCCATGAAGCATTGGCGCAGTTGGTGGAGATAGGAGTTGAGGTTGGTTTTTTGGGGTGCTTTTTGTTGGGGGCGGATGCCTGAGAGCAGAAAATAGGCGGCAGAGAGCCGTTTGACGGCACGGTTTGCATCAGATGCCATCTGAGAGAAGCTGTGGGCAGGGATACCGCCAATGCGTTGGGCAAGTTGGCGATAGAGGTGTAGGCTTTTGTATTCACGGGCGAGTAAGAGCAGGAGCAAATCAGAAAATGCTAAGGTATCCTCGCCCAAAAAGGGCAAGTGCTGGCGCGTGGGGAAATCATCTGCCTTGTCTTCGACAGCGTCCAGAAGCAGGGGTACAGCGGGTGGTGCTTCGGTCAGGGCAGTGGCTGTTTCTGGGGTACGAGACATGACCCGTGCCCAGACGGAATCAAAGAGGCGTCCTGCCTCCTCCAACTGTGCCAATTTTTCTGTTTTGTGTTGCATAAAATCCCTCCTTTTTGGCATAAGACCTTCTTAGGGCATCTTATGCAAGAGGCGGGAAAGCTGCGCTTGGGAGCAGTGGGGAAACGTGCGACAGAAAGCAGCAGAAAAGCACTGTTTGATTGAGATACGCAAGGTGCAGTGTGGTCTGATTGCTGGGAACTTGTCTGGAATTGGCTCGAAGATGGGAATTATTCTTGACACAGTGCCCCAGAAGCTATAAAATAAAATATCAAGTGTAAATGAGGAGGAGATTTGCAAATGCTTTTCTTCTCTTTTCGAGGGCAGTTCCCCTCTCCGTTTATACGAGAATATTAGAAATGGAGGTGTGTCTCGACAAGATGAATATCTTACCGTATGTGATAGTCGGTGCAGTATGTTTTCTGCTGGCACTTGTGATAGGGTTTCCGAGCGGTATTGTCTATCGAAAGCGGGTCGCAGAAAAGGAAATTTCCAGTGCAGAAGAAGAAGCTACACGCATGATCAATGAGGCGATTAAGAGTGCTGAGAACAAAAAGCGTGAGGCAATGGTCGAAGCAAGAGAAGTGCTGTTGACCGAACGCAACGAGTACGAACGGGAAGTAAAAGAGCGTCGCAATGACATGCAAAAGCAAGAGCGCCGTTTGCAACAGAAAGAAGAAAACCTTGACCACAAGACCGAGCTGATGGAGAAGAAAGAAGAAAGCTATGCCCAAAAGCTCAACCATTTGGAAGCCACCCGTCACCGTGCAGATGAAGTTTTGGGTGAACAGATGGCAGTTTTGGAAAAGCTCTCTGGCTTCACCGCCGACGAAGCAAAGGACTATTTGATTGCCAAGTTGGAAACAGAAGTGACCCACGAAGCTGCCATGAAAATCAAGGAGATTGAGTCCCAGCTCAAGGAAGAATCCGAGGGTCGGGCACGAGAAATCATTGGGATGGCGATTCAGCGTTGTGCCGCCGACCATGTGGCAGAAGTGACCGTTTCGGTTGTGCCATTGCCCAATGATGAAATGAAGGGTCGTATCATCGGGCGTGAGGGTAGAAATATCCGCACCTTGGAAACGCTCACGGGCGTTGACCTCATCATTGATGATACCCCTGAAGCAATTACTGTTTCCTGCTTTGACCCTGTGCGCCGTGAGATTGCCCGTCTGGCTTTGGAAAAGCTGATTTTGGACGGTCGTATTCACCCCGCTCGCATTGAGGAAATGGTGGAAAGTGCGAAAAGAGAAGTCGCCGCCATCATCAAATCGGAAGGCGAACGTGCGATTTTCGAGACCAATATTCTGGGTTTGCATCCTGAACTGGTCAAGTTGCTCGGTCGTATGAAGTACCGCACCAGTTATGGTCAGAATGTTTTGAACCACTCCATTGAGGTCGCCCACTTAGCAGGTCTCATGGCAGCGGAATTGGGCGCAGATGTTGCCCAAGCCAAGCGTGCAGGGCTTTTGCACGATTTGGGCAAGGCGGTTGACCATGAAATTGAAGGCTCGCATGTGACCATTGGTGTTGACCTTGCCCGCAAGTACAAGGAGAGCAAGGAAGTCATCCATGCCATTCATGCGCACCACAACGACGTAGAACCCGAAACCGTGGTTGCTTGTATCGTGCAAGCAGCCGATGCGATTTCCGCCGCCCGTCCTGGGGCAAGACGTGAGAACTTGGAGAATTACATCAAGCGTCTGGAAAAGCTGGAAGAAGTCACATCTTCGTTTGAAGGGGTGGAAAAATCCTTTGCCATTCAAGCAGGACGAGAAGTCCGTATCATCATCAAGCCCGAAGTGGTCAGCGAAGATGGTATGATTTTGTTGGCAAGAGAAATTGCCAAGAAGATTGAGGACGAGATGGAGTATCCTGGACAGATTAAGGTTCATTTGCTCCGTGAAGTCAAGGCGATTGAATACGCCCGCTGAACGAAACACGCAAAAAAGCAAATCCCCGTCCAAGCCTTTGACTTGGACGGGGATTTTTTCATAGACGGCGGATGTTTTCTGAGATATCTGCTAGGGCTTTGGAGACCTCCATGTCGCAGTGATAGGAACGGGCAATGTCGCCGAGGGAGAGCATGCCTAGGAGCTTGCCCTGCTCAACCACAGGCATACGGCGGACTTGTTCCTGTGCCATACGGTGGCTGGCAGTGCGGAGGTCATCTTGTGGGGCGAGGGTGCGGAGCGAACGGGACATGATGGCGGAGACGGGGGTGAGGCTGGGGCTGTCTTCGCTGGCAATACAGCGCAGAACGATGTCACGGTCGGTGAGCATGCCACAGAGCCTGCCCTTGTCCTGACAGACGGGCAGTGCGCCGATGTTGTGGCGGGCAAGCAGACGGGCAGCGAGGGCGACGCTCTCGTCAGGTGCAATACAAATGATGTTGGGATTCATGAGGTCACATACCTGCATCAAAAAACCACCTCTCAGAATGGTAGCAGGGACAGCCCTTGCGGCTGTCCGTATCCCTTGTGGGTATCCATGTCCCCTTAGTATAAACCAAAAGAGTTGCTTATATACAATCATGCTTTGCGTTGGAGGTTTCGTCTGAGGAGATTGACCCCGCGCCAAGCAAAAGCGCGGTCGCCGTAGGCTTCTCGAAAACTGCGGTTGCTCAACCCCTCTAAATCCTCAGACTTGAGGCTGTGGAGGAGGTTCTCCCGAAAGGCGGGAATGGGGCTTAGAGGTACAGCTTGGTTGCAGGGGCAAACGCTTTGGCAGATATCACAGCCCCAGACGAGTGGGCTTTTCTGGAGGGCGGTTTCTTCCCAAGGGAGCAAATCGCCTTTTTTCTGGGAGAGATGCGAGAGGCATTTCTCAGGGAAGAAGCCGTCTTCGGACAGGGCATGGGTGGGACAGGCACGGCGACACGCGCCACAGTGGGTGCAGACCTTGGGTGGGCTGTGTCTTGTTGCTTCTATGGGTGCATCGGTCAGTATTGTTCCTAAGAAGACGTAAGAGCCATACTGGGGCAGGAGCAGGAGGTTATTCCAGCCCTGTTCCCCAATGCCCGCTAGGCGGGCGATGGCACGCTCTGGGAGGGGGGAGCTATCGACCCATGGGACAAACTGTGCCTCAGGGCAGCGGGCTTGCAGGGCATCACAGACGGCTTGCAGGCATTCGCCCAGCACCAAGTGATAATCTCTGCCCCGTGCGTAGCGGGCGATGTTGCCCGATGCTGTACCCGCAAAATAGGGAAAGGCGGCAATGAGGACGCTGCGGGCATGGGGGCAGGCTTGCACGCAAGCCTGCCTTGCCGTTTCGTCCAAAACGGCAAGAATGCCGTCGAAATCGACGGCACCCCATGCCACCGCATCAACGGCATTCCAAAGTTCTTGCATCAGCCCTTTTGTTCCATTGCCTTCATTTCACGCAGTGCATCACGCAGGGACAGGTTGACACGACCCTTTTCGTCAATTTCGGTGACTTTGACCCAAATCATATCGCCGACGTTGACCACATCTTCGACCTTTTCCACACGCTTTTCCGCCAGCTTGGAAATGTGAACCATACCGTCCTTGCCAGGAGCAAGCTCGACAAATGCGCCGAAGGTCAAGAGGCGGACGACCTTGCCGTAGTACAGCTTGCCAATTTCGGGCACAAAGATAATCTGGTCAATCATGTGCTTGGCAGCGTCACAAGCTTCTGCATTTTCAGCAGAAATATAAATCGTGCCGTCGTCTTCGATGTCAATCTTCGCGCCAGATTCTGCGGTGATTTTCTGGATGACTTTACCGCCAGAACCAATGACTTCACGGATTTTATCAGTGGGAATCTGCATCTTCAGCATTTTAGGTGCGTAACGAGATACTTCGGTACGGGGTGCGTCGATGCAGGGCAGCATGATTTCATCTAAAATCGCAAAACGAGCGTCACGGGTGGTTTCGATGGCTTCGGTGACAATCGCATGGGAGAGACCATCGTTCTTAATATCCATCTGAATGGCGGTGATGCCCTTCTTCGTACCTGCGACCTTAAAGTCCATTTCGCCGTGGAAGTCTTCCACGCCCTGAATGTCAATGAAGGTGGTGAAATTCTCGCCGTCCTGAATCAGACCACAGGAGATGCCAGCAACAGGTGCAGAGATGGGTACACCTGCATCCATCAGTGCCAGCGTAGAACCACAGATAGAGCCCTGAGAGGTAGAGCCGTTGGAAGACACAACTTCACTGACCACACGGATGGTGTAGGGGAATTCAGACACGGGGGGGATGACGGCTTCCAGAGCACGCTCTGCCAAGGCACCATGACCCTTTTCACGGCGGTTGGTGGAACGTGCGCCACGGGCTTCACCCACGGAGTAGGAGGGGAAATTGTAGTGGTGCATATAACGCTTTTCGGTTTCTTCCCAGATGGTGTCCAGCTTCTGGGTAGCGGAGAGGGTGTTCAGGGTACAGACAGACAGCACCTGCGTCTGACCACGGGTAAAGAGACCCGAACCATGCACACGGGGCAGAACGCCGACTTCAGAACCCAAGGGGCGGATTTCGTTCTTCTGGCGACCGTCTACACGGTGACCTTCCAGAAGCCATGCCTTGACAATCTTCTTCTGGAACTTATAGGTGAATTCGCCCAAATACTGATCCATGTCGGGATAGTCTTCAAGGAACATGTCGTGCCAGAGGTCAATCAGGGCATTCCAGCGTTCTTCACGGACGTTCTTGTCGTCGGTGTCCATGGCTGCCTTTGCCTGTTCCATGGTGGCGTCGACAATCTTCGCAAAGAGTTCGTCGTTGAAATCTGCTTGGTCATAGCTCATTTTTTCCTTGCCGACTGCAGCGACCACTTCGTTGATGAGGGCAATCTGGGGTTGCAGTTCTGCGTGTGCTTGGAAAATTGCTTGGCACATGATGTCGTCGGGCAGTTCCTTTGCGCCCGCTTCAATCATGATGATTTTTTCGGCAGAAGCCGCCACGGTCAAATCCAAGAGGGATGCTGCCTTCTGTTCACGGGTGGGGTTCATGACGATTTGACCATCGACATAGCCCACTTCCAGACAGCCGATGGGGCCGCCCCAAGGCACATCAGAGAAGGCCAAGCATGCGGACGTACCAATCATGGCACAGACTTCAGGGGAGCAATCATAATCCACGCTCATGACGGTGCAGGTGACCACAACATCATTGCGGAAGTCGTAGGGGAACAGGGGACGGATGGCACGGTCGATGACACGGCTGGCGAGGACAGCGGGCAGAGAGGGCTGACCTTCACGGCGCATGAAAGAGCCAGGGATGCGACCGACGGCATAGAGCTTTTCTTCAAAGTCCACGGAGAGGGGGAAGAAGTCAACACCGTCACGGGGACGGGAAGCGGCGGTCACAGCGACCAAGACAGTGGTGTCACCATAACGCACCATAGCGGAAGCGTTGGCGAGTTCTGCGACCTTACCCACCTCGATGGAGAAGGGGCGACCTGCGATTTCGGTGCTGAATACCTTGTGCTGGGGGAAAGTCTTTTTGTTAATCAGAGTAGACATAGGCAATTCCTTTCTGTTCTCTGCGGAACGCTTCCTTTTGTTTAGCACTTGAAGACAGGTTTTTGACCCAGAAAACACATCTTCAACTGCTAAAACCGCAAGTGTCCGCAAATCGTATTTCTTGTTTTTTGTATGAGATGTCAAAACAAACGAGGGTGAGAGAAAAGGGCGGTGAATGTCCACCGCCCTTTCCTGTTGGCTATTTCTTGCTTACTTACGGATGCCCAGCTTGGCAATCAGAGTACGATAGCGTTCGATGTCCTTGTTGTGCAGGTAGTCGAGCATCTTGCGGCGCTTACCGACCATCTTCAACAGACCACGACGGCTGTGGTTGTCGTGCTTGTGTACCTTCAGGTGAGCGGTCAGCTCAACGATACGAGCGGTCAGGATAGCAATCTGTACTTCAGGAGAGCCAGTGTCGGTCTCGTGGGTACGGTTAGAAGCGATAACAGCGGTCTTGTCGTCCTTACGAATCATGGGAAAAATCCACCTTTCTCAAATAGCCCCGTTGACTGAGTAGCAGGCAGGTGGCAGTCAAAACGACTTCTTTAGCCCTGCAACCAAGTTAGGGGGTGCGTGTTTCACGCAAGATATAGTATACCATTTTCCAGTGCATCTGTAAACAATAGTATTGCACGATTTTTTGGGATTTATCGACTTTTTTTGGATGAAAATGAACATTTTCTATCGCATATACAAACCCTAGGGTGAAAAGCCAGAGAGTTTTTTTGGAAAATTTCAAAAAGCCTCTTGACATTTGGGTTAATTGTGCTATTGTATTAAGCAGTTAACACAACGATACAAAACAACGGATGGGAAAGGAGGCACTTGTATGGCATGGACATTTCAAGCCGATGCCCCGATTTATACGCAACTGGTGCAACAGCTCACGGTGAAAATCGTCTCAGGGGCGTATCCCTTGGGTGAGAAATTGCCCTCGGTGCGCGACTTGGCAATGGAGGCGGGGGTCAACCCCAACACCCTGCAACGAGCCTTTGGAGAACTGGAACGGCAGGGTTTGGTCTATGGACAGCGCACGGCAGGACGCTTTGTGACGGAGGATGAGACGATGGTAAACGAGGCAAAAAAATTGCTCGCCCAGACGCAAATTCAAGGGTTTTTGCAGGCGATGCAGGATTTGGGTTACAGTGTGCAAGAGATGATTGCACTTTTGCAGGAGAATGAGACGGAACAGAAGGAGGAAAAGACATGGCAGACTTCATGAGTGATTTCCAGCCCGCCGAAAAAAATGACTTGGTGGTCTGTCAGCATCTGAGCCATTTTTTTGGCAAAGTGCAAGCCCTCGATGCAGTGACACTGACGCTTTCTAGGGGCAAAATCATTGGGATGTTAGGGCCGAACGGGAGCGGAAAGACCACGCTCATCAAATTGTTGAACGGGCTTTTGACACCCAGTGCGGGGACAATTTTGATTGATGGGGAAGCGGTGGGGGAAAAAACCCATGGCATTGTCTCCTACTTACCAGAGCGCATCAGCATCCCGCTCTGGATGAAGGTCTCCCAGCTCTTGTCCTTTTATGAGGATTTCTACCCAGATTTCCAGCGGGAGGTTGCGGAGCGTATGTTGGAAAATCTGCACATTCCCTTGGAACAGACCATCAAAGCCCAATCAAAGGGCACAAGGGAAAAGGTACAGCTCATCATGGTCATGAGCCGAAAGGCGCAGTTGTATCTTTTGGATGAACCGATTGGGGGTGTTGACCCTGCAGCAAGAGATTATATCTTAAATACCATCATTTCCAATTATAACCCCAACGCTTCGGTCATCATTTCCACGCATTTGATAGCGGATGTGGAGCAAATTCTGGATGAAGTTTTATTTTTACGCTATGGGGAATTGATTGTGCAGGCGAGCGTAGACGACATTCGAGAGAGAGAAGGAAAGAGTGTGGATGCACAGTTTCGGGAGGTGTTCAAATGTTAAAGCTCAAAAAATTGATGAAGCACGAGTTGCAAGCAACGGCAAGAATGATGTTGCCCCTGTTTGCGGTGGTGCTGGTCTTGGCGGTGTTTTCGGCTTTTGCCACCACGGGCATGGATCGTTGGGATTCTGATTTTTTGAATCTGCTTGGTGTTCTGGTCGTGACGGGCTTTGGCATAGGTATGAGCGGGATGTTTGTCTTAGTCTTTGTCCTGACCATTGAGCGTTTCCGAAAGAACCTGTTGGGCGATGAGGGCTATGTGATGATGACCCTGCCCGTCTCCATTCACCAGCATGTCTGGGCAAAGATTTTGATTTCCTGCCTGTGGTTCATCGGAAGCTGTGTGGTGGCACTGCTTTCTGGTCTCATTTTTATGGGGACACAAGTGGGTTTTGTTGTCAGCTGGGCGGATATTGGCACATTCTGGAATCATCTCACCGCCTATTATGCCATCAATGGCGTGGCATTTTTGATAGAAGGCTTTGTGCTCTTTTTCGTTTTGTATGCCACGGGTTGCTTGCAGTTTTATGCATCTCTGGCAGTGGGGCACAGCTTCGCCCGTCGCAAGATTCTCTATTCCATTTTGACTTTCTTCGGGACACAGTTTATCTTGCAACTGTTGAGCCCTTGGTCGATGTTTGCCATGATGGGGGGACTCGACTATGGCATCTGGAACAGTTTTTTGAACATTGAATTTACACCCATGACAGCGGTGCATATGTTCTTTCTAGTGGGCATCGTGATTTCGCTGATACAAGCTGCCATTTTCTATGTGGGAACGGTATATTTCATGAAAAAACGTCTGAATCTCCAGTGAGTGCAGACAAAAAAGGCGAGAACCCGCCGTCCCGAAG
>CAZSWQ010000057.1:0-11228 GCA_964611025.1 uncultured Ruminiclostridium sp.
GCACCGGATTGTGGTTCCGGGGGTCGAGGGTTCGAATCCCTTTACCCACCCCATACGAACGAAAGAGAGTCGAAGCCTCGTTTCGGCTCTTTTCTTCCTTTTAAGTTGCGACATAGGGGTGTAGCCAAGTGGTAAGGCACGGGACTTTGACTCCCGCATTCGCTGGTTCGAGTCCAGCCATCCCTGCCAGTTCTTTTCCAAAATCAAATATATGTGACTCAGTAGCTCAGTTGGTAGAGCATCGCCCTTTTAAGGCGGGTGTCCAGGGTTCGAGTCCCTGCTGGGTCACCAAACACCGTTTCGTTTTTTCGAGACGGTGTTTTTTTATGCAATCCATCGTAGGGGCGGATAGCATCCGCCAGACTGTTCCCTGTGCATAAATGCCTTGGCTTTGTCCATACTATCCCCTGAAAGGGGTGAGACGATGCGGGGCAAAAAAGAAATGATGGAACAGGTCGAGCGAGAAGCCGCCTATGTCGGCAAACGTCTGGCGGTGAAGCGTCCCGAAGCAAACACGCAGACCATCGAAGCCTACACCGATGCACTGTACAGCCAAGACAGCTTTAATATTTTCAACGAACTCTATTGAGCAGGGGGGCAGATGCCCCCCTGTTTTTTATGGGACAAGATTTGCCCAGATACAAATATATTTTTCAAAATGCCAAAAATTATGCTTGACATTTGCGGGAAAAGTGCATATCATAATAGCATATACTGATAGAGGCGCGGTGTCTAAAGAGTACAAAGCCAAAAAGCCATGCAGGGCTTGCTTTGGAAAGGTAACACCGCCGAAGTCCCCTTACCCCTGCACGGGAAGGTGGGCTGGGCAGACATACGAAAGGTGTCTGACTGTCGCAAAGCAGTTTGCGGAGGGCTATCTTGACCATCTTGATGACCACACAGGGGCAATGGATTTCTTTTCTCGTGGGTCAGATATTGAAACTTGTCAAGCAGCCTTTGCAAAATGGGCTGCTATTTTTGTTTTGATTTTGCAAAGATGATAGGAGAATATTTCATGAAAAAGACCATTTTTAAAGGCATTGCTACCGCACTTGTCACCCCCACCACCCCCGATGGCATTGATTACCACCAGTTCGGTCGCCTGATTGATTGGCAAATCGCAGAAGGTGTCGACGCTCTGGTCGTCTGTGGCACGACGGGCGAAGCTTCCACCCTCAGCGACGACGAACACCGCCGTGTCATTTCCTATGCCGTGGAACGCTCCAACGGTCGTGTGCCCATCATTGCAGGCACAGGCAGTAACGAAACCTCCTACGCGCTGGAACTGACCAAGAGTGCCTGTGAATCGGGCGCAGATGCTGTTTTGGTCGTCACCCCCTATTACAACAAGGCAACCCAAAAGGGTCTCATTCACATGTACAACAACATCGCCGATGCCAGCGAAAAGCCCGTCATTCTCTATAACGTCCCCTCCCGCACAGGTGTCAACATCGAACCCGCTACTTACGAAATCTTGGCAGAGCATCAGAACATTGTCGCCATCAAGGAAGCCAACGGCAACCTCCCCAAGATTGTCGAAACCATGGCGAGAGTCCGTGGCAAATTGGATTTGTACTCGGGCAACGATGACCAAATCGTTCCCCTCATGTCCCTTGGTGGCATCGGTTGCATCTCCGTCATGTCCAACGTCATGCCCGCACAGACCCGTGAAATTTGTACCCGTTTCTTCAACGGCGACGTGGCAGGCAGTGCCGAACTCCAGTGTAAATATTACAAGCTCATTTCTGCCCTGTTCTGTGAAGTAAACCCCATCCCCGTCAAGGCAGCCATGGAAGCGCTGGGCTATTGCCAGAACTACTTCCGTCTGCCCTTGACCCCCATGGAAGAAGAAAACCATGTCAAGCTTTTGGCAGCCATGAGAGAATTGGGGTTGAAGTTCTAAGATGAAAGCAGTCATTGTATGTGGCGCACTGGGACGCATGGGGCAAGAAGTCCTGCGTCTGGTGAATGAAGCCGAAGACCTCCACCTTGCCGCCGCCGTCGACCAAGCGGGGGGCGAGGGCATGTACCGCAATTTGTCCGAATTCACAGGGCATGCCGATGTCCTGATTGATTTTTCCCACCACACCGCCATTTGGAGCATTGCCGATTACTGCGAAGCCAAGCACATTCCCATGGTCATTTGCACCACAGGGCACAGCGAAGAAGAACTTGCCCGCTTGCAGACGGCGACAGAACATATTGCGGTTTTCCAGTCCGCCAATATGTCCGTGGGCGTTGCCCTGCTTGCCCGTCTCGTGAAGCAGGCCGCCGCAATTTTCCGTGGGTGCGATGTGGAAATCATCGAAAAGCACCACAACCGCAAAATTGATGCCCCGAGCGGGACAGCACTCTTGCTCGCCAATGCCGTCAAGAGCGAACGTCCCGAGGCAGAATATGTCTATGGACGTGGGGGCATTGCCAAGCGTGAACCCAATGAAATTGGCATTCATGCCCTGCGTATGGGCAATGTGGTGGGCGAACACGAAGTTATTTTCGCCACCGATACCCAGACCATCAGCCTGACGCATCAGGCACACGACCGCTCCCTCTTTGCAGAGGGTGCGATTGCCGCCGCAAAATTTTTACAGGCACAGCCCAAAGGTCGCTACAATATGGAGCACCTGCTGGGCGACTGAGTCGGCAGATACAAGCATATTGCGTGGAAGGGGCGGAAATTCTTCCGCCCGTTCTGCGTTTTAGAAACACTGACACCCGAGAGGAGAAAACAGACCTATGATTAGAATTGGTATTGTCGGTTATGGCAATTTGGGGCGGGGGGTAGAAGCCGCCGTCCGTTACTGCGAGGATATGGCATTGGTCGCCGTCTTCACCCGTCGCAATCCCGCCTCTGTCACCGTCCAGAGCGAAAACCTGCCCGTTGTAGCATACAGCGAGATGACTGCTTGGAAAGACCGCATTGACGTTATGATACTCTGTGGGGGCAGTGCCACGGATTTGCCTTGGATGACGGCAGAGCTGGCAGAGTATTTCCATGTGGTCGACAGTTTTGACACCCATGCCAAAATCCCAGAACATTTTGCAAAGGTCGATGCCGTCGCACAGCGTGCGAAAACCCTTGCCGTCATTTCCGCAGGTTGGGACCCTGGTCTCTTTTCCCTCAACCGCCTCTATGCGGGTGCAATTCTGCCACAGGGCAAGGATTATACCTTCTGGGGCAAGGGCGTGAGTCAGGGGCATTCTGATGCCATCCGACGCATTGCGGGTGTGGTCGATGCCAGACAATACACCGTGCCCATCCCCGCTGCTTTGGCACGGGTCAAGGCAGGTGAAAACCCTGAATTTACCACCCGTGAAAAACACACCAGAGAGTGTTATGTCGTGGTGGAAGAAGGTGCGGATAAAGTGGCGATTGAACATGCCATTGTCACCATGCCCAACTATTTTGATGAATATATCACCACAGTGACCTTCATTTCCATGGAGGAATTGCAGGCAAATCACAGCGGTCTGCCCCACGGCGGGACGGTCATCCGCAGCGGTGTGACGGGTTTGCAGGGCGAAAATCAGCAGACCATCGAATACACCCTGACCTTGGATTCCAATCCCCAGTTTACGTCCAGCGTCTTGGTCGCCTGTGCCCGTGCTGCTTACAAGCTGGCAGAAGCAGGGCAAGTGGGTTGTAAGACCATGTTCGACATTCCCCCCGCCGCCCTGTCCCCCCGCAGTGCGGAAGACCTGCGTGCCAGCTTGCTGTAAGAGAGAGAGGAAGACATGGAAGAGATGTTGTATGACTATCTGGGCGTCAATGCAGAGGGCGTCTTAACCGTGGGAGGCATTTCCACACAAGCACTGGCGGAAGAATACGGCACGCCACTGTATGTACTCAATGAAGACCAAATCCGTGCCAACTGCCGTCTCTATACCCAAACCATGCGAGAAGTCTTTGGTGAACAATCCTTCCCCCTCTTTGCGGGTAAGGCATTGTGCTTCAAGGGCATGTATCAGGTCTTGCAAGCGGAAGGCATGGGTGCAGACGTCGTCTCCCCTGGGGAGCTGTATACTGCCTTGGCGGCGGGTTTCCCCGCAGAGAGCCTGTTTTTCCACGGGAACAACAAAACCGATGCGGATATTCGCTATGCCTTAGAGAGCAACATTGGCTATTTCGTGGTGGACAATGAACACGAACTGAAGATTTTGAACGAAACCGCCCAAGAACTGGGCAAAACCCAAAAGGTCTTGCTCCGTGTGACCCCTGGCATTGACCCCCACACGCTGGAAGCCATCAACACAGGCAGAATTGATTGCCAATTTGGGCGACCCATTGAAACGGGACAAGCAGGGCATTTTGTGGAAGCCGCCCTTGCCTGTGCCAATATCAAGCTCTGTGGTTTCCATAGCCACATTGGCTCTCAGATTTTCGAGGCAGAGCCTTTCTGCGATGCTGTGGATATTCTTTTGCAATTTGCCGAGGAGATGCGGGAGAAGTTTGGTTTTGTGGCAGAGCATTTCAACTTGGGCGGGGGCTTTGGTGTCCGCTATGTGGACAGCGACCCCCATGTGGATATTCCACAGAACATCCGCAAGATTGCCGAGCATTTGAAAGCGGGTTGCGAAACACACAAGTACCCCCAGCCCTCCATTTTCATGGAGCCGGGGAGAAGCATTGTGGCAAATGCAGGGCTGACCCTGTACAGCGTAGGTGGCATCAAAGAAATTGAGGGCTACCGCAGTTATGTAACCGTAGATGGTGGCATGACGGACAACCCCCGCTATGCTCTCTATCAGTCCGCCTATACGGTTCTGCCCGCTACCCGCATGCAGGACGTCCGCAATGAAATTTTGACCGTGGCGGGGCGGTGCTGTGAAAGTGGCGACTTGATTCAAGAAGCGGTGTCCCTGCCCAACTTACAGCGTGGCGACCTGCTCGCCGTCCTGACCACAGGGGCATATAATTTCGCCATGGCGTCCAATTACAACCGCATTTGTCGTCCTGCCGTCGTCATGGTCGCAGGGGGCAAGAGCCGTCTGGTCGTTCGCCGTCAGACCTTCGAGGATTTGGTTGCCTGCGATTTATAAATTTTCCCACCAGAAACAGTAGGGACAAATTCCATATTTGTCCCAGCCCAAACATAAAAACAAAAAAACCGCAAAAAAAGAGAGCCTTTCTAGGCTCTCTTTTTTCATATACAAATTTAGAAGCGAACATTTCCCGTCGAGCGGGCTTCTTCGGAGACCGCTTGGGCGATGATATCCGCCACACGCTTATCCAGTGCGGAGGGCAGGATATAATCAGGACGTAAATCCGCTTCGGGGATGAGGGATGCCAGAGCGAGAGCGGCACGGTGCTTCATGCCCTCTGTGATGGCAGTTGCCCCCACGGACAGTGCGCCCTTGAACAGCCCAGGGAAAACCAAAACATTGTTGATTTGGTTGGGGAAATCAGAGCGACCCGTGCCGACAATTTTTGCACCATTCGCCAGAGCGAGGTCGGGCATAATTTCGGGGGTGGGGTTTGCCATGGCAAGCAAAATGGCATCTTTTGCCATACTCTGCACCATCTCAGGTGTGACCAGCTCAGGGCGGGAGACACCCACAAAAATATCCGCACCTTGGAGGGCATCGGCGAGCGAACCTTGCAGGTTTTCGGGGTTGCTGATGCGGGCAAGTTCCTGATGTTCAGGGGAAAGGCTCTCATCATTGCGGGACAAAATGCCGTTTTTGTCGCAGAAAACCAGATTGGAAAAGCCCATATCCATGAGCAGTTTTCCACTGGCAGTCCCCGCTGCCCCAGCCCCACAGAGCACCACACGAACGCTTTCCTTGGTCTTGCCCACCACTTTGAGGGCATTGGTGAGGGCGGCCGCCATGACAATGGCAGTGCCGTGCTGGTCGTCGTGGAAGATGGGAATGTCGCAGCATGCTTTCAAACGTCGTTCGACCTCGAAACAACGGGGGGCAGAAATATCTTCCAGATTGATGCCACCAAAACTGGGGGCGAGCAGACGAATGGTCTCCACCAGCGTATCGGTATCTTGGGTATCCAGACAGAGGGGGAAGGCATCCACACCCGCAAATTCTTTGAACAAAATGCACTTTCCTTCCATGACGGGCATGGCGGCTTCTGCACCGATGTTACCCAGTCCCAAGACGGCAGAGCCGTCGGAAATGACCGCCACCAGATTACGGCGACGGGTCAGGGAAAAGGACAGGGCGGGATTTTTTTGGATTTCCAAGCAGGGGGTCGCCACACCAGGGGTGTAGGCGAGGGAGAGGTCGTGGGCGGTTTCTACAGGGCAACGGGAAACGACTTCAATTTTACCTTGGAGCGTTTCGTGCAGGGCGAGGGATTCTTCGGCAATGGTCATATCATCAGACTCCTTTTGATGTTTTGGTATCACACCATGTCTTGGGGACGGAATGCCACATCAAAGCTTTCGGCGGTGAACAGCCCCAGAGAGATGGCAGCGTCTTTCAGGGAAATATTTTGGGCAAAGGCAAGCTTGGCAATTTTTGCGGAATTTTCATAGCCGACATAGGGATTGAGTGCAGTCACGGTCATGAGGGAGCGTTGCAAATTATCTTGCATTTTGGCACGGTTGGGACGTATGCCAGAGAGACAACGGCGGGTGAACGAGTTCATGGCATCGGCGAGCAAACGCACGGATTGTAAGTAATTGTACGCACAGACGGGCATGAAGACATTGAGTTGGAAATTGCCTTGGGACGCAGCCACACCCACGGCGGTATCATTGCCCATGACCTGCACAGCAACCATGGTGACGGCTTCGCATTGGGTGGGGTTGACCTTGCCAGGCATGATGGACGAGCCAGGCTCATTTTCGGGGATGAAGATTTCACCCAAACCGCAACGAGGACCCGAGGCAAGCCAGCGGACGTCATTGGCAATTTTCATCAAATTGCCCGCCAGTGCTTTGAGTGCCCCGTGGGAGAACACAAAAGCATCTTTGGCGGTGAGGGCATGGAATTTGTTGGGGGCGGTGTGGAAAGGCTCGTGGGTAAACTGGGCAATTTCTTCCGCCACACGTTCGGCAAAACCTGCGGGGGCATTGAGACCTGTCCCGACGGCGGTTGCACCGAGTGCCAATTCATACAAACCCTCTAGGGAAGCGAGCAGCATGTCACGGGCATGTAAAATCATGCTGTGCCAGCCAGAAATTTCCTGACCAAAGCTGATGGGCACAGCGTCCTGTAAATGGGTGCGCCCTGTTTTCAAAATGTCGCCGTTTTCTTCTTCCAAGCGTTCCAGTACGGCAATCATCTCCGCCATAGCGGGGAGCAGGCGGTGCTTGACCTCTGCCACAGCGGCAATGTGCATGGCAGCGGGGAAAGTGTCGTTGGAGCTTTGGGAGAGGTTCACATGGTCGTTGGGGTGGAGCAGGTTTGTGCCCGCCAGCTGATTGCCACGGTACGCAATGACCTCGTTGAAATTCATGTTGCTCTGTGTGCCACTGCCCGTCTGCCAGACAGCAAGGGGAAATTCTGCGTACAACTTGCCCGCTAGAATCTCGTCGCAGACTGCAGTGATGTGCTGACATTTTTCCTCGTCTAGCTTGCCCAAATGGGCGTTTGCCAGCGCGCAAGAACGCTTCAAAACGGCAAAGGCATCCAAAATAGGGCGGGGCATTTTCTCCGCCCCAATGGCGAAATTTTCCAAACTTCTCTGGGTCTGTGCGCCCCAGAGACAATCGGCAGGCACAGAGACCTTGCCCATGGTGTCTTGTTCAATGCGAAACTTCATAGAAAACCTCCAAAAAAATAAGTAGGGGCGGATACTATCCGCCCCTGCAATGCAAAACGAATGATGCAATCTTCCACGCAAATCCAGCCAATGGCACGGGTTCAGGGCTGTATTTGGGAGAAAATCTCACCGATTTTGCCCGTGACGACCAGATTTGCCCGTCTATCCATGCCCGTGGTGTCCTTGTTGACCAAAACGAGCTTCTTGCCACGGTAGTAGTTTATCAAGCCAGCAGCGGGATAGACCACCAGAGATGTCCCGCCAATCAGGAGCAAATCGGCTTTGCGGATGTAATCCACGGCTTTTTCCATGACCTCGGCATCGAGTCCTTCTTCATACAGCACCACTTCAGGACGGACGACGCCCCCGCATTGGGTGCATTTGGGCACGCCCTCGCTCTCGGTGATGGCGGTGATGGGGTAGGTCTTGCCACATTGGCTACAATAGTTGCGGTGGACAGAGCCGTGCAATTCTAAGACTTCCTGACTGCCTGCCGCCTGATGCAGACCGTCAATGTTCTGGGTGATGACGGCCTTCAGTTTGCCCATTTGTTCGAGCTTTGCCAAAAACTGATGGGCGGCATTGGGCTTTGCGTCGAGTGCCAGCATTTTGTCCCGATAGAAGCGGTAAAATTCTGCGGGCTGTTTCACAAAGAAACTGTGGCTCAAAATGGTTTCGGGGGGATAGGCGTACTGCTGGTGGTACAGCCCATCGGTGCTGCGGAAATCGGGGATACCGCTTTCCGTGGAGACACCTGCACCTCCGAAAAAGACAATGTTGTCGCTTTGGGCAATCCAGTTTTGTAATTGTTGTAAGGCTTCCATGGGTCAGGTCTCCTTTCTATGGGGCGCATCAACGGCGCATACGGGGGTGTTGTTTGTCCCTGCGAGGGGGTTGTGTTTGGCTTTTGGGGGGAGCAGAGCTGCGTTTGCTCCCACTGGGACGGGGTGCTGTTGGCTTGTTTGGGGCGGGTTTGCCCTTGGGGCTGGGTTTTTTGTTTTGCGGGGGCTGGGGGCGGGCAGGAGCACGTTTTTTGCGGGGCACACGGCGCAGTGCTCTGAGGTAACGCACGAGAACCACCACAAAAATCAGGGCGAGGAAAATCCAAATAAAGCCTTTTTCAAAGAGATGTTGCAGGACATTGTAAATACTCCCTAAGAGGGAGAGTTCCACGGCAATGGCGGCGACCAAATCACACTTGCCGTAGTCCGTCCCTTCATAGCTGAGGGTAATTTCGCCCAGCACCTGCCCCTTGTTCACGGGGGCGAGCAGGGTATCGGAACGCAAGCTGATATTCATTTCGAGATTTTCTTCGTTGTAAGACTGGGGCAGCAGACGGCTGATGGTTTCGGCGGGAATGCCCACCACATGGGAGACATCCTTGCCGTTGGAGACGGGGATTTCTTTCAGAAGCATGTCGGGATTGACCATGGTTGTCATGGAAAAATTTTCAAATCCCCATTCGAGAAGCCGACGGCTTTCCCCAAATTGGTAGTGAATGGTTTTGCCGTCGGGTGCTTGGATGCGTTCTGTGCCCAGCACGATTGCCACGAGGGTACGGTCGCCTTTTTGGGCAGAGGAAGCCAGACAATAACCCGCATTGGGCGTATAGCCTGTTTTCACACCCGTCACATATTTGTAGATATACCCCTGCACTTTTTTATCACTCAAGAGGGCATTTGTGTTGAAAAAGGTGCGTTCTTTGGATAAATTGGTGGCGGGAACAGTGTATTCTTCGGTGGAGACAATACGCTGAAAGACGGGGAATTTCATGGCAGCCCGCACCATGAGAGAGAGGTCATAGGCGGTGGTGTAGTGGTCGGCGGTGTTCAGCCCGTGGGGGTTATTGAAATGGGTGTTCGTCATGCCCAATTCGCCCGCGCGGAGATTCATCTGCTCGACAAAAGCGGGGACTTTGCCAGAGACGGCTTCTGCCAGAATATTGCCTGCCTCGTTGGCAGAGGGGAGCATGAGACAATAGAGCAGTTGTTCTACGGTGAGCTGTTCGCCCGCTTGAATATTTTGGGTGGAGGAATCGGCGGTGATGTCATAGAGTGCGCTGCCCGTGGCGGTGATGAGCTGGTCAAGTTGCAGTTCACCACGGTCAATCGCCTCCATGACCAAAAGGGCAGTCATGGCCTTGGTCACGCTGGCGGGTTCACGGCGTTCGTGGGCATTTTTTTCATAGAGAATGGTGTCATAGGTGACATCTATCAAAATCGCAGCGGCTGCTTGGGCATCGCCAAAACTATCATAAGCCCCTGCCTGCACGGGCAAAAGCCCCAGAGACAAGAACAGAAGTAAGCAAAAAGAAAGTAGGGTATTTGCGTGTTTTTTCATAGGAAAGCCTCGTTTCATGTGGTATAATCAGGTTGGAAGCGAGTGCCTGAACGGAACATGCTTGCTTGTATGGAACAATTCATTATACCAAAGAAATCAAAACTATTCAATGAAAGATGTGGAGAAAGCGAATGAAAAAGATGGGACGTTATGAGGGAATCTTGTTGGTTTTGACCTTGCTCTTTGTTTTTGGCACAGGGGGCTATTTCTTCTTGGAGAATCAAAGCCAGCCCCTTGCCTTGGTGGAAACCGCCAAAGAGGAAATGCCAGACCTCGACGAAGAAATCGTCGCCCCAGAACTTTTGGAGGGGGAACAAATCAATTTGAACACCGCCAATGCGGAGGACATTGCCCGTTTGCCCTCCATTGGGGAAAGCCGTGCGCTGGATATCATTGCCTATCGGGAGGCCACGGGGGGCTTTCAGAATATCGAAGAACTGATGAACGTCAAGGGCATTGGGGAAAAGACCTTTGCCACCCTCCGCCCCTATTTGACCGTGTAGTAGGGGCGGATAGTATCCGCCCGTGTGTCCAAGGATAGTATCCGCCCGTCCCGCTCGTACCCACAAAGACCCACACAGCAAACCATAAAAAGGAGGGCGTAAGTATGCCTCGTATTTTGGTGGTCGATGATGAGACCATGCTCGTCAAGGGCATAAAATTCAATTTGGAAACGGAGGGCTATACGGTCGACGTTGGTTACAACGGACAAGAGGCGGTCTCCTTGGCGAAAACACAAAGCTATGATTTGATTGTGCTGGATTTGATGATGCCCATCTTAGACGGGCTGGAGGCTTGCTTGCAAATCCGTGCCTTTTCCGCCGTGCCCATTATCATGCTGACCGCCCGCAGCGAAGACAGGGATAAACTCTTGGGCTTTGAGTATGGGGCAGACGACTACATGACCAAGCCCTTCAATATTTTGGAACTCAAGGCGAGAATACGGGCACTGTTGCGCCGTGCGGGGAAGCAAGCCCAAGCAGAACAGGCAGATAGTCGCATCTCACAGGGCACATGGACACTGGACAGCGAAGAACGCACCGCTTTTTTGAATGAGCGTCAGGAGAGCGTTGACCTCACGGCAAAAGAATTTGATTTGCTCGCCCTTCTGATGCGCAATCCCGGCAAAGTCTACAGCCGAGAACAGCTTTTGAATTTGGTCTGG
>CAZSWQ010000058.1:0-11105 GCA_964611025.1 uncultured Ruminiclostridium sp.
ACCCTGATTTTGACCATGCTCTACCGCCTGACCCCCACCCTCATCGAGCAGGGCTTTGTCTACATCGCAGAATCGCCCCTCTATGAAATCCACTGTGGCACGAAAACCTATTTCGCCTACTCCGAGCGGGAAAAAAATAC
Source organism: uncultured Ruminiclostridium sp. (assembly GCA_964611025.1). Lineage (GTDB taxonomy): Bacteria > Bacillota > Clostridia > Oscillospirales > Oscillospiraceae > Evtepia. Next base: position 141 of record CAZSWQ010000058.1, read on the forward strand.
CCTCGTTGCAAGCTTCGGGAAAAAATCCTACACGCTCCAACGCTCCAAAGGCTTGGGCGAAAACGAACCCGATATGATGCACTTAACCACCATGAATCCAGACACCCGTCGTCTGATAAAAGTCGTACCAGAGGACGCAAAACGCACCGCAGAGGTCTTTGACCTCTTGCTTGGCGAAAATCTCACTGGAAGAAAGGAGCACATTGCCCAAAACGCACACCGCTATTTGGAACTTGCCGACATTTCCTGACCATTCACCCCAACCCCGTTCTCATGACAAGGAGGAACTTTATCATGAAAAAATGGACAGCATTTGTAACCAGCTTGGCACTTTGCCTTGCACTGGTCAGCCCCGCCTTCGCCGTAGAAGAAAAAGAACTGCTTCTGCCCGAAGCGACCAACGATGTCATTTTAATCGACACCGCGACAGAAGATACCGCGACAGAGCCTGAGGTCGCAGTTGAGGTCGACATTGACCAAGCTATTTATGACGAAGCCTATGCCCAAGGCTACGCCGACGGCTTGGCAGACAAAGAATATCCTGAATTGGAATTTAACACCGAAGACCCTGCCGCCTATTCCCGTGATTTGGGCTATGACGAGGGCTTCTGGGCAGGTTTTGACGAACTGATGGGAAAACAAGCCCAAGCAGAACGAGAAGCAGCCATCAGTGCCAAGGGCGGTACACCTGGTCAAATCAATGTTTTGATGCACGAGAAGATGATTGCCTTCCCCGATGCCTTCCCCAAAGTGGTCGAAGGCAGAACCATGATTCCCGTCCGTGCCGTCACCGAAGCACTGGGTGCAAAGGTCGACATGCCCGAAAACGGCAAGGTCAGCATTGTGCTGGGCGATACCCAAATCTATCTGACCATTGGCGACACGACCGCCAGCATCCTGCGGGAAGGCGACATGGTAGAAGACCTGACCTTGGACGTTGCCCCCTACATCAACGCAGACCGTACCTATGTCCCCCTGCGTTTCCTGAGCGAAACGCTGGGCTATGATGTTTTCTGGGACGAACTGTGGCAGACCGTTGTCCTCTTGGATAAGGACAGCATCATTGCCGATTTCAACGCACGTTTCTCTACACTCAATACCCTGATGCAGAACCAGAGCAAGTATCTGGAAGGCAACTGGAAGACCACAGGCACGATGAACTTGGACATTGAACTGCTCATGATGCCTGACACAGCACCCATCCATATCACGGGCAAGATGAACGCCCACACGGGCGACGGTGCAACCGTCAGCACGGTGGAGCTTGACCTGACATCCCTCCTGCCCCTCTTGAAGAACATCACCAACGCATACCTAGCACAGCAGATTGCCGCTGTGCAGACCATGGAAGTCCGTCTGACCCCCGAAGGCAAGCTGTACATGCAAATCCCCACGCTGGATGCTGTGCTCCGTGATGTGAACGCAGAAGCCCTGCCCGCAGGCGATATTTGGTATCTCATGAGCCAAGTCCCCGATGGCTTGTTGACCAGTGACGTCTACAACGTCGGCAACCTGTTCTATTCCATCTGGGTGGAAATGGGTACGACCATGATGCCTGCAACGGGTCTGTATGAATACTTGCAACAGGCTGCCACCGCCGCTGAGTTCCTCATGGGCGACGACACCTTCACCGAGAAAAACGGTGTTTACACTTGGCACTTTGACACGCAGGATATCTTGGATATGATGAAAGACCTCGCCAAGAGCATGGACGAAGAAATTTCTGCCGAAGATTTGGCAGAGATGAAAGAAGTCTTCCAGTCCTTTGATGTCACCGTGGTCTTTGAAAAAGACGGCGATTATACCATGAACATGGACATCAAATTAGACCTTGCCCCTCTGGGTACAACCATTGACCTGCAGGGCGAAGGCAAGCTCGCCAACGACAAGGAAGAAACCAAGCTCTCTTTGAACATCCCCAACTTGCTCAAGGCAACGCTGGAAACCCTGTCCGAAACCAAGCCCAGCGACACCGCCCCCGATACTGCCCTGCCCGAAGGTGCAAACGTCGTGGACTACATGCAGTTGCTCTTTGGCATTGTTGGGAACATCCCCACGCCCCTGCCCGAAGGTGACTTTGACGTAGAAGTAGTAGAAGTAGAAGAAAATACCCAGCCCTAAGATACTCATTCCCTGAAAAGAAAAGGAACTGTTATGGCAAAAAAACGTACGACACATACCAACGAGCGGACAGCCGACCACAGCAATGTGGTCGGCTTAAACGCTACCATCCTAGAACAGAACATCACCGAAACCCTAGAGTGTAATTATATGCCCTATGCCATTTCGGTCATTGTCTCCCGTGCGATTCCAGAAATCGACGGCTTCAAACCCTCCCACCGCAAATTGCTCTACACCATGTACCAAATGAAGCTTCTGGGGGGCAACCGCACCAAAAGTGCCAACGTGGTCGGCTCGACCATGAAGCTCAACCCCCACGGCGATGCCGCCATCTATGAGACCATGGTGCGTCTCTCCCGTGGCTATGGTGCATTGCTCCACCCCTTTGTGGACTCCAAGGGCAATTTTGGCAAGGTCTATTCCCGTGACATGGCTTATGCCGCCTCCCGTTATACGGAAGTGCGTTTGGACAACATCTGCCAAGAAATTTTTCGGGACATCGAGCGGGACAGTGTGGATTTTGTGCCCAACTATGACGGGACGCTCCAAGAACCCACCTTGCTCCCCACCACCTTTCCCAATATTTTGGTCAGTGCCAATCAGGGCATTGCCGTCGGCATGGCATCGAGCCTCTGTGGTTTTCACTTGGGCGAAGTCTGTGATACCGCCATCGCCCGCATCAAAGACCCAGATGCACCCCTGATGGAGACCCTGCTCGCCCCCGATTTGCCCACAGGGGGCGAAATTCTGCTCGATACCGCAGAGATGCAAAAAATTTACGACACGGGACGTGGCTCGTTCAAAGTCCGTGCCAAGTGGCGACATTTCCCCCGTGAAAACCTGATTGAGATTTACGAAATCCCCTACTCCACCACCTCGGAAGCCATTTTGGGCAAGGTGACGGATTTGGTCAAGGCGGGCAAGCTCAAAGAAGTGGCGGACATGCGAGACGAAACGGATTTGTCTGGGCTGAAATTGACCATTGATTTGAAGCGTGGGGTGGAAGCGGAAAAGCTCATGCAAAAATTATTCCACATGACCCCCCTGCAAGACAGCATTTCCTGTAATTTCAATGTTTTGGTGGACGGCATGCCCAAGGTCATGGGTGTGGGCGAAATTCTGGAACGCTGGACGCTCTGGCGCATGGATTGTATTCGCCGTCAGACCGCCTATACCATCGCCCAGAAAGAGGACAAATTACACCTGCTTCTGGGACTGCAAGCTTTGCTCTTGGACATTGACAAGGCAATTTCCATCATTCGAGAGACGGAATTGGACAAGGAAGTCCTGCCCCGTCTGATGGAGGGCTTTGCACTGGACGAAGCGCAGGCGGATTATGTGGCAGACATTCGCCTGCGTCACATCAACCGAGAATACATTTTGAAGCGTACCGCAGAAATTGAAAGTCTGGAAACAGAGCTTGCCGATTTGCGGGAGCTTCTGGAAAAGCCCGCTCGTGTGCGTCGGCTCATCATCAAGCAATTGCAAGAGGTGAAAAAACGCTATGCCAGCCTACGCAAAAGCGAGATTGTTTCCCTGCATGAAGTTACGGACAGCTACCAGCCCCAGAGCGATATCCCAGACTATCCCGTGCATGTCTTCCTCTCCCGTGAGGGCTACCTCAAAAAAATCACCCCCCAATCGCTCCGCATGAGTGGGGAGCAAAAATACAAAGAGGGCGACGGGGCATGGCTCTCTTGGGAGAGCAAAAACAGTGAGGAACTGCTCCTGTTCAGCGACCGCCAGCAATGTTACAAATTGCGTCTGTCCGATTTGGACGACAGCAAGGCAAGCCTTTTGGGGGACTACCTGCCTGCCAAGCTGGAGCTGGAAGCGGGGGAAAGCCTGCTCTGGGCAGACACCGCACAGGACTATCAGGGACAAATTTTATTCTGTTTTGCAAATGGCAAGGTCGCCCGTGTCGAGGCGAAGGGCTATCAGACGGTGACGAAACGCAAAAAACTCACGGGTGCGTACAGCGACAAAAGCCCCCTCATTGCCACTTGGCGTATTTTGGACGAGCGGGAGCTGGTCTTCTATTCCACCGACGGGCGGGCACTTCTGCTCGACACCAGCCGTCTGGAGACCAAGAGCACCCGCAACAGTCAGGGGGTCAATGTCTTCACGCTCCGTGCCAAGCATCGGGTGCAAGCCGTGCTGTCCCTGACAGAGAGCGACATTCAAAACAAAAAACGCTATACACCCCGTGCCCTGCCCTCCATCGGGGCGATTTTAAAAGGCGAGGACAAGGGCGAAGAACAACTTTCCCTTTTGGACTGAACAAATCCAATCCACAGAAAGAGACTGGTGAACGATGAAACAACAAGTCCGCTCCTATGGCATCATGGCAGTTGCCTGTGCCATTTATGCGCTGGGCTTTACCCTGTTCTATGTGCCCAATGCGGTCGCCGCAGGGGGTGTGACAGGGATTGCCCAAATCCTCCACAAAATTTTTCCGCAGATTTCCATCGGGGTCTATACCATTTTGGTCAATGCCCCCCTCTTTGCACTAGCATGGAAGCTCTACGGCAAAAAAATGCTCTTTGGTTCGATTTTTTGCATGTTGCTCAGTTCGATGATGATTGATGCCGTGATGATGACGTGGACAATGCCCGCTTTGCCTTGGGGTTTGGCGGGTGCGCTGGTGGGTGCTGTCATTGGGGGCTTGCTTTTGGGCGTGGGAATGGGTATGATTTGTAAAGAGGGTGCATCGGTCGGTGGTATGGACACAGGCGCACGCATTTTACATGCCTATTTCCCCAAAATCTCTATGGGCAAGTGTCTGGCATATAGCAATGTCGTGGTGGTCTGTGCGGTCGCTCTGGTCTTTCGGCAAGCCAGCAGTGCCCTTCTGGGCGTGGTCGGCATTCACGCCTACGGCAAGGTGATGGATTTCATGCTCCGTAATATGCAAACCCTCCCCGAGACATCCGCTCCCCAGCAAGACGCCTAGCGTCCATTTTTTGTGAGGTGAAACTGGAATGATGAAACAAAAACCGATTTTGTACTACCTGCGTTCCTATGCCATGATTAGCTTAGGCGCACTCATTTATGCCGTGGCCTTTGTGGTCTTTTTTGCGCCGAATGACATGGCGTTCGGTGGGGTCACGGGCGTAGCCCAGATGATTAACCGCCTTGTGCCCTCTATTTCAGTTGGTTCATTGCTCTTTGTCATCAATGTGCCCCTGTTTTTGGCGGCATGGCGCTTTTTGGGCAAGCAGATGTTCATTGGCTCGCTCTATGCCGTCGGGCTGATTTCCGTCCTGATGAATGTTCTGGAATCCCGTTTTACCGTTTCGCCCTTGCAAGAGCCTGTGCTGGGCTGTGTCTTTGGCGGGGTGCTCATCGGGCTTGCCTATGCGCTGATTTGCAAAGAGGGTGCATCGGTGGGCGGTACGGACATTGGCTCTCGTCTGTTTCGTCTGAAATACCCCCAGATTTCCGTAGGCAAGGTCATCATGTGGATGGATATCATTGTGGTGGCGGGTGTCGCCTCTGTCTTCCAGAAGGTCAATAGTGCCCTTTTGGGGATGCTCGCCCTGTACATCATTGGCATCATCATGGATAAAGTGCTCATGGGCATGAACCCCTCCAAGGTCGCCTATGTCATCAGCGACCAAGCAAGTGAGGTGGCAAAAATGATTATGCGTGACCTGCACCGTGGTGTGACCATTCTGCACGGCGAAGGTGCGTGGTCTGGCTCGGAAAAAAATGTGCTGCTCTGTGCCTTCAAGAACAACCAAATTGTGACGCTCAAGCGGAGCATTGAGGAAATTGACCCCAAGGCATTTTTGATTCTCTGCGATGCCTACGAGGTCTTGGGCGATGGTTTTGTGAAAAACGAAAGCCCCAAAAGCAAAGCCAAAAAAGCACCCGCTGAGTCTAATGAACAGTGAAAAATAAAAAATGAAACATGAAACGTCAAGACCAAGCGGGGACGATGCCCACATCGTCCCAAACATAAAGAACAAAAAAACACAGAAGAAATGAGGAAATTGGACATGAATGCAGAACAGTTGAAACAGAATTTGGAACAACGTGGCTTTGCCTGTCAGGTCTTCGCCAACCGTGCCGAAGCCGTGGACTATCTGGATAAGCAGATTGACGGGACAACGGTGGGCATTGGCGGTTCGATGACCGTGAAGGAAATCGGGCTGTATGATGCTTTGGTGAAGCACAATACGGTGGCTTGGCACATGCTCCCCGACGGGAAAATCTCTGAGGCAAACGCTGCGGAGGTCTACATCAGCTCCTTGAATGGTCTGGCAGAGACGGGCGAGCTCATCAATATTGACGGTTCGGGCAACCGTCTGGCGGCGACCAGCTACGGTGCAAAAACCAAGAAAGTGTATTTTGTGGTGGGACAAAATAAAATCGCACCCGATTTTGAACAAGCCCTCTGGCGTGCCCGCAACATCGCCGCCCCCAAAAATGCCGCCCGTTTCAAACTGAAAACCCCCTGCGTTTTGAAAGAACCCCGCTGTTATGACTGCAAAAGCCCCGACCGCCTCTGCCGAGAGCTCTTGGTACACTGGACAAAACCCATGTCCATCCGCCACATGGAAATTGTGGTTATTCTGGAAGACCTAGGCTATTGAGCCACAAGAGAGGAGCTGTGCCCCTGTGAGATGGCATATTTTATCCTTGTGTTTGGGGCTGCTGTTTTGCCTTTCTGCCTGCGAGGGTGTGCTCGACCGCAGTTACAGCAATACCCAGCGACATGTTGCCTTTCGGGACGAGGAGGAAGATGCCAACATCCTGCGGGCAGACAGCTATCAGAGTCTGGTCAGTGCGATTTTGTATCTGGTGGGCAATGCCAAAGAACAGGGCATCATTCGTCTGTATGATTTGACTTTGGGCGAGCAGGACATTGACCGTGCTTGCTGGGAAGTTGCCCAAGAAGACCCTCTAGGGGCATATGCCTTGGACTATTTGAAGTACGATATGGCACGTCTGGAAGCCTATACAGAATTGGATTTGCAGCCGAGTTACCGTCGCAGTTGGCAGCAAATCTCTGCTGTGAGTTCCGTCACGGGGAGCAGTGCCATTGTGGGCGAACTGCGTCAGGCATTGGGGAATTTTGAAAAGGAAATTGCCCTGCGGGTGAGCTATTTTGACCCCAATATCACAGAGACGGATTTGCAGGGCATGCTCCAAGAAGCCTATTACGATGTGCCCGCAGCCGCCTTTGGTCTGCCGACCATGGCGGTTAGCCGTTACCCCGAAACGGTGCGTGCGGGACAGGTGCTCTTGGAGTTCAGCTTGGAGTATGCCCAGACACGAGATGTCTTGTGGGAGCAACAAAATGCCTTATTGCAGGAAGTCAAGCGTCTGTACCAACCCAAACGTGGGGAGACAGCTGCCCAGATGCGTCAGGCAATTGCTGAGGTTTTGGCACAGTATCCCCCCGTGGAAACAGGCGAAGGTACACCCTATGCCACGCTCCTGAGAGGCAATGGCAACGTCGAGGGCTTGACCCTCACAGCGGAATTGTTTTGTCAGCAAAATGCTGTGCTCTGTCGCATGGTGCGGGGCACACGCGCCGAGCGGGCACAGCTGTGGCTTTTGGTGCAGGTGGAAGACAAGTGGCAACATTGGGACGTGGTGACGGGGACGCTCTTGGGCGATGGGGAGATGAAAGCACTGGGCTATGTCTGGTCGGGCGAGTTTCCGCTTGCCCCCGATGTGCCCACAGAAGCAGGTTGAACAAAGCATTTGAAAAAGTTTGTTTTTTTTGAAAAAAAGTGTTGACATTTCGGACAGGGTTTGGTATTATATATCTTGTCCGATGCGAGTGTAGCTCATCTGGTAGAGCGCCACCTTGCCAAGGTGGAGGTAGCGAGTTCGAGCCTCGTCACTCGCTCCATCGACTAGCCCGATACTGTAAAACAGTATCGGGCTTTTTTTGCCAATATTTACGGTCATGGCAAGCCATGACCCTACGGAGGGCTGGGGGTCATGGGCATATAAAAATTTGGGTCAGTTTTGGGGGATATACAAAGAATCGTCCTGCCATCTGCAAACATTGGTGTCGATATAGTGCCAGATGGTTTGATAGGAAGCTTGATTGCGGACGATGTGTTCATAGTATCTGCTTTGCCAGATGCGCTCCAGTTCAGTAGGGACATGGCTTGCCATGTCCCTACTTGTTTTGTGTAAGCGGTGTATTTCACGGCTGACAGCGGATTTATACCCACCGACGATGCTGGGCAGGGACTGTTTGCGAGGCAGGGAAAATTGATTGCCCTGTGCTGTTTCGGTCACGGCAAGCCGTGACCCTACGATAGCAATCAGGAGATGTACATGGTTGGGCATGACCACTGCCTGCTGGATTTCTATGCCCTGTCCCTGGCGTTTTTTACGGGTTTGCTCGATTTATTCCCAGGCAATCACGCCATAGGGAGAAAGGCACAGTTCCCCCTGCACAATTTCGCCGAACAGGGGGGCGTGCGCATGGGTGCAGATGGTGACAAAATACACGCCTGCTTGCCGATAGTCATAGTGGGGCAGGCGTATTTTTTTGCGTCTGGGGTAGTCCATGCCAAATTCCTTTCTGCGCTTAGGGCATGCTGTGTTGCAGGGAGACCATTTTGCGTCCGAAGGGCTGGGGGAACATGCGGGCGATTTCGGAAAAGCCGTGTTTTGCGTGGAAGTGCAGGGAGTGGTAATTGGGGGGGTCGCAGTTGATTTCCGCACAGACCGTGGGAAAGCCCTGTGCTTTGGCATATTGGAACAGGTCACGGTAGAAGCAACCGCCCAAGTCTCTGCCCTGTGTGTGGGGAGAGAGCACGATGCGGTCGATGTAGAGGAAGTGCGGGAAGGTGCGGGAGAAATAGTGGTAGTTGGTGCAGTCGTAGTCGCCCCCTTCGGGCAGGGCGAGCAGGAAGCCTTCTACCGTGCCGTCCAGTTCCAAAACCTTGGCATAGGCACAGGATGCCAGAATTTCCCGCAGGAGTGCCTCATCCATGGGGGCAGTGGAGCGGACTTCTTCCACTTGGTTCAATGCCAAAATCGCAGGGTAGTCCTTGGGTTCAATGTCACGCAGGCAGGGGGCTTGCGTGTTGTTTTTTGTCTCTGTCATGGCGAACACCTCGGCGGACAAATATGGAATTTGTCCCTACTTTTTTTACTGTTCATGATACATTTGCTGCTCAATGGGTGGAATCCAAAAAGCGGATGGTGTCGGGCAGGTCGTTCTGGATGATTTCCTTCATCTTTTTGGCAAAGGGACAGGGATAGCCGAAGGGATTGCCCTTTTGGATACAGGAGGCAAAGGCGATGGTGTCCGCACCCATGGCGACCAAGTTGCGGGCACGCAGGACGGATTTCTTGGCGGGACATCCGCCACAGTTGCAAAAGCCGACAATTTCAATGTCCTCTTCGATGCCCGTGAAGCCACCTGTGCGTTCTGTGATGGCACGGAAATCTTTCATGCCAGGGCAGTAGTCTTCCGTTTGCATACATCTGATGATACCGAGTTTCATAAATCTTGTTCTCCTTTTTGTTTTTGAATGTGTGTATAGAGCAGGGGAAGGGCTTCCTCGAAATTTACGCTGTACCAGCGACGTTCTGGGTCATTCAGGGTGCAACAAATGCTCTGGTATGTGAAATCAAGGGCGAGGGTCATGGCATCTTCCAGCGAGAAGCCACGGGTCAGTGCGCCCACACAGGCAGAGGCGAAACAGTCGCCCGTCCCGTGGAAACGCTCTGGGGCGCGGGGGTGAAAATGGGAGACCATGGCTTGGCTTTGGGCATCGTAGCAGACTGCCCCCACCCGTCCTGCCTCAAAAGAAATGCCCGTCAAAATGACATAGCGGGGGGCAAGCTGACTGAGGGCGAGCAACAGTTCTTGTATCTCCGCTTCGGTGTAGTCTTCACCCAGATAGGGTCTGTCCAAGAGCAGACAGGCTTCCGTGAGGTTCGGGGCGATGACATCTGCTTTCGCACAGAGCTTGCGCATCTGCTGGGGCAAATCCGCCGCAAGACCTGTGTAAAGTGTGCCGTGGTCGCCCATCACGGGGTCAATGAAGACCAAGGTGTCCTCTTTGGATAGGTCGTCAATGCACTGAGAGACCAAATCCATCCACAGGGTCGAACCCAAATAGCCCGTATAAATGGCATCGAACTGCACACCCGCCTGTTTCCAGTGGGCGAGAATGGGACGGACATCGGCTTGTAAATCCCTTACGGTGAAATCGGGAAAAGCGGTGTGTGCCGAGAGCAGTGCCGTGGGCAAGACCGAGGTTTCCACACCCAGTGCCGAAATGACAGGCAGGGCAACGGTCAGGGAACATTTGCCCAGACAGCTGATGTCCTGAATGGTGACAATGCGTTTCATAAAAAACCCCCTCTAAGTGGTGATAGCAGGGCTGTGCCCCCATCCCTAGGAGTATAGCACAGCTTTGGGGCAAAGGGCAAACGGATTTTTTTCCCTCACACGCCAAAGGTTTGGCTCTCTTGGATTTTGATGCTGCATTTCATGCGGTAGTGCTGGGGGTCTTTGGTCGCCATGTCGTGCAAGAGGTCTTCCTCGAACAAATCCCCGTCCAAGACATAACCCTTTGCCAAGACCGCCTGAACAAAGGCACGGTAAAGGGCTTCTAAGGTCTCATAACTGCCTTCGTGGTAGAGCGTAGCATACAGCCCTGCGGGTTTGATTTGTACCTCAGGGTCGCTACAAGTCGCCGTGACGGGACAATAGTAATAGTCCTCGAGGTAACGTCCCGCTTGAATGCTGGACAGAGAGAGAATATCGCCCACCCGCAGGGAGAGGCTGTCGTGCTCCTTTGCCCAACGCACCAAGGCACGGGATGCCAGCAAAAAACGGGTCTCCTCAAAGGCGAC
>CAZSWQ010000059.1:0-10698 GCA_964611025.1 uncultured Ruminiclostridium sp.
AATCCCTCACCATGTAAGACTATTTTCTACCGAAAGGATGGTGTCATAGGACGCTATGAACGGCATTGAAAAAATCATTGAACGGATTCAGGCAGACGCACAGGCAGATATTGATGTCCTTTTGGACGAAGCAGAACAGGACGCCCGTGACGTCATGGCACAGTACCAAACACGCGCGGCAGCCTTGGGCGAAACCTTGATGGAAAAAGGCAAGAAAGATGCCATAGAACACCAAGGTCGTCTCATCAGCATTGCCCAAATGGAATGCAAGAAAAAATATCTCGCCACCAAGCAAGATTGCTTGGATAAGGCATTCCAATATGCCTTCGAGCGTTTGACCGAAATCTCCGATGAAGATTATGTGAACCTCTTGACCAATTTGGCGGTGCGTTCCTCTTTGTCTGGTGAAGAATCCATTGTATTTAGTTCCTATACCAAAGGGCACTTGGGGGCAGAAATCGTCTCCCGTGCCAATGCGGAATTGGAAAAACAAGGCAAAGTTGCAAAGCTTTCTATCTCGGAAGAAACCCGTGAATTTGGCGGGGGGCTGATTCTGCTCGATGGCAGAATGGAAGTCAACTGTTCCTTTGATACGCTCTTGCGCCTGTGCCGTGAAGAAACGGCCAGCACCATTGCTGGCATGTTATTCTAAAAAGCGGGAACATCACAAAACAGCAGCCAGAAGCGGCAACCGTGGACAGAGGATTTTCCCCGTTCACGGGGTCGCTTCCTGACTGCTTTGGTCGATTCCCCTAAGCCCTCTCCACGTTTTGTGGGAGGAAGGAGGTCTTGTTTTGGCAGCGGTCAAAGATACTGACTATTTATTTGTCTCCACCCGTGTCCGTGCCTTGGAAGGCAATTTGCTCACCGAGGAACGCATGGCACGCATGCTCGAAGCTCGTACCGATTCGGAAGCCCTTCAGGTCTTAGCCGATTGTGGCTATGCCGAACTGGACGAACTCGATAACAACAGCATCAACCTCGCCTTGGCAGAAGAACAGCAACGCGCGTTTGCAGACATTGCCAGCTTCCTGCCCCGTCCCTTGATGTTGGACGTCTTTAAGGTCAAATACGACTACCACAACGCAAAATCCATCTTGAAGGGCGAAGCCATGGGCACATCCGCTTCGCATCTGCTCATCGACTTGGGCAGAGTCCCCGCAAAATCCATGCGCGACAAAATCGTCGCAGGCGATGTGTCGGGCATTCCCCCCATTTTGCAAACCGCCATTGTTCAGGCAAAGGAAACCCTTGGCACAACGAGTGACCCCCAGCTGTCTGACTTCATTTTGGATGCCGCCTACTATTTGGATATGTTTGAAATCACCCGTCAGGTCGGTTCTGCCTTCTTGACGGGCTATGTCAAAATCTCCATCGACGCCGCCAACCTGCGCACCATCGTGCGTACCCTGCGGATGGATAAACCCGTGGAATTCATCCAGCAGCTGCTGTTCCCCGGCGGGAACGTCGACCCCAAACGGCTCATGCAGGCAATCAACGGCTCTCTCTCTGATGTATTTTCCACCTCTCTTTTGAAAGAAGCCGCCGAAATCGCAGGCGACTTGCTGGAGGGCGGACGACTCACCCAGTTTGAAAAGCTCTGCGACAATGCCGTTTTGAACTATCTGAAAAAGGCAAAGCAAGTGCCCTTCGGGGAAGCACCCGTGGTCGCCTACCTCGCTGCAAAAGAAAGCGAATTGACCGCTGTCCGTATCATCTTGACGGGTCGTCAGGCGAAATTGCCTGCCGATATTATCCATGAAAGATTGAGGGATGCGTATGTATAAGATTGGCGTCATTGGCGATAGAGACAGCGTCATGGGCTTTCAGGTCTTGGGTCTGGATACCTTCCCCGTGACGGATGCGGACGAGACCAGACGGCTCATCCACAAGCTCGCAAAAGAAGACTATGCCATTCTCTATCTGACCGAACACATTGCAGCACAAATTCCCCAAGAGCTGGAACGCTACAAAGACCAGCTCACCCCAGCAATCATTTTGATTCCCAGCAAAGAAGGCTCTTTGGGTCTGGGAATGGCAAACGTGTCTCGCACCGTAGAACGTGCGATTGGTGCAGATATTCTTTAACTCTGAGGCAAGCCCTGTCCCCCTTGGGGCAGTGCCTTGCACACTACCGAAAGAAGGTTTTGCAAGTTGAGCGGAAAGATTGTAAAAGTTTCCGGCCCTCTGGTCGTTGCGACTGGTCTGGCCGATGCAAACATGGCTGACGTGGTTCGTGTTGGTAAGCAGCGTCTGATTGGCGAAATCCTTACCATGACTGGCGATTCCGCAGCAATTCAGGTATACGAAGAAACCTCGGGGCTTGGGCCCGGCGCAGACGTAGAAACCACGGGTAGCCCCCTGTCGGTTGAACTCGGGCCCGGTCTGATTGAAACCATCTATGACGGCATTCAGCGTCCTCTGGAAAAAATTATGGAACTGACGGGCGCAACCATCACCCGTGGTGTTGAAGTTGCCCCTCTGGACAGAAGCAAGAAATGGGCATTTGTCCCCACCGCCAAAGTGGGCGATAAGGTCGCAGCAGGTGATATCCTCGGTCACGTTCAGGAAACCGCTGTTGTTGACCACAAAATCATGGTGCCCCCTCGTGTCAGCGGTGTGATTCAGAGCTTGGCTCCTGCCGGCGACTACACCGTTGAAGAAATCGTCGCTGTCCTCGAAAACGACAAGGGCGAAACCGTCGAACTGAATATGATTCAGCGTTGGCCTGTCCGTGTCGGTCGTCCTTATCAGTATAAGTACACCCCCAAAACCCCCTTGCAGTCTGGTCAGCGTGTCATTGATACCATGTTCCCCGTGGCAAAGGGTGGTACGGCGGCCGTTCCCGGTCCTTTCGGCTCGGGTAAAACCGTTGTCCAGCATCAGCTGGCAAAGTGGTCTGACGTGGATATTGTTATCTACATCGGCTGTGGCGAACGTGGCAACGAAATGACCGACGTTTTGCGTGAATTTCCCGAACTGGTCGACCCCAGAACGGGCGAATCTCTGATGAAGCGTACTGTTTTGATTGCAAACACCTCCGATATGCCCGTTGCTGCCCGTGAAGCCTCCATCTATACGGGCATCACCATCGCAGAATACTTCCGTGACATGGGCTATGACGTCGCCGTCATCGCAGACTCCACCTCCCGTTGGGCAGAAGCCTTGCGTGAAATGTCGGGTCGTCTGGAAGAAATGCCTGGTGAAGAAGGTTACCCCGCTTACCTGTCCTCCCGTCTGGCACAGTTCTATGAACGTGCAGGTGTCGTGGAATGTCTGACCTCTCAGGGCGAACGCAAAGGCTCGCTGACGGCGGTCGGGGCAGTTTCGCCTCCTGGCGGTGACTTGTCCGAACCTGTTTCTCAGGCAACCATGCGTATTGTCAAGGTGTTCTGGGCACTGGACGCAGGCTTGGCTTACCGCCGTCACTTCCCCTCCATCAACTGGTTGCGTTCCTACTCCCTGTATCTGGATGCACTGAAGCCTTGGTTTGATGAAAACCTCGGTCCTGCCTTCCTGCAACAGCGTGAACGTGCCATGCAGATTCTGCAAGAAGAAGCCAACCTGAACGAAATCGTGCAGTTGGTCGGTAAGGATTCCCTGTCTCCCAATGACCAGCTCACCTTGGAAACGGCAAAAATTATCCGTGAAGACTTCTTGCAGCAGAACGCATTCTCCGACATTGATAGCTTTACCTCGCATGACCGCCAGCTGAAGCTGATGGGTCTGGTGCTGGGCTACGACAAGCAGTGCCGTGAGGCAATCGAAAAGGGTGCAGGTGTCGCTGACCTCTTTGCCATTCCTGCGCGTGACCGTTTGGGTCGTGCAAAGGGTGCAGATAGCACCCAATACGTCGAAATCTACGCATCCATTGCGGAAGATATGCGCCGTGAAATCGAAGAAGTCGTGAGTAAGGGAGGCGAGGACGAATGATTCGTGAGTACAAAACGATAAACGAGGTCAATGGACCTCTGATGCTCGTCCGTAACGTCGAAGGTGTTACCTATGACGAATTGGGCGAAATCGAATTGCCCAACGGCGACATCCGCCGTTGTAAGGTCTTGGAAGTCAATGGCGACAATGCCGTGGTTCAGCTCTTTGAAGCCTCCGCAGGCATCAACCTGAAAGACTCCAAAATCCGTTTTCTGGGTCATCCTCTGGAATTGGCCGTGTCCGAAGATATGCTCGGTCGTGTCTTCAACGGCATGGGTCAGCCCATCGACGGCGGCCCTGATATTCTGGCGGTTGAAAACCGTGACATCAACGGTCTGGCAATGAACCCCGCCGCCCGTGACTACCCCAACGAATTCATCCAGACGGGCATTTCCACCATCGACGGTCTGAATACGCTGGTTCGTGGACAGAAACTCCCCATCTTCTCTGGCTCTGGTCTGCCCCATGCAAACCTCGCCGCACAGATTGCCCGTCAGGCAAGAGTGCTCGGGGGCAAAACCTCCAACTTCGCCGTTGTCTTTGCCGCCATCGGTATCACCTTTGAAGAATCCGAATTCTTTATTCAGGACTTCCGCCGTACGGGCGCACTGGAAAGAACCGTGCTGTTCACCAACTTGGCAAATGACCCCGCCGTTGAACGTATCGCAACCCCTCGTATGGCACTGACCGCTGCGGAATATCTGGCATTTGAAAAGAACATGCACGTTCTGGTCATCTTGACGGATATCACCAACTACGCAGAAGCCCTGCGTGAAGTCTCTGCGGCAAAGAAGGAAGTGCCTGGTCGTCGTGGCTATCCTGGCTACCTGTACACCGACTTGGCAACCATGTACGAACGTGCAGGACGTCGCTTGCAGAATGAAGGCTCTATCACCATGATTCCCATTCTGACCATGCCCGAAGACGATAAGACCCACCCCATCCCTGACTTGACAGGTTACATCACCGAAGGTCAGATTATCCTCTCCCGTGACCTGTTCCGTGCAGGCATCACACCTCCCGTTGACGTTCTGCCCTCCCTGTCCCGTCTGAAGGATAAGGGCATTGGCGACGGCAAGACCCGTGAAGACCATGCAGGCACGATGAACCAGCTCTTTGCCGCTTACGCAACGGGTAAGGAAATGAAGGAACTCATGTCCATCTTGGGTGAAGCAGCACTGTCGCCCACGGACTTGCTCTATGCAAAGTTCGCCGATGAATTTGAAAAGCGTTATGTCTCCCAAGGCTTCGACGAAAACCGCTCCATTGAGGAAACCCTCAATCTGGGCTGGGAATTGCTCGCCATGTTGCCCGTGGGCGAACTGAAGCGTATCAAGCAGGAACACATCGACACCTATTTGCCCAAACATCAGGCATAACAAGCGTGTAGCAGAAAGGTAGGTGTTCCCTCTTGGCAGCAAGCACAACAATCAACGCCACACGTATGGAGCTGACGAAGCTCAAAGGTCGTCTGAAAACTGCCGTGCGTGGGCATAAACTCCTCAAGGATAAGCGAGACGAACTCATGAAGCAGTTCATGGATGTCGTGCGTGAAAACCGTACCATGCGTGTCAGCGTGGAAGAAGCCCTCATGCGTGCGCACGGGGCATTTACGGTTGCCTCTGCCCTCATGTCCCCTGAACTTCTGGAACAGTCTTTGCTCTACCCCAAGCAGAGCGTTGACCTCGATATGTCTTTCCGCAATGTCATGTCGGTCAACGTGCCCATTTATACCTTCCACACCAAGAGCGACAACGCCAGCGAAATCTATCCCTATGGTTTCGCTGCCACCTCGGGCGAATTGGATGACGCTGTTATGGCACTGTCTGACGCTTTCGAGGGCATGTTGCGACTGGCACAAATCGAAAAAACCACCCAACTTCTGGCGGAAGAAATCGAGAAAACCCGTCGCCGTGTCAATGCCTTGGAATATGTGAAGATTCCCGAAATGCAGGAAAACATCAAGTATATCACGATGAAGCTGGACGAAAATGACCGTTCCGCTACCATCCGTCTGATGAAAGTCAAGGAAATGATTCTCCGTCAGGCACAAGAAGCCCGTCAGGCAGAAACCGCTGCCGCACTGGCAGCGGCAGAAGCCATCTAAGATGCGTTTAAAGACCGCCGACCCCGAAGGGGTCGGCGGTCTTTTCCCATCGTAAGGAGTACAGCGCATGGAACAAAAACAACGCAAAACCCTCCGCCTCCAGCACTACGATTACAGTCAAAACGGCGCCTATTTCATCACCATCTGCACCCACAAAAAAGCCTGCATTCTGGGCGAAATCCCCCCACAAACCACCACCCACACCCACGGAATGACCACCACCCATGTAGGGTGCGGCGTCCTCGACGCACCCCGTATTTCCCTTTCGCCCTATGGGGAAATTGTGGAACGCACCATCCAAAATATCAATCATACCTATGACGATATTCACATTGCCCATTATGTCATCATGCCCAACCATTTGCACCTTATCATACACATTGAACGGGATATACTGATGTCTACGGGGACGTCGAGGACGCCGTCCCCTACGGCGGGAACATCGAAAATCCCATCCCCTGCAAATGCAATCATTCCACGCCTCATATCGACCTTAAAACGATTTTCCAATCGGGAAATCGGATTCCCGATTTGGCAGCGTTCCTACCACGACCGCATCATACGCAATGAGAAGGAGTACCTTGGCATATGGCAGTATGTCGAGCAGAACCCCTTCCAGTGGCAAGAGGACTGCTACCACCCCCGACATGCCCCACCCTTTTCTTGACAATTTTATTTTTCTGTGTTATACTGCATTACATATATGTGTACGGTGAGCGTCGCTCACCTAAGGTGATACCGCAGATGAGAAGCTGATTACTTCTCCTCTGGGGTTTTTTTTGTAGCAAAGGAAGGTATATGGAACATCAAATTTTATTAAAAGAGCGTTTGGGGAAATTGTTTGTCCTCTTTGTCCTGCCCTGTGTGTTTTCTATGGTCATTTCGGGTGTGCAGGGCATGGTGGACGGCATTTTCCTAGGAAATTTTGTTGACCCAAATGCCATGGCGAGTGTGAACATCGCCCAACCCTATATGCAGATTTTCATTGGCTGCAGCATGATTTTGAGCATCGGGGCACTGAGCTTTCTCGGTCGCTCGCTGGGTGAGGAAAAGTGGGAACAGGCAAAGGATATTTTCCAAACCGCACTCATCGCCCTGACCGTCATCTCTTTGGTTTTGGGGGCGGTGGGTGTCTGCTTCTCCCGTCCCATTGCCCACTTTCTGGGTGCAAATGCCGTGCTTCTGACGGGTACTGCCCAGTATATTTTCACCATCGGCTTTTTTGTCCCCATCATCATGCTGATGTTCCACTGTGGCTTTACCCTGCGCCTTCTGGGCAAACCCTACCTCTATTTCATTGCAACCATTGCCAGCCTGCTCATGAACATCGCCATGGATACCCTGTTCATTGCCGTTTTGGATTGGGGTGTCATGGGGGCGGCACTCGGAACAGGCTTGGCATACTTGGCAGCGTTTTTGATTGTCAGCATTCCCATGCTCTCCAAAACATTCACCGTCAATATCCGTGAGGGGCACTTCCGCTGGAAACTCTGCCTGCAAATCATGGCAAATGGTTCTTCCGAGGGTGTGACCTCCGCTTCTGCCGCCCTCACTATGTTCTTGTTCAATCGGGTGCTCATGCAATACGCAGGCGAAGCGGGTGTTGCCGCCTTCACCGCCATCAACTATCTGGGGCAATTCGTCCTCCTGATTATGTTCGGGGTGGCAGACGGTATCAATGCCATTGTCAGCTACAATTACGGGGCGGGTCAGCTCCTGCGGGTCAAGCAGACCATGACACGGGCACGTTGTATCAATTTTGCCATGGGGATTCTGGTCTTTGTGGTCTTGCTTGTCTTTGGCGAAGCCTTCATCGGACTGTTCATCCAAGACCAGCCCGAAATCCAAGCACTTGCCGTCACGGGTGCAAAACTCTATGGACTTGCATTTTTCTTAAACGGCTTCAATATCCTAGAGTCCTGCTATTATACCGCTCTGGGGCGGGCGGTGGAATCCATCTTGCTCTCTGCCAGCCGTGGGCTGGTCTTCATTGTGATAGGGGTCTTTGCCTTCACGCCTTTTTTAGAAGTGCAGGGTGTGTGGCTGGCTGTGCCCTTTGCCGAGGGCATGACCGTTCTTCTGGCACTGGTGCTCGCACTCTACCACCGACAAAAAGACAAAAAAACCGCCCTCGATGGTATCTGAGGGCGGTTTTTTCTCTGTGTTTGATTTGGGTTTAGGGCTGGTAGCTTTCCAGCATCACGGACTTCATGACAACAGGCTCTGTGGGCTTGTCGCCTGCACCGGTTGCCACGCCAGCGATGGCATCGACCACATCAAAACCCTCGAAGACCTGCCCGAAGACGGTGTAGCCAGAGCTGTTCACGCCCTTCTGACCAAAGAGCCATTCGAGCTGGGGTGTGCCCTTGTATTGCTCATAACCCGCCAAAACATCTTCGGTGAAGATGTCGTTCAAATCCACCGTGGCAGTTCCCATGGGGACGCTACGGGCATCGTCCTGTGCCTTGGCTTCGTCCAGTGCTGTCAGGGCATCTGTGCTATCCTGAGGGTTCTGGACGATGAAAAACTGACTGCCATTGCTCTTGGGCTGGGCAGTATTTGCCATGGCGAGTGCGCCACGGTAAAAGTGCAAATTCTGGGGCAGTTCAATGTCAAAGCCCTTGCCCCAAATGCTCTCACCACCCCTGCCCGTGCCTTCTGGGTCGCCCCCTTGAATCATGAAATTTTCAATGATGCGGTGGAAACCCACGCCATTGTAATAACCTTGTTCAATCAGTCCCTTGAAGTTTTCCACAGCAAGGGGGGCATCTTGGGGAAAAAGACGCAATTTCATTGTGCCCATGTTGGTTTCCATGACGACAATTTCTTCGCCCGCTGTAGGCAGTTCCATTTGTGCCAAGGGCGCACTGAGTTCTCTGGGGGTGCTGTCGGGGGGTTGGGTTTGGGCGTCGCTGGGTGCAGTGCCACAGGCGGTGAGGCTGGCGAGAAGCCCCAGAGAGAGAAGCAGGTGTCTCCAATTCATGTTATATCTATCCTTTTCTGATTTTTCATGTGTGCTTAGGGCTGTTTGAAGGTATCCATCAAACGGATGAGTGCATCTGCCTGACTGGACAGTTCCTGACTGGCGGCGGCACTCTGTTCGCTGGTGGCGGAATTGAGCTGGACAACGGCGGAAATTTGCTCGGCAGAGCGCAAAATTTCATGGGCATTTTTCGCCTGTTCCACAGAAGCTGTGCTGATGGTTTCAATGACCCCCACGACGGCTCTTGCATTGTCTTCCACACCGTGGAAGGCATCGTTGGCGGTGCGGGCAAGGCTTGCCCCCTCGTGAATGGCATTGATGGAGCTTTCCAAAATGACAGCGGAATTTTTCGCCGCCTCAGAGCTTTTGCCCGCCAAATTACGCACTTCGTTTGCGACCACGGCAAAACCCTTGCCCGCTGTGCCCGCACGGGCGGCTTCCACGGAGGCATTGAGTGCCAAAATATTGGTCTGGAAGGCAATATCATCTATGGTTTTGATGATATGATTGATGTTTTCCGAATTGGTCTCAATGACCTTCATGGCGGCGAGGAGCTTTGCCATTTCTTCCTTGCTCTGTTCCACGACCTCAGTCGCTCCACTCCCCAGACGGCTGGCTTCCTTGGCACTGTCGGCCGTTGCATCAATCTGCTGGCTGATGTGGTCGATGGTGGCGGTCAGTTCTTGTAGGTTCGCCGCCTGTTCGGTTGCACCCTGTGCCAAGTTGGTCGCCCCTACGGAGACCTGATCAGAGCCTGTGCTGACCTTCTCAGAGACCGTTTGCATTTGTTCAAGTATGCCCAGCATTTTTTGCTGGAACTGTGCAAAATACTGCTCAATGACGGCAAAATCGCCCAAGAATTTCACCTCATTGCGCACGGTGAAATCCCCTGTCGAAAAGCGTTTCAGGGTTTCGGCAATGGTTCTGATGTAAGTATCCAGTTCTTTTGCGGAGAAATTCAGTGCCTCATTCAATTCCAAAATGTCCGCATTTTTGCTTTTCGTCTCACAGTGCAGGGACAAATCGCCTTTTGCCAGCTTGGCAATTTCCCCTTTCATACGCAAGATGTTTTTGGTGATTTCGGTATGGATGTAAAAATACAGATAGACCACTATGAGCAGGGCGAGCACCAGCGCAGTCACCACAATAATCGCACCCCATTGGATGATGCCTTGCAAATCGGCATTGCTCTTGTCCATGCTTGCGTTCTTCTCGGCAATCATCTCGTCCAAAATGCCAATGAGCTTATCGCTGTTGGGGAAAACCACGGTTTCATAGAGTTCTCTTGCCTTTTGTGGGTCGCTTTGCAGATAGTCCATGATTTCGGCGGCGATGTTGTGCATGGCATTGTGTTCGCTCTCAATGCGGGCACGCACCCTGCTCATCTCCTCGCTGTGCTTCGAGCTTGCGTCATAGAGCACCTTGCCAAAGCTACAGGTTTTGGGGTCGGTCGAGCCTGCGAAGTCACGCCCTGTATCCAAGGCAACATCCAATTCTTGACGCCACTTCAGATGATTCACACGGGCATCTTGCAAGATGGTAATTTCTTCAAAAACATATTCGTTTTGTTGTTTCACACGGGAAATCATACCCATATTGAATAGGTATAAGCCACCCAAAAGCAAAATGAACAACAGCAATACGGCAAAACGCAGCAAAAAGGCACGTTTGATGG
>CAZSWQ010000060.1:0-10181 GCA_964611025.1 uncultured Ruminiclostridium sp.
GACCCCGAAGGGGTCGGCGGGATTCTCTCCTACTCGTGGACTCAGAGCATCAGCCCCCCATGTGAAACGCTATCCCGAACAGCGCCGAAAAGAGCAAAAATACAGGCAGGGGCAGGTTTTTTACTTTGGGCACAAACAGTGCGCCCGTTACCAAGCCAAACAGCAACAGTGCCAAGGGCTGAAATACAAAGCCACCTGCTTCCAAGGGTGTAAAAAAACTCCCAAAGCACAAACGCAATAAGACCGCCGTAATCAGCCCCACCGAAGCGGGACGCATGGCGGAAAACACCGCCGAAAAACGGGGCTTTTCCCGCAGGCGGGAAAAAATTTTCGCCAGTATCAGCACAATGAAAAAAGCGGGCAGGGTCAAGCTGACCGTCGACACCACCGCCCCAGACACACCCGCCACATGATAGCCCACATAGGTCGCCATATTCACCCCGATAGGGCCGGGTGTCGACTCCGAAATCGCTATCATATTGGTCAAATCTGCCATGCTAAACCAGCCCGTGCGGGCGGAAACCGCCATCAGAAACGGCACGGTTGCCATACCGCCTCCCACCGAAAACAAGCCAATGAAGAAAAATTCCAAGGCCAAATGCAAAAGCGTCAAGACTTCCCCTTCCCTCCTTTGCCTGCGAAAAAGAAAAAGCCAAATACTGCCGACGAGACGACCAGCACAATGGGCGAAAGCCTACCCCAGAGCGACAAGCCACAGACCAGCAGAAAAATCACAAAGGTTGCAGGGCTGCACACCGCCTCCCGAAAGAGCTTGAGCACCGCCAGCAAAATCACCGCACAGACACCCGCCTGCAAGCCCACCAGAGCATCCTGCACCAGAGGCAAGGACAGATAGGGCGAGAGCAGGGCGGCGACCAGCGAGATGATACAGATGGGGGGAAACAAAAGCCCAGAGGTGGCACAGACTGCCCCCCAAATGCCCCCAATGCGTGTGCCAATATAGGTGGCGGCATTGACCGCAATCACCCCAGGTGTACACTGTGAGACGGCGAACATATCCGCCAATTCCTGCGCCGTCAGCCACTGTCGTTTTTCCACAAATTCCCGCTGCAACAGCGGAATGATGGCATAGCCACCCCCAAAGCAAGTCGCACTGATATTTGCCAGCGTACAAAACAGCGTAAAGGCTTGCCGTCCCCGTCCTTGCTCAACCACAGAGCTTCACAATCGCATGGGTGAAAATCTTGGCGGCGGTCAAAAGTTCCGAGAGCGAAACGCACTCGTCCGCTTCGTGCAGGTGCGAGACAAATTCAGGCATACCTGCCCCAAACGCCACCCCGCCAGGAATATCATGCACATACGTCCCTCCACCCATGGACAGACACTCCCCCTTGCGTCCCGTGTACAATTCATAGGATGCCAAGAGCGTTTCAATGAAGGGCGAATCATTGGGCACATAATGGGCAGAGGTCAAGCGACCCTGAGTCGTAATATTGCCATTTTCTAGAACACGCTGGGCAATCCCCAGTGTGCTGTCTTCTGTGGCACACAGGGGTGTGCGGGCATCAAAGCGGGCGAGCATCTGACCCTCTCTCCAGTCCATCACCGAAAGGGTCAAGCTCAATGCCCCAGACAAATCATCGCTTTGGGCAATGCCCAAAGCTTCCCCCGTATGGTCATTGTGTGGAAAGTGCTTTGCCAGAAAATGCAGGGTCTGGGTGCTGTCGCAGACGGCCAAAGGCAGGGTGGTCAAGAGAGAAATCAGGGCAGTTAAGGCATTGTTGCCTTCCTCAGGGGTCGAAGCATGGCTTGCCCGTCCATGGCAGGTGATGGAAACTGTATCCCCCTCTGCCTGCAACGCAAAGCGCACCGCCAAAACAGGGGTCAACTCTGCCACCTGTTCCTCCAAAATTTCCAGAGGAACACCCACCACGCTGGCATGTGCCACGGGGGGCACCATGTTTACGGGGTTATCCGTTTGCAGGGTACAGACACGGGGCAAACCCGACTCGTCCCCAAAGGATTTGGACAAATGGGGTTGCAAATGCCCCTTTTCCAAATTGATGATGGGGAAACTGGCATCAGGCGAAAACGTATGGGGGGCATAGGGATGGCGGTCGTAGTACCAGTCGATGTCATGAAAGCCATCTTCTTCATCTGTGCCCAAAATCATACGCACATTTTTTTGCAGGGGAATCCCCATATCTTTGACGGCCTTCATCGCCAAAAGTGCAGCGACGGCTGGACCTTTGTCGTCACTGCTCCCTCTGCCGTAGAGCAAATCTCCCACCACTTTGGGCGAAAATGCCTCTGTGACCGTCCAATCTGTGCCAGCGGGCACAACGTCCAAGTGTGCCAAAATATGCAGTTCCGTGTCCTTCTGGTTCAAGTCCACCGTCCCCACATAATTTTCCAAATTCTCCCCAGACATGCCCCATTCTGCACAGAGGCTGAGGGCTTCCGCCAAGGCTTGGGCGGGGGCTTCCCCGAAAGGCTTGTCAGGCAGAGGCTTGCCCTTGACGCTGGGAATTCGTATCAAACGACAGACCGCCTCCGTCAAAATAGGCAATTTATCCGCAAAATAGGCTTCAATCTTCGCTTCTAACATCATCTTCATCCTCCTTGCTGGCGTGAATTTCATCCAGATATTTGTAGATGGTATAGCGGGAGACACCCAACTGTGTCGCCACATAGGGAACAGCACGGCGGTAGGAGAAGGCATCTTGGGCGGCGAGCAGTTCCACAATCCGCAGACGGTCGGATTTGCTCATTTCACGGATGGGCTTTCCGATACGGTCGGCACACTGCTGGAACAATTCACTGATACGCATGTCCCGATTTTGGTAGACTGCCGAGCGAAAATCGACCTCTGTCCGCATCAAGTCCAAAAGGGCACGGTTGGCATAGGACAGGGGCGTGAAGTCATAATTGATGCCCAATGCCAGATGATAGCCCTCTCCCACGAGGGAAAAGGTACTGCTTTTGACTTGTTGCCCGTGGGGGGTGGTGGCGAGCAAATTGACCACATCTCCCTCAAAATCCACCTTTTGTTCCAAACCCGTCAAGTCCAAAGTCGAGCCAACCGCACGCTCGGACACATGCCCATGATAAATGGCGAGCACAGGATGGCTGGGGTTGGCGAAATCATGAATCACGGTTTCACAGGAGACCCCAAACATCTCCGAAATGCCCCGTGCCAAACGGTCTAAAAAAGAAAATGCCTCGTCACGATTCAAACAGAACACCTCCGAAAAATTTAGCAATCGCAAAAAAAACTGCCCTTCCACAGGAAGGGCAGTTTCAGCTTGTCAAAAAAGTCCCTTCAAAACTTAAAGCAGGCTCAGGGACAAGGTCAAGAGGACAAAGAGCAAAGCAACCCACTTCGTCCACTTTGCCAATTTGGAATCCATCGTCTTGGCTTTGTTCTTGGACAGGAAGCTGTCGGAAGCACCCCCGACAACGCCCAGACCAGAATGTTTCCCAGACTGAAATAAAACAAACACAATCAGCAACACGCCACAGAGCAATTGTAGTGCTGTGACTACGGTCATTGCAACATCCATGAAAAATCCGTTCCTTTCGATTTAAACTCAGTGTAGATAGAGACAAAACTCCTATTTTAAGTAGTATCTTATCACAGCGCGGGACATTTGTCCAGATATTTTTCTCGTAGGGGCACGCACAGAGGTGCACCCTCATGGGGTTCAGCACAGGGTAAAGAGCATTTTACACAGCTCGGCGCGGCTGACTTCGGCACGGGGACGCAATTTTCCCTCAGAACCGCCGACCACTTCCTGTCCCACCAAGGAAGCGATGTGGGCTTCTGCAAAGGTGGGAATGTCGGATTTGTCTTTGAATTGGCTCAAGTCCGCTGTGGGATAACCCTTGGCTTGGATGCGTCCGAGCAGGGTCATAGCTTCGGCACGGCTGATGGCATCTTTTGCCTTGACATAGGTCTTGCCATTGGCTTCACTGCCCTGCAAAATCTCTAGGCTGTACATGGCTTTCACAGCATCCAGCGACCAAGCGGGGATGTCCTTGACGTCGGCAAAGGGCAGATTGACCTCTTTATATTTGTTCAAATCCAAGCCCATAAAGCGGGCGAGCATCAGGGCAAAATCCCCACGGGTGATGGAACGGTTCGGGGCAAAATTCATACCATTTTTCGTCGGTTCACCTTGGATGATGTTCTGCTCTGCCAGATAATTGGTGTAGTCATTCGCCCAGTGGTTTTTCATGTCCAAGAAAGGACTTTCCGCTTCGGCATATGTCCCGATGGTTTCGGAGGCACGGGACAGGTTGCCGGAGACGTCCGAGACGGTCAAAGACAGGCGATGCACCTTGTTTTCCACAAGAGGCAGTGTGGCAGTGACTGTATTTTGTGCCAGCGTGAAGGGGATATCTTTGCCGTCTAGGGTGAGGGTGATTTTCTGTTCCGAAAAGGCATGTTCGCTGTTGTCTTTGAGCGTTGCTGTGAGCTTGTTTTCTTCTCGTTTCAGCTCGATTGTTGGGGCGGTGGTATCCTGTTCGTTTTTGTTGGAAAACAGCACTTGGTCAAACCAGACCTGACCCTCTGCCTCATTGCCCTCCAGTGAGAAGCCCGTAAAGACTTCGGCGGTTTCGGGCACAGGCAGAGCGAGGTATTGCCAGCCTGTGAAATCCAAGTTGCGTATGAAGCGGGTCAAATCCTGTCCGGTGGCATCTTGGAAATGGGCAGAGATGGTGTTTTTTGAGCCATCCCCATAGAGCCAGAAGGAGAGCACACGGTCACTTGTTTCCAAGGGGAAATTGCCCGAGAGCAAGGCTGCTTGGTTATTTTTCAGGCTTTCATAGTCGACCCGTAAGCTCTGCGTACCAAACTTCACATAATCACTTTTGCTTTCATGGGAGAGCTTCAAGTCTGTACTGTCAAAGAGGATGTTTTCCGCCTCGAAATCTTCGAGCAGGGTATAGCGGGTCTGGACATTGACCGTCAGGGGCAAGCTGGCGATGTGGTCGCCCGCACTGATGAGCACCTTACCTGTGCCCCCGACACTGCCCACGGTCAGCGTGCCGTCGGCACGAATACGCCCCAGAGACACGGGGAAGACCGACCAAGAAAATGCCTCGTCATTGCCAGCGAGCGGGATGTTTTTGTACATTGCCTCAGCGGAGAGGGCAATGCTGCCGTTTTCGTTCAGGGTGATGGAAGCGAGGCTCTTGCTGGTGGCTTCGTCACGGACACGGATGGCGGTGGGCGTCTGGAAGACCGTGACGGTGGTTTCGCCCGCAATGCCCGCTGCGTTCGTGATGGAGATGGTGTCGACACCACTGCCCAAGGGGGCGGTATAGCGTCCCGTTTCATCAAATGAGCCTTTTTGGGCACTGTAGGTGTAGACCTCGTTCGGGTCGCTTTCCATGGGGAAAAAGTTGCTGTCCATCAAGCCCTTGGAAAATTCTGTACTTGCCCCTGCCAAAAGCACACGGTCGGTGGGTTCGAGGTAGAGGTGGTGGGCTTCGGCATTGGCGAGCAAATTGGAAACCAAAAACAGAGCATTGGTCACGGCACGTTCTTCCCCGTCAGAGGGGCGGTTTTCAATTTCAAAGCCCGTTTTATCGGGGTCGGTGACACCCAAGGTGGTCGAACCACCACCGTCAAGACAGAGTGCGTCCACGCAGCCCAGCTCGACCAGACGCTCGGCAACTTGGGTGACCGTTGCACCAATGCTGTACTTGTTTTGTCTGCCGTCAATGGTGTAGAAAATCATCGAGCCATCGGCTTTGATGCCCACGGCAGTGCGGGGGTTGGCGGTGTTTTCCAAGCCACTTTGCACCTGACCGTCTTTGACCATACGGGCAAAGCCCCCAAGGGCGGTCTGGGCACTGTTCCAACGGCTGTCGGGGGAGCTGACGTCGATGGAAATGGTATCGCCCACGGACAGCCCACGCACCACGTCCATGAGATAGCCCACATGCTTGTTGTTGATGCTCAGGACGAGTTTTCCCTCGGTCAGAGGGGTGGAAGCGGGGGTATTTGGCAGGGTGGTGTCAATGATGGCTTCGACCACGCAGGGCACACGCCCCCCAATTTTGAGCGTATCGCTGGTGGTGAGGGAAACACCCTCCGCAGTGGTGACGGTTTCACCCAAGCCCTCTGTCACGGGGGCGAGGATGACGTCCACACCCGTATCGGTGTTTTTGGTGCTGTCGGCAAAATCGGCGGTGTAGAGATAGTAACCTGTGTCTTTGCGGACTTTGTTGATGTCGGCAATTTTCAGGCTGACCCCCGCAAAATTCGCCATCATGGACAGGGCGGGTTTACTGATGAAGGGTGTACCGTCGGCGGTGAAGCCCAGCGCTTCGAGGTAGGACGAGGAGGAGCGGAGCTGACCGTCTGTGACGACCATGCCCAAGGGCGCACCCGTGGCCATGACAAAGTAATCCCCATTGATGCCAGAGAGGACACGCTTGCCCTCGTTTTCCAGAGTCTTTGCCATGGAGGAGAGGGTTTGTTTGTTCAGAATGTCCGCCCCATAAGAGACACGGGGAGAGAGGCTCTCGTGGGGGGTGTAAGAGATATAGTGTTCCGTGCGCAAATCCGCTTGGGAATTGCTCCAAAATTGTTGGGTATGTAAGGTCGCCTCTGGGGCAAGTGCCACATGATACTCTTGGAGTTCATCGCCCAGAGCATAGGAGGCGAGGGCAGAAGTGCAGAGCAGGCTCAGAGACAAAAGCCCAGCTCCAAAACGGCGCATAATGTATTTCATACAGTTGGGGTTCTCCTTTGCGTTGATGAAAAGGGACAGTTTGGGTCACCTTTCATCTATCCTAACAAATTTCTTGGGCAATGTAAAGAAAAGGAGCAAGATAGCTAAAAATTTCTCTGTCTTTTTGGAGAGATTTGCACTTGGCTGGCAGGGAGAGAGATTTCTTGACAACGCTGGGCAGAACGGGTAAAATGAAAATAGAATACTAAAAATATTCTTGTGATGATTCATGAGCTTACCTTAGATTGCATGATTGGGA
Organism: uncultured Ruminiclostridium sp.; assembly: GCA_964611025.1. GTDB lineage: Bacteria > Bacillota > Clostridia > Oscillospirales > Oscillospiraceae > Evtepia. The sequence goes on from CAZSWQ010000060.1 coordinate 6,967, forward strand.
AAGGAAGTCAGGGTATGACAGAGCGAGAAGTAAAATACGTTTTCGACCAAAAAGAACGCAAAGAATTGTCTCGCAGAGTGCAGGTGTATAATGCAGCAATTCAAATGGTCAAAATTAAAATGGACATTTGGAGCGATGAATTTAAATTACGTTCCACGCATAATCCCATTCACCACATCGAGTCCCGCATCAAAACCGTCGAGAGCATCGAGGCGAAATTGCGCAAGGTCAATGTGCCCGTGACCGTGGAAATGGCAGAAGAACATGTTTTGGACTTGGCGGGGATTCGTGTCGTCTGCCGTTATATTGACGATGTCTATTACATTGCCGAACTGCTCAACCGCAGCGATATGTATATCGTCCGCACCAGAAATTACATCAAAAATCCCAAGTCCAACGGCTACCGCAGTTATCACGTTGTCTTGCGTGTGCCCGTGCAACTGTCCAGTGGGTGCATCAGCGTCCCTGTGGAAGTGCAAATCCGCACCGTCGCCATGGACACTTGGGCGAGCTTGGAACATGAAATTCTGTATAAAGTGCTCGATGAAGACCGTGCCATCAAATCCGCCTATTTGAAGGAATGTGCCGAGGAGCTGGCAGCGATTGACGACAAAATGCAATCCCTCTTTCACAATGGGAAGAATATGGAGTCTGCCATTTTGAGTGCCCACCCCCGCACGGAAGATGACGACGATTGACGACATCTGGACAATATCGACAAAACAGAGTGCCATTTGGCACTCTGTTTTTTTGTGTATGCCTCGTCTCTCCCGCTCGAAAGCCAATGGACAGTGCCAGAAAATTATGATAGAATAAAGCAGATTGTGCAAAAATAAAGCACGCTATACGAAAAATCAGCAAAAAAGATTGGATGGGGTTGACGTTTTGAAAATCAACATTTTAGGCGTAGCATTTGACAATTTGACCTTGCCCGAAGCCGTGCAGGAAGGGGAGCGTTTGATGCGCCGAGAAGGGCTGTCTTATGTGGTGACGCCCAACCCCGAAATTGTGAATCTGGCACGAGAAGATGCCAGCTATGGCAAACTGCTCAACGAGGCGAGTTTGGTTTTGCCCGATGGCATTGGCATCATTTATGCCGCACGTTTGCAGAAAAAAAACCTGACCCAGCGTGTCCCTGGCATAGACTTTGCCACGGCACTCTTGGGCAAAATGGAAGAACAGGGAGAGCGTCTTTTTCTGCTAGGGGCAAAGTCTGGTGTGGCGGAAAAAGCTGCCGTGCGTTTGCAGGAGCGTTACCCCCGCTTGGTCATCTGCGGGACACAGGACGGTTATTTCAAGGAAGATGCACCCGTGATTGCCAAAATCAAAGAGGCAAAGGCGGATGTGGTTTTTGTCTGCTTGGGCGCACCGAAACAGGAAAAATGGATTTGCACTTGTGGCGAAGCGACGGGTGCAAAATTGATGCTGGGTCTGGGCGGTGTGCTGGATGTGTTCAGCGGAGAGGTGCAACGTGCCCCCGAGATTTGGCAGAAGATGGGCATGGAGTGGTGTTACCGTCTGTTGCACCAGCCCAGCCGTTTTGGGCGCATGGCAAAACTGCCTTTGTTTTTGCTCAGTGCTTGGAAAACAAGGGGAAAGGACTGAGGTTGGATGAGAGAAAAATTGGGAAGACTGCTGGTATTGGAAGGCACAGACGGTGCGGGAAAATCCACGCAGTTTCAAACACTCTGCGAGAGGCTCAGGCGAGAGGGCTATGCCCACCGCCATCTTGCCTTTCCCCAGTATCAAGAGGACTCCTCTGCACTGATACGGATGTACCTGCGGGGCGACTTTGGCACAGACCCCGAAGCCGTGAATGCCTATGCTTCCAGTGCCTTTTATGCCGTCGACCGCTACGCTTCCTATAAAAAAGATTGGGAGCAGGACTATCTGGCGGGGGCGTTGTTTTTGGCAGACCGCTATACGACGTCCAATGCCATCTACCAAACGGCAAAATTACAGGGCGAAGCCCGTGCAGAATATTTGACTTGGTTGCAGGATTTTGAATACAATAAAATGGGTCTGCCCGCCCCGACACTGGTCATTTATTTGGATTTGCCCACGGAAGTCTCCGTTGTCTTGATTGCCCAGCGGGGCGATGCCACGGATATTCACGAAAAAGATAAACAATATTTGGCATCCTGTCGAGAAACCGCACTGGAGATTGCCCAACAAGAGGGCTGGCTGGTGATTTCCTGTGTGGATGGGGCGGGAAATTTGCGGACGATTGCAGACATACACGAGGAGATTTGGGCGAGCATTTTGCCCTATTTGTGTGAGGAGAACATGCCTTGACGATAGCAGAACAAAAACAATACCTGCGTACGGAATTGCGTGCCGTACTGGCAGAAGAAGACCCTCAGGACTTGCAAGCCTCCGATGCCTTGCTCTTGGAACGCTTTTTGTCCCTGCCCGCAGTAGAGAAGGCAAAGACCATCTTTCTCTATCGGGGCATTGGACGGGAAATTCAGACAGGCGCGCTTTTGGAAGCCCTCTGGGCACGGGGCAAACGCCTTGCCCTGCCCCGCTCGCTGGCAGGGGGCATCATGGAAGCCCGCCTCTGTTGTGATGAGGCTGACCTCATCCAAGGACGCTATGGCATCTTAGAGCCAGCGGAAAGCGCACAGCTTCTGGAAAAAGCGGACTTGGATTTGGTGCTTGTGCCCGCCTTGGCGTGTGACCGTTTGGGGGTGAGACTGGGACAAGGGGGCGGGTATTATGACCGCTATTTGTCTGGCTGTCTTGCACCCCGTGTCGCACTCTGTCGGGACTTGCTCTTGCAAGACCGCTTGCCTGCCGAAGCCTTTGACCAGAAGGTGGATGTCGTTTTGACCGAAACAGAACAGATATATATGATATAAGGGCACATGCCCTTGCCCCCTGCTTTGGTGCAGGAGGAGCACGACAAAAGGAGGTCTGTATGGAACAACATGGAAAGAGATTGCCGAAATCCCCCAAAGAACCACCACAACAGCGTCGTACCGAGCCACGACGAGATTATTCTCGAGAGCCACGCAATACACAAACACCCCGCCGAGAGGACTATGCCCACCCCCGCAATGAGCGACAAGCCCCCTTGCGTCACGAGAGCTATGACCCCTATATCACCCGTCGGGAGAACCCCGCCCCACGGCGTACAGACACGGGGCACATGCCCCGTGCCACTCGTCCCAACCAAATGCCCCCGCCCCCCCGCAAGCCCAAGGAGAGCAGAC
>CAZSWQ010000061.1:0-10108 GCA_964611025.1 uncultured Ruminiclostridium sp.
TGCGAGCAGTGCTTCGATTTCCTCCTGAGACATTTTCCCACCCGAAGGTGCAGGTTCAGGTTCAGCAGGTGCATCGGGTAAGCCCCCTGCGAGCAGTGCTTCGATTTCCTCCTGAGACATTTTCCCACCCGAAGGTGCAGGTTCAGGTTCAGCAGGTGCATCGGGTAAGCCCCCTGCGAGCAGTGCTTCGATTTCCTCCTGAGACATTTTCCCACCCGAAGGTGCAGGTGCAGGTTCAGGTGGTGCATCGGGGGTATTCATCTCCTTGAGTTGGTCTAGCTCTGCCTGAGAGAGCAGACCGTCGGTGGGCAAGGAGGGCGGTGGTGTCATGGGGTCGTCGTCTGGGATGAGCGGATTTTGGAAGGTATTGCCCGCCATCAATTTTTCAATCTCATCTTGGCTGAGGGCAATGCCTTGGTCACTGGGGTTGGAGGCATCTGGCTCGAAGTTGTCTTCCAAGTTGAAATCCCGAATGAGGTCTTTTGCCAAATCAACAGAGACGATGTTCAGGAATTCACTTTTCATGTACCCTTCGATGATGAGCAAAAAGCGTACCACCACCAGATTGCCCATGGCGGGCGGGAAAAGTTCGGCTTTGATTTCCTCAAAGTTATCGAGGGCAAAGGATTGGGGGGTGGAAATGTTGATGGGTCTACCCAAAAAGTCGGATAAAGCAGTAGAGGCCGCCCCCATCATTTGGTTCATGACTTCACAAACGGCACTGATGGTCAGTTCATTGAGTTCAAATTCCTCGTCGGGGGTTTCCGTACCGAGCAAAATGTCGACAATGGTGCGGACGTCTTCTCGTTTCAGGAGCATGAAGTTACTGCCCGTCAGCCCCGAAACGTATTTGATTTCCACCCCGACCGCTGGCTCTAGCTCGCCCAATACAAGCTCAGTGGCGGGGATGATGGACACCTTTGGGGTGGAAATATCGACACGATGCTCCAGCATGTTGGACACAGCGGTGGCAGACGAGCCAAGGCTGATATTCATAATTTCGCCAATGGCGTCCAGAGCCATTGGACTGAACACATTAGTTCCCATCCGTATTTACGTCTCCTTCTTGGCTTTTATAGGATTGCTGGATTTTAATGGCAAGGTGTTCTTTATAGACACCCATTGTTCCCTCGAACCACCTACGGTTGCCAATATTGATATAGACGGGGGCAGTTTTGGGACGGTTGAGCTGAATGATATCGCCCACACTGAGCGAATAGAGGTCACTGAGTTGGATTTGTGTGGTGCAAAGCTGGGCGACCAATTCCAAATCCGATTGACGGATGGAGGAGAAGATATGTTCCGATTGGTCGTCTGCCTGCCCACGGGTTAGGACATTGTGCTTGGTGATATGGGCGAAGAAATTCGCCAACAGCGTTCCAGGCAGACAGAGATTCAATCGCCCTTGACAGTTGGGAAATTTCAATTCAATTTCGACAATGACAACAGTATCATCCATACTGATGAGCTGTACCAGTGTGGGGTTTGGTTCGATGCGATGAAAGCTAAATTGCAGGGGCATATAGCTTTCCCAACTGCTCCCAAGTAGAGAAATAAAATGGCGAAAGAGGGTTTCGCCCAATTTCAACTCCACATCGGTCAAGGTATATTCCATAGACAAATCATTGTCAGGGTCACCGATACAGCCCAGCAGACGGTCTATCATACTCAAGAGGACGGACTTGCTGGCATGGAGCAAAATGGGGGTTTCCTCAATTTTGTCGTCTGGATACTTGGTGCGTACGACTGTGACCACATCCCCTTCAATGAGGGCATTGGAAAAATCGTAGTAGCGTTGTTCTTCGATGGATAAGAGGGCGACTTCACAGCTGGTGTGTAAAAAGGCATTGATACGTCCCGTGAGTACACGGGTGTAGTTGTCAAAAATACCGCTGAGAATACGCAGACGGTCTTTGGTGAACTTACGGGGAGAGTGGAAATTATATTTGCGGTATTTTTCGGCTTGGTTTTCATCTTCTCCTTGTAAGTCCATTGTGCCACTGAGGGCAGCACTGAGCAAGGCGTCAATTTGATTTTGAGATAAGACTTCTGCCATGGGTGAGCGCACCCTCTTTCTTCAAAATGGAATGTTATGGAGCGGTTGCAGGGGCGGGTGCAGGCTCAACAGGGCTGGGTGTTTCACGCATGCTGTAATACTTGGTGATGCTGTCACCCATGTTGCTCTCCACGTCTTTGCCCGCAATGATAAACTCTACACGGCGGTTGCGGGCACGTTCTTGGGAAGTGGCATTGCTGGAAATGGGTCGCCACTGTCCATAGCCCGCACTGACCAGACGCGCGGGGTCAATGAAGTGTTTTTCTTGCAGGTGCAAGAGCACGGTCACAGAGCGATTGGAGGAGAGGAAGCGGTCAGTGGCAGGGTTGTTGGGTTCGTTGCCCGTTGCCTGTGCGGTGTGCCCCATGATGCGGATTTCATCAATGGAATTGCTCGCCTTTTCCAAAATAACAGAGAGGTCATCGAGCACTGCCGCCCCTTGCGGGAGCAACTGATAGCTGTCGCCTGCAAAAAAGACGCTGTTGTTCATGGAGAGGAAGACAAAGCCCTCGCCACGGGTGACTTCGATTTGTTCTTGTGCCTGTTGTTCTTCGGTGTATTGTTTCAATTCCTCATAGAGGGTGTCAATGACTTCCTCGATTTCCTTTTGTTCCACGGGGTCAGCAACGATACCATCTGACCCTGGGGTTTCGGTGGGCGTGTCAATGGCATCTGGATTGAAACTCTGCACCACTGCCTCCCATTTTTGGATGTCAATCGTGGACATGGAGTAGAGCAGAACGAAGAAGCACAAAAGCAGGGTGACCATATCGCCATAGGTGTCCATCCAGTTTGCGCCGCCACCCTCTGATTTTTTTTTCTTCAGTGCCATGAACAAAACCCCCAAACCTTGATTTATTTCTCTTTTTTCGACTTCTTTTTCTTACCGCCACCGCCGCCGCCTTCTTCACCCAAAGCTTGGTTACGCTGTTCTTGGGTCATGAAGGTCAAAAGCTTTTCTTTCAGGAACTTGGGATTTTCACCCGACTGAATGGAGCGGATGCCTTCGACGATAATCATACGGCAGAGGATTTCTTCTTCGTCACGCATGCGCAGGTTTGTGGCAATGGGGGTAAAAACTACGTGGGCAAGGATACAACCATAGAGCGTGGTAATCAGCGCAATGCTCATATCCTTACCGATGTTACCGCCAGAGGAGGGGTCCATACTATTGAGCATTTTGATGAGACCGATGAGCGTACCGACCATACCGAAGGCAGGGGAGACGGCGGAGGCTTTTTCATACATGCCGATGACCAAATCATGCCGTCCTGAAGTGACCTCGATGTCGTTCATCAGAATACTGTGGACTTTATCGGGGTCGTTTGCGTCAACAATGAGCATGATTGCCTGTTTGAAAAAGGGGTCTTCCTGTTCAGTGGCTTTTTCTTCCAGAGCGAGCAGACCGTTTTTACGGGCGACAGTTGCCAAGTCGACCAGCTGGTCGATGTAGAGCAAAGGGTCGTTTCGTTTGACATGCAACATGATGGAGAAATGCTTGTGGATGTTTTTCAGCATCGAAGCGGGGAAGCTGGCAACAATGACCGCAAGGGTACAGACGACCACAATAAAAATACTGGCAGGGTCAGCAAATTGTGTAAGGGTTTCCACTTTGATGCCAAAACCGTTTGAGGTATCCAAAATCATGCCGAATAACATAGCGGCAATTGCGAGTACCGTACCAATGATATATGTAATGTTCACGAAAATCCCCCTTGTATGCCCCTCGGCACTGCCAGGGGAATTGTTTTTTTCTTTCTGTATGTGCGTGCTTGTGGGGCGGGTGGGAAGGGTGGCTTCCTGCCTGCCCTCACGCCGTCCTATCGTTTATCAACGATGGTAATTTCACGGTAAATATCACGCACCTTGGCGTTGTAGGCGGCGATTTTTTCGATGATTTCGTCAACGGTCTCCACAACGAGGAAATAGTCATGGTTCATCATGACTATTTTAGATTCGGGAATCGTTTCGATGCACTCAATTTGCAAATGGTTCATCAAAAAACGCTCATGGTTCATTTTGGTTAAGATAATCATAAAAAAAGCCTCTTTTCTCCTCTTCAGGACGGGGCAGGGCAGGCTCTGCGCCCACCCTAGCCCCCTATGTATGCGATGGTTTAGCGTTTGATGTTGACCAATTCTTCCAGCATACTGTCGGTGACGGTGATGATACGGGTGTTTGCCTGATAGCCACGCTGGGTGGAAATCATTTCCGAAAATTCCGTCGCAATGTCTGTACCAGAGGATTCCAGCCCGTTGGTGATGAGGTTTGTGCCACCCGTGCTGAAGATGGGCTGTGCGCCATCGGCATCGGCTGCTTGATTGTTCAGAAAACGTCCGTCCAGAATCCCGCCAATGGAAGCGGCGTTGCATTCGCCTGCACCCTCTGCTGCCTTATAGTAAGGGCCTTGGGTATGGGTGACACCGTTGGGGTTGGCGACCTTGGCAATGGCAATGTAGCCAATGACAATGGGTTCGCCCGTGGCATTGTTGACCCCAGTGACCTTGCCTGTCTCGCCGTCCACACTGACGGAGTCAATGTTGACCGCCACGGTGTCGCCAGTGACAGGCAGACCGCCGGCATATTGATTTTGTCCTGTACCTGATACCCCAGGATAGATGGCAGTACCAGGCTTGATGGGTGGGGTGGCAGTGAGGTCGCCTACGGCAGCCAAAGGCAGACGGATGGGGGCGAGTTGGGTACTGATGAGAGGGTCTTCCTTATCGGTCAGACCAGGAGTAGCACCGACCGTGATAGTACCGTCGTCTGCCACTTCCCCAGCAGAGGTGACAAAACCATAGACCACATTGCCATAGCCGTCGACCATGTAGCCGTTGGAATCAAAGGTAAAATTGCCGACACGGGTCAAATTGAGTTCTTTGGGGTCAGAGATGTCCATGACACCATCAGCGTTCATACCGGGCTTGTCGCCGACGATGAAAAAGCCGTCGCCGTTGATCATACAGTCGAGGTTGACACCCGTGGGCACATAGTTCTTGGTGCTCATATCGAGGTCAATCGTACCGATGTTACAGCCGTAACCGATTTGGGCGGGGTTTATCCCACCGACGGTTGCGGTGCCGTCCGTACCAGAACGGACGTTGGTGTAGAGAGATTCTTTGAAGGTGGTACGGGAACACTTGTAGCCGAAGGTGTTGACGTTGGCGACGTTGTTACCGATGACGTTGAGCTTGTTCATGTGGGACTTCATGCCAGAGATGGCGGCATACATAGCACCTGTCATGGGAAAGGACTCCTTTCAAATGGGACAGTGTGTCATCCAAGGGGGGGAAGCGTCAATCGGACGCATTCCAAAGGCATCCCGAAGGTCCTGCCTTGTGTGTCTTGCTCAGAGGATGATGGCACCGTCAATGTTGGTGAACATATTTTCTTTCATTTCCTCTTGGGAAAGGGCGGTGATGACCCGACAGTTGGGGACATTCACAATAAAAGCACGGTTGGCATCAAAGGCGAGGATGTTTTTCGCACCTTTTGCTTGGGCTTTTTCCAAAGAGGCATCGAGCTGGGAGAGCAGATTTTCATTGATGGCAATGCCCCGCTGTTCGGCACGGTGCATGGCGTGCTTGGAAAAACCGACTTTTGCACCTTGCGAGAGGACGTCTTGGAAAGAAGCGTTTCCCTGAGGGCTCGGCATATCGCTGGGGGACTTTGCTTGGGGCGGAGGGGGTTTATTCCCGATGCGTCCAATCATAGCCATCACCCAACGGTTTCCATGGGGGTGGTGGTTTCAGGCTTTGTTTCAGGCTTTGTTTCGGTGTTGGTGCTGGGGGGTGTTTCAGGTTTGGTTTCGGGCTTGGCTTCGGTTTTTTCCTGAGGCAGACGACCGACTGCCATGATGTCGCTGACGTTGTAGGGCACATCATCGACAAAAATGACGGGCTTGCCGTTGTACGTTCCCGAAGCAGTGACCGTACCGACAATTTCTTCCAGACCATTCTTGCCATACTGTCCGATGGTGACTTCTTTGCCGACCAGAGAGGAGGTATAGAGCATGGAGGTCGCATCGGTGACATTGGTAATCGCCTGCATGACGGTCATGTTCATCATGGTGTCCATCATTTCGGAGGTATCGGCGGCATTTTCGGGGTCTTGGTTTTGGAATTGGGCGACAATGAGTTGCAGGAAATCGTCCAAATCCAAGGTGGTCTGACCTGCTTTGGATACGGACTGATTGGGGTTGTAGGGGGTAGAGGCTTGGGTGGCAGTGGTTTTGGGATTGGCATAGGCGGATTGGGCAATATCAAAGCCGTTCATGTCAGCTTACTCCTTTCATGCGGGGCTGTCTTCGGGTGTTTCTGGGATGAGACCCAAACGCAGTTGGTCGAGGAAATCCTCTTGTTCCTGTTCGGCTTGCTGTTGTTGCTGGTTTTGTCCCTGTCCCTTTTGCTGTTCCTGTTGCTCACGGAAGGCATCGGTCTGGGCTTGTGGGACTTCCACGGAAACGGGGGTTTGATTGCTCTGACGCAGGAGAGAGCCAAGTTCACCAGCATGTTCCCGCAAGAGATTCTGTGCAGTTTCGTTGCTGGTGTGCAGGACGATTTGGAGCGTACCATTTTCGCTGTGGGTCATTGCGACAGTGACCTGTCCCAAGTGGGCGGGGGTCAATTGCAAAATGAGGGTATCTTGCCCCGTTTGGCTGGCACTTTGGATGTGCTGGGTGAGTTGCTGGGGGAAATCGGGCTGATTGCTCTGCAAGACGGGTGTCTGACCGACTTTCACGGGCATGTGTTCGGTTTGGGCAAATACGGGTTTGCTGGCACTCTGCTGGAGCAGTACGCTGACCTCGTCCTCACCTTCTGCCAAAACGGGGGATTCTTGGATTTGGCTCTGTGTGCCTGTGGCATTTTGGGTCAAAGACATTTCCACAGTGGCTTGGGTCTGGGCTTGGGTTTGGGCTTGGGCTTGGGTTTGGGTTTGCATGGTCTGTGCGAACACTTCACCTTGTTGGGGTTGGGGTGTTGCCTTGCCCAGTAATTGCGTCTGGGTGCTGGGGTCGACGGGGGCGAGCTGTTGCACGTCGAGGGTTTGGATGTTGCGTCCCTGCGTTTGGGTGTTCCATTGCAGGGGGGTCTGGGGTGTTGCGACTTCTGTGCTGGGTGCTTGCACGGTCTGCACGAGGACAGGATTTGCCACAAAGAGGCTGGCGAGGAGCGATTGTGCAAGGGGATGTTCCTCGGGCAGTTCTTCTGGGGCGGTGCTGGTTTCTTCTTGGGTTTGGGCGGGTTTTGCGATGCCCTCCTGTTCTTGGGTTTCCTGTGGCTCTTTGCTTTTGGGGTCTTCCTGTTTTTCAGGGCTGGGATTTTCCTCCTTGGGGGTCTGTTTGCGCTGGAGCAACTCTTGGAAATCCTGACTGGATTCACGGGAAGATGTGGGGGTGCTCTGCATGGGGTTCATGTTCCACTGGGGCATCATCGTTGGGACAAACACGGGGTATCACCTCCTAAAAAGATAAGAACAAGCATAGTATAGCACAAATATCCTCGTTTGGGTAGTATTCTCAGAGGGTCAGTGCATTTTCTGTGCGTGGCGAACCGAAAAGTTCTTCTATCATCAGTTCGTCTTGTTTTTGGATGTCCTTGCGATAGGAATTCAATTTTTTTTCACGGAGCAAATCCAGAGAGGAGGTCTCAATTTTAGAGGCGACCAGCCGACGGTGGACGGCATCTGCTTCTATTTTGACGGCGGAGAGTTTTTTTTGCTCCAGAGCAATGGCTTTTTCCGCCACGGATAGCCCCATTTGGTAGGAAATCGCCGCCGCAATGGTCATACCAAGACTCTGTTCTTCTAGGTATTCGGCATTGATGGCGGCATATTTTGCTTCGGCACGCTGGAGCATTTGCTCTTGTTGCACGACTTTTGCCAAGGCAGTGGCATATTCGGTCTGCACGGCATCGAGCGCACTTTGCTTGTAGGTCAGGACACTTTCCAAGGAGAATTGAAATTTTTTCATTGAGTTTCACGCTCCTGTTTGTCTTCCCTCGTAGGGGCTGGCGTCCTCGACAGCCCGCAAAGGCTGGCGTCCTCGATAGCCCAAGTCAAACAAAAATTTCACCCAGCATGTGCAAACATTCCTCATAGCTGAACGAGGCACGGGTGTCTTGTTGGAGGAAATCGTTGATGGCATCCAGTTTGGAGAGGGCAAAATCCAGTTTGGGGTTTGTGCCCGCCTTGTATGCCCCAATGGCGACAAGGTCGGCATTTTTTTCATAGACGCTGAGAATGTCACGGATGCGGGAGGCAAGCTGGTGGTGTTCTGGGGAGACGAGGTCGTTCATGAGACGGGAAATGCTTGCACTGACATCAATGGCGGGGAAGTGGTTGGCATTGGCGAGCTTACGGGAGAGGACGATGTGCCCATCTAAAATCCCACGGACGGTGTCGGCAATGGGTTCGTTGGTGTCGTCGCCCTCGACCAATACGGTATACACCCCTGTAATCGAGCCTTTTTTGAATTTGCCCGCCCGCTCGAGCAATTTGGGCATTTCGGCATAAATGGAGGGGGTATAACCACGGGCGACGGGTGGCTCACCGACGGCAAGCCCAATTTCACGTTGTGCCATGGCAAAACGGGTGAGGGAATCCATCATCAGGAGCACGTCCAGCCCTTGGTCACGGAAATACTCGGCAATGCCCGTCGCTACAGAGGGGCATTTCATGCGGAGCATGGCGGGCTGGTCGCTGGTGGCGACCACGAGAATGGAGCGTTTCATGCCTTCTTCGCCCAAATCACGTTGGACAAATTCCAGAACTTCTCGCCCACGCTCCCCGACCAGTGCAATGACGTTGATATCGGCTTTGACATTCTTGGCAATCATACCCAAGAGGGTACTTTTGCCGACACCAGAGCCTGCGAAAATCCCGATACGTTGTCCTTTGCCGATGGTCAAAAAGCTGTCAATGGCTTTGACACCGAACTCCATGCGTTCACGGACGGGCGGGCGGGAAATGGGGTTGATGTATTGCCCCTCAATGGAGCAGTTGTTTCCTTTGGGAAAGGCTTCTTCCAATTCGTCGATGGGTTGCCCCAGTGCGTTGATGATACGCCCCCGCAGGAAGTGCCCCATGGGGATGTTGAGTTGGCGGTGGGTGTTGCGGACAAAACTGCCCGAAGACAGCCCATTCATGCTGGCATAGGGCATGAGGAGAATGTGCTCTCCTTTCAGCCCGACGACTTCCGCCATGACCTGCGTGCCCGATTCCCGATTGTAGATGCGACAAATGTCCCCAACGGCAGCCCGTCCACCCGAAGCGGTGATGGACATGCCGATGATGTTTTCGACTTTGCCCGTGCGGCTGAAGGTCTCGGTGTTTTGCAAGAGGGGAATGTATTCATGAAACATAAGGTCTCAACTCCTTGGGATGACAAAGGAGTCTTTGTCTTGGATATAGGCATCAGAGAGGGCATCACGGATGTTGGAAAACTGGGTGGAGACGCTGGCATCAATGATTTCGTCTGGGGTTTCTATCATACAAGTGCCCGATTCCTCGTCTGCAATGGGCATGATTTTCACTTGGTCAGAGAGGGAATAGAGTGAGGCGGTGAGGTGCGGGGGCACTTGTGCAAAGCTCTTGGTGTCGCAGGCGGCAATATAAATGTGTACCCATTCTTTGCGACGCATTTTTTCCGTGGCACGGGCTATCATGCGGGCGATGACCTCCCCGCTGTTTTTCAAGCTGACACGGACAATTTTTTCCGCAATGGCAATGGACAGCTCGCACAATTCGCCTTGGGTCTGTTCGATGAGGGTATCTTGTGCTTGGGAAACACGGTCTAAAAAGCGTTGTACCTCGCTCCCCATTTGTTCGGCAAGTTGTTCGCGCTTCCGCTGGTTCGCCAGAGCAGCTTGCTCCAACCCCTCGGCATAACCTTGGCGGTAGCCGTCTTCACGGGCGGCTGCACGGTGTTGCTCTAATTCTTCTTCCATGCTGGCGCGGGTGGAAGCGAGATATTCTTCCGCTTCTTTTTTCGCTCCTGCGATGATGAGGTCGGCTTGGATTTGGGCAAAGGCGAGCATTTCTTCCTGCGGGGAG
>CAZSWQ010000062.1:0-10035 GCA_964611025.1 uncultured Ruminiclostridium sp.
CCCAGCACGCTCAAACGTCTGGCACTGGCAGAGGAAGGCTTGCAAGCGTTTTTTCAGGCGGGGGGCAGATATGAAAGCTATGCACAAGCCCTCCGCACGGCAAGCACTTGGCAAAGAGGTACACTCAGCCCTGTGCATGTAGAACAGCTCTACGGCAAGCAACTGACGCTCTCTGCCTCCCGTCTTGACCGCTACCAGTCCTGTCAATTTTCCTATTTTTTGCAGTACGGCATGCAGGCAAAACCCAGACGGGAAGCGGGTTTTCATGCCCCAGAGTACGGCACGTTTCTACATTATATATTAGAAAAGGTTTTACAGCACTGCCAGAAGAAAGGCATTTTGCGGCGCATTTCCACCGAGGATTTACAGAGCCTGACCCGTGCGGTCATTGCACAGTACATTGCCGAACGCCTTGAAAATCTGGAACAGCAATCGGCACGCTTTCGCTATCTGTTTTTGCGTCTGGAAAAAACCGTCTTTGCCGTGGTGCAAAATGTCATAGACGAGTTGCGCCATTCCCAATTTGAACCCTTGTTTTTTGAATTGCGTTTCGGAGGGGGACAGGATGTGCCCCCCGTCTCCCTGCAAGCAGGAGAAAGCACCCTCCACATCACAGGCAGTGTCGACCGTGTGGATGTCTGGGTGCAGGGCGAGCGGGTCTATTTCAAAGTGGTGGACTACAAGACGGGCAAAAAACACTTTGATTTTGCCGAGGTCTGGCACGGCAGGGGTTTGCAACTTCTGCTCTATGCCTTTGCACTGGAGGAACAAAGCAAGCTCTTTGCGGGGAAACAGCCCGCCCCTGCGGGGGTCTGCTATTTGCCCGCCCGTGAGGCGGTGCTCTCTGGCAGTCGGGACATGCCCGAAGAAAGTCGTTTGCAGGCGGTGGAAAAGCAACTGCAGCGGCAGGGGCTGTTTTTGGACAATCCCTCTGTCTTGGATGCCCTAGAAGACCCCCAAAATCCCCGCTACCCCCGCTTTTTGCCCATGAAATTTGTGAAGAAAAAAGGGGGTGTTGCGGGCGAAGCCCTGACCACACAAGACCAATTCCGTTTGCTCAAAGCCCACACCACCGCCGTCTTGCAGGACTTGTGCCACAGCATCCAAAAGGGGAAATTACAGGCTGACCCCTACTGGAAAAGTGAACAGCAAAATGCCTGTTTGTACTGTCCCTATCGGCAAGCCTGTCATTTTGATGAGACCGTGGGGGACGATACCTACCGCCCCATACCCAGCATGAAGCAGGGAGAATTTTGGGGGAAATTAGAGGAAAAACACGGGGAAAGGGGAGAGAACGATGCAGAGAACGCAGGCACAACAGGCGGTCATTGACAACCGTGGCGGGACACTTTTGGTCGCAGCGGCGGCGGGCTCGGGCAAGACCAGTGTCTTGGTCGACCGCCTCATCGACCGCATTGACAAAGATGGCCTGTCCATTGACCAGTTTTTAATCATCACCTTCACCAAGGCGGCAGCGGAAGAATTGCGTTTACGCATTGGACGCACGCTGGCAGAGCGTCTGCAAAACGACCCAGAAAATCGCCACCTGCAACGACAAGGCATTTTGCTCTACCGCACACAAATTTCCACCATCCATGCCTTTTGCAGCAGTCTCCTGCGGGAATGGGGGCACAGCCTGTCTCTGCCCGTGGATTTTGTGCTTTGTGAGGAGAGTCAGGCGGTGGTTTTGATGGAAGAAGCCCTGCGGGATTGCATCGAAGCCCGCTACGAGCAGATGGACACAGAGGGCGACTTCGCCCAGCTTTTGGATGTGCTCTCCGCAGGGCGGGACGACCAACGTCTCTTGGATATTGTGATGGACGTCTACGCAAAGGTGCAAAGTCACCCCGACCCGCTCGCTTGGTTGCAGACACAAAAAGACACCTTGGCACTGACGGGCATAACAGATGTGGCAAAAACCCCGTGGGGGAAACTGCTTTTTGCACATGTCAAACGAGAACTCGCCTACTGGCAAAGAGAGATGCAGGACAGTTGCGAAGCGGTGCAGGAAGATGAACAGCTCCAAGTCTACGGTGCAAGTTTCGAGGGCACATATAATGCACTGGTGGATGCCAGCCTCTGCACGACTTGGGACGAGATGCAAAGTGCCTTTCCCATTCCCTTTCCACGGCTGAAAATCGTGCGGAACTGTGAAAATGTCGACTTGCAAACGCAGGTAAAGCGGGTGCGCGACCGTTGCAAAGAGGCAATGGAAGACTTGGGGAAATTCTTCTGGGGGACAAGTGAAGTGCTTTTGGCGGACATGCAAGCCCTCCTGCCCGCCATGTATGCCCTTTTGGATTTGGTAGAGGACTTTGCCGAGACCTACGAAGCGGTGAAACAGCGCAAACACCTCTTGGATTTTGCCGACCTAGAACACAAAGCCCTGTCGCTTTTGGTGGACAGTGCGGGTCAGCCCACAGAAATTGCCCGCCAGACGGGCAAGCGTTTTGCGGAAATCATGGTAGATGAATATCAGGACACCAACAAAGTCCAAAATGATATTTTTTCTGCCCTGTCCCAAGATGCGGAAAATCTCTTTTTCGTGGGGGACATCAAGCAATCCATTTACCGTTTTCGTCTGGCTGACCCCAGCATTTTTCTGGGGAAGTACCAATATTTCATGCCCTACGAGCGGGCAATTGCAGGCGAAAGCCGAAAAATTTTGCTCTCTCAAAATTTCCGTTCCCGTCCCGAAGTGCTCGATGCCGTGAATTTTTTGTTCTATCAAATCATGTCCGAGGACATGGGCGAAATGGCATACACCGAGCAAGAAGCCCTCTACGCTGGGGGCACATTCCCAGAAGGTGCGGGCTATGAGACGGAATTTCATGTCTTATATCTCGACCCAGAACAGGACAAGCGGGGCAAAGTCTCCCACACCGCCATGGAAGCCCGTTTTGTGGCAAAACGCATTGCGGATATGCTGAGAGAGGGCTTTCTTGTTTCCGATGGGCAGGGGGGCACACGTCCCGTGCAGGCAGAAGATATTGTCATTTTGCTCCGCTCGCCTAGTCGTGTTCTGCCCACCTACGTCAAAGCCCTGCAAAGCCTCAACATTCCCTGCCACAGCAGTGTGGAAGATGATTTTTTCCAGTCCACAGAAATTGCGGTCTTGCTCTCCTATTTACAAATCATCGACAACCCCAGACAGGACGTACCCCTGCTGGCGGTGTTGCACTCGCCCCTCTATGCCTTTGATGGGGAGGACTTGGCAAACTTGCGTCTGGCGGGCGGGGGCGATATCTACGATGCACTCTGTGCCGCTGCCCAAAAGGGGGACAGCCGTTGTGTGCATTTCCTCGAACAGTTGGAACAACTCCGTTTTGAGGCGGTGGATTTGAGCTGTCATGCCCTCTTGTGGAAGCTCTTTGATTTGACCGACGCTCTGGAGGTCTTTGCCCAGATGCCAGCGGGTGAGCTGCGACAAGCCCATCTGTTGACCCTCTATGATTTGGCATGTCGCTTTGAGCGGGCGGGTTATCGGGGCTTGTTCCGCTTCCTATTCTATTTGGCACAGGAGCAGGAAAAAGACCGTGGGCTTCTGGGCGCAGGGGTGCAGGAGCAAGCGGGCGTACAGGTGCTCAGTATCCACAAATCCAAGGGGCTGGAGTTTCCCGTGGTGTTTTTGTGCGGGCTGTCCAAACGCTTCAATTTGCAGGACATGAAAAAACCCATGCTGTTTCATCCTGCCTATGGCTTGGGGGCGGAGGGCAGAGACAACGAGCGGGACATACGCTACCCCACTTTGCCCCGTGTCGCCATCGCCCACCAGCTCAAGCGGGAGCTGTTCGCAGAGGAAATGCGTTTGCTCTATGTTGCCATGACCCGTGCGAAAGAAAAATTGATGCTGGTACACACCCTGCAACACAGCGAAAACGAATTGAAACAATTGGCATCGTCTCTCGCCTCGCCTCTTGCCCCCAGCATTTTGGCACGCTGTGGCAGTGTGGGGCAGTGGATTTTGTTTTCTGCCATGTTGCGTCCAGAGGGAAAGGTCTTGCGTGACGTTGCCCAGATGGACAGCGACCCTGCCAAGAAGCACTTGGGCAGAGCTTGGCAGATTGTCTATCATACGGGTACGCTCGCCGAGGGCAAGCCCTTGGCAGAAAAACGCACCGAAGCCCAACTGGGCACTGCCCCCCTGCATGAGACAGCACTCGCCGAGCGTTTGTGCTGGGTCTATCCGCATGCGGGCTTGTCCCGTGTACAGGCGAAATTGACCGCCACGGATTTGATACAGCGGGAGACATTTGCCCAAACCGAGGGGGAAATACCTCTGGGGGAACTGTTTCGTACACCCCGTTTTGCCACGGAAGAACAGGGCTTGACCCCCGCCCAGCGGGGTACTGCCCTGCACACCGCCCTGCAACATTTGGATTTTTCCCAGAGCAAGACCCTTGCCCAAATCGAGGCACAAATCGCCCGCTTGCAGGAGAAACACTATTTGACCGCACAGGAAGCCCAGAGCATCTCCTCTTGGAAATTGCTCCAATTCTGTCAGTCGGATTTGGGTCAGCGTCTGCAAGAGGCAGAGCGTGTCCACCGAGAATTTCCCTTTTCCATGCTTCTGCCCGCCGAGGACTACCACGCAGAACTGGCAGAAACGGGCGAACAGGTGCTGTTTCAGGGTGTCATTGATTGCTGGTTTGCGGAAGCGGACGGCATCACGCTCATTGATTTCAAAAGCAATTTTGTCACGCAGGAGAACGCAGAAAAAACCGCCGAGGGCTACCGCCCACAGATAAATGCCTATGCCAAAGTGCTCGAACGCTTGACGGGACAGCCCGTTTTACGGCAAATTGTCTGGTTTTTGGGGGCAGAATATGGTGTGGATATGCGAAACGCATAGTTTCAAAAAAATTCAAAAAAACAGTTGCATTTCTACGCAAAAGGTGGTATCATATGAGATGCGTTGCGGTGGTTTTGAGATTTTCTCACCCCGTGCTTTTAATTTACACACAGAAAGAGGTGACCACGCATGAAGGAAGGTATCCATCCCAAGTACGAGCAGACCAGCATCAGATGTGCTTGCGGTAACACGATTGAAACGAAATCCACACAGAAGGACATCAGAGTAGAAGTTTGCTCTAAGTGTCACCCCTTCTTTACCGGAAAGCAGAAGATGGTAGATACTGGCGGACGTGTCAGCCGCTTCAATAAGAAGTTTGGTCTTAACTAATCCCACCAAGTGTGAACCCGTGCTGTCATTGGCACGGGTTTTTCCTTGTTTTAGAATCTTTTTTTCCGCATACAATAACAGCAACTGATATGATTGCTTGATTTTGGAGGTATGTTTTATGTTGACACCCATCAAAGCCAGAGAAATTCAAGAAGATGTGTTTTCCCTCATCGGCAAACGCTGGATGCTGGTCAGTGCAGGAAGGGAACACGATTTTAATACCATGACCGCCTCGTGGGGTGGCTTGGGTGTGCTCTTTCATAAAAAAGTTGCCACCATTTATATTCGCCCACAACGCTACACCTTGGAATTTTTGGAGCGTGAGGAGACCTTCACCCTCTCCTTTTTCGGGGAAGAATGCCGAGACACTTTGAAACTTTTGGGCACGAAAAGCGGGCGAGATGGCGATAAAATCGCAGAAAGCGGGCTGACTCCCCTGTTTTTGAACGAAACCAGCCCCACGTTTTCAGAGGCAGAATTGGTCTTGGTCTGTCGCAAGCTCTATCAGCAAGATTTCCAGCCCGAGGGCTTCTTAGATGCCAAAATCGAGCAGGAGACCTATCCCAACCAAGACTATCACCGCATGTACATTGCGGAAATTGTGGAAATTCTGGCAAAGGCATAAGACAGAAAAACAAACCCGCCCGCACAGAGGAGGTCATTTTTTTATGATAGAACAGCGTACCAAAGAAATCAACCGTGCCATTTTGGTCGGTCTGAACGCAGGCAATCTCGATGAAGATTGGAATGCCACCGAAACCACCATGGAAGAACTCGCCGCCCTCTTGGAAACGGCGGGGGGCAGTTGCCACGGGATGGTCTTGCAAAACCGCCAAAGCCCCGACCCCCGTACCTTCATCGGGGAGGGCAAGGTGCAGGAGGTCAAAGCACTGGCAGAAATGCAGGAAGCCGACCTCATTCTCTTTGACAACGACCTTTCCCCCTCTCAGTTGCGTGTTCTTACGGAAGACATCGGGGTGCAGGTCATGGACAGGTCGGGTTTGATTTTGGATATTTTCGCCCAGCGTGCCAAGACCAAAGAGGGTCGCTTGCAAGTCGAGCTTGCCCAGTACCAATACCTCCTGCCCCGTCTGACGGGCATGTGGAAGCACTTGGTGCGTCAAACCGCTTCGGGCGGGAAATCGCCCATCGGCACGAGAGGGCCAGGTGAAACCCAGCTCGAAACCGACCGCCGACACATCCACAGAAAGCTCGCCAAGCTCAAGGAAGAACTGGAAGAAGTGCGTCGTGTCCGTGCCGTGCAGAGAGAGAGACGCACGAAAAACGAAATGCCTGTTGTGGCGATTGTCGGCTACACCAATGCGGGCAAATCCACCCTGCTCAATGCCCTGACTGGGGCGGGGATTGCCGCCAACAACCGTCTTTTTGACACCCTAGACACCACCACCCGCTCGCTGGAACTCACCGATACTTGCACCGTTCTGCTCTCCGACACGGTCGGTTTCATCCGCAAACTGCCCCACCACTTGGTCTCCGCCTTTAAGGCGACCTTGGAGGAATTGAAATTTGCGGATTTGCTCCTGCACGTCATCGACGCTTCCAACCCCGAATGGCAACAGCAAGCCGACGTGGTCGACCGCCTCATCATCGAGCTGGGCGCAGAGCAGACCCCCCGCATTGAGATTTTCAACAAGGCGGATATTTTCGTGGGCGACATCAAGCCCCACGGGGAAAATATTGTCTCCATTTCCGCCATGACGGGCGAGGGTCTGGACGACCTGCGCACACTGATTGCGGGGCATTTGGACAAGGCATACCACAAAGTTTTGCTGAAATTGCCCTATGACAAGGGCAGTTTTATGGACATGCTCTACCGTGAATCCAAGGTCGAAGCTGTGGAATATGAGGAGACCATTTGCGTCACCGCCATTTGCAGCAAAAAACTGCTCGGACAAATCGAACAAGCGGGCATAGACATTTCCTACTTGTAAGGGGGTGCGTCATGAGCAGTTTCAAAGAATATTTCATTCCCACAGGGGCGAGTGAGACCGAATTTGTGGAAAAACGCTCCCGTTTCATCGGGCATGCTTGGCGGGTTGAGACCGAAGACGAGGCGAAAGCCTGCATTGCCCGCATGAAAAGCCGTTACCACGATGCCCGCCACAACTGCTGGTGTTACCTCTTGAAAGAGGGGGGCATCATGCGCTATTCCGACGACGGCGAACCCCAAGGCACAGCGGGACAACCCATGCTGGAAGTGTTTCGGCGGGAGGGTGTGGAAAATGTCTGTTGTGTCTCCACCCGTTATTTCGGGGGGATTCTGCTGGGGGCGGGGGGCTTGTTGCGTGCCTATACCCGCTCCGCCAAGGACGCACTGGACGCTGCGGGCATTTCCGTGGTGCGTCGCTGGTGGCTGTGTACATTGGTTTGTGCCTACCCCATTTTGGAGCGGGTCAAGTTGGAAATTGCTGCCTTTGAGGGTGTGATTGACCACATCGACTACGGTGCAGAGGTGGAGCTTTCTCTCCTGCTTCCCGAGGGCAAAACGGAGGATTTTTCCGCTGCCATGCAAGACCTCAGTGCAGGGCAAGCCCTGTTTCTGGTGGAGGAAGCCCGCCTGCAAGATGTGCCGTTTCGCCTGCCCGTCCAAAACGACTGAGGGTGCATTTGGGCAAAACAAAAAAATTTTAGAAAATTTTTGGAACAAGCAGGATTATCCTGCCCTTTTTGCGTATAAGATTAAGAGTAGCTATCGTATAGGGGGTGTTTGCCTTGTTCAGCCTACGAGAAGAAAAGGAAGCCTTTGAACGAAAACAACTCTCGCCCCACGCCTTTTGTGCGGGGGATTCCGAGGGGCGACTGTTTCCCTGCCCGCCCTGCACGGTGCGTACCTGCTTCCAGCGGGACATTGACCGCATTGTACGCGCCAAAGCCTTTCGGCGTCTGATTCACAAAACCCAAGTGTTTTTTCAGCCCGAGGGCGACCACTACCGCAACCGCATGACCCACACCATGGAGGTCTCCCGCATTGCCCGCACCATCGCCCAGAGCCTGCACCTCAACCAAGATTTGACCGAGGCAATTGCACTGGGACACGATTTGGGGCATACACCCTTTGGACACACGGGCGAAGAAGCCCTAGGGAGCATCATGGCGGGGGGCTTTTCTCACAATGAACAATCCCTGCGGGTGGTCGACCAACTGGAGAACAACGGCGAGGGCTTGAACCTCTCCTACGAAGTCCGAGACGGCATTTTGTGCCACACGGGCAAACGTCAACCCCAGACCCTAGAGGGGCAAATTGTCCGCCTCTCTGACCGCATTGCCTACCTGAATCACGACATTGACGATGCCGTGCGGGGGGGCATTTTACAGCCCGACGACCTGCCCCCTGCACTCACGGCAGTCTTGGGCAAGACCTTCAGCGAGCGGATTCATACCCTGATTGTCGACACCATCCATGCCAGCCGAGACCAAAGCCAAATCCAACAATCGCCCGCAGTAGGGGCATGTATGTTGGACTTGCGCCAGTTCCTTTTTCAAGCAGTATACCACAACAGTACCGTGAAAAAGGAAGAATCCAAGGCAAAGGAAATGGTGGTGCGTCTTTTTTTTCACTACAAAAACCACCCAGACCGCTTGCCACCCGATTTTCAAAACATCCTAGGGCGTGAGGGCATCGACCGTGCCGTCTGCGATTATGTCGCAGGTATGACCGACCACTACGCCGTGGATACCTACATCAGAGCATTCATTCCCCACGCTTGGGAAGTCAAATAATGCCCAGAAAGGAAGGCTTTATGGCAATTCCTTCCGCATTCATCGACGATTTACTCGCCAGATGCGACGTTTTAGATGTCGTGTCTGATTATGTCTCTTTGGAGAAAAAAGGGGGTCGCTATTGGGGGCTTTGTCCCTTCCACGGCGAAAAAACCCCCTCCTTTCAAGTCTCCCCCGACCGCCAGAGCTACCATTGCTTTGGCTGTGGCAAAGGGGGCGGTGTCATTTCCTTTGTCATGGACATGGAGCACCTGCCCTTTCCCGAAGCAGTACGTCTTTTGGCAAAACGTCAGAATATGGACGTGCCCGAGGAGACAGGCAAGGGGCAATTCCAAGAAACCCGCAAACGGCTGCTTGCCCTACACAAAGCCGCCGCCCGTTTTTTTTACGGCAACTTGTCCCAAACGGAGGGACACCTTGCCCTAGATTATTTCCAAAAACGTCGGCTCAGTGTCCCGACCATCAAGCGTTTTGGTCTGGGTTATGCCCTGCCCCAGTGGGATGGACTCTTGCAAGCCATGCTGAAACAGGGCTACACCAAAGGGGAATTGCTGGACAGCGGGCTGGTGCTCGCCAGCGAAAAAGGCAAACTCTACGACCGTTTCCGCAATCGGGTCATGTTTCCCATCATTGATGTGCGGGGGGCGGTCATTGGCTTTGGGGGACGTGTGCTCGATGAGAGCAAACCCAAATACTTGAACTCCCCAGACAGCCCGATTTTCCATAAAAACCGCCAGCTCTTTGCCCTGAACATTGCAAAAATGACCAAGCAAAGCGAACTGATTTTGACCGAGGGCTATATGGACACCATCGCCCTGCATCAGGCGGGCTTTGACAATGCCGTGGCGAGTTTGGGCACAGCCTTCACGGGCAACCATGCCAAGCTCTTGAGCCAATACACAAAATCCGTCGTGCTCTGCTTCGACTCTGACGAGGCGGGCACAAAGGCAGCCCGCCGTGCCATTCCTTTTTTGGAGCAGGTCGGCTTGCAGGTGCGGGTCTTGCAAGTCCACGGGGCAAAAGACCCCGACGAATACATCCAGACCTTTGGACGGGAACGCTTCGCCCAACAGCTCCAAGGCTCTGCCTCACACATGACTTATCTCATTGCC
>CAZSWQ010000063.1:0-10031 GCA_964611025.1 uncultured Ruminiclostridium sp.
CAAAAAATACCCCAACAAAAACAAAAAGAACCAAGGAAACAGCGAAAAATAATCCGCTGAAAAAAAGCCCTCATGTGGAAAGCCAAAGGGGACACCCCAGCCGTTCCCATACAGACAAGCGGGCAAATCCAAAACCCGAAACGCTCCAAAGCCCAAATACCCCCGATTCACTTCCCGCAGGAGCAAAAACAAGACGGCACTGCCCACGAGACCCCAGCGGGCGGGTAGGTGCTCCAAAAGGGGACGCAAGAGCCACAAGCACCAGACCGCCGTCCCCATGAAATTCAAAATGCCAAAATAAATAACCGACTGGGGCGAAACCAAATAGGTCACTGCCGTAATGCCCAGCCCACAAAGATTCAAAAGCAAACCCCGACGCAGGGCATGCTTCGCGCCCCACGACCAAGAAAACCCCGCAATCAAGATAAAACTCCAACAAATGCTCTGTTGCCAAAGATAGGGCAGGGGCTTCATATACCAAGTGGGCGCATAGCCCCAGAGCACAAATACATTAAAGCAAAGGTGATAGGCTATCATATGCAAAAGTGCCAAGCCCCGCAGGGCATCCACCAGCCCCGCGCGCCCTGTTTGCTTCTTTTCCAAAAGGCTTGTCTTCATGCCGAAGCCGTCCCCCGCTTGCCCAGACTCTTTTGCCACTTCTTCGAGCGTTCATACCAATACCCCAAGGGAATGGACGAGGCAGGCGCAATCATACATGCCCAGAAAATGCCCGTCAGACCAAAGAAAGGCTCAACCGCCACCGCCAAGGCAACCCGCACCACAATCGTATTGAGCAAGCTGGAAAACAAAGTAAAGGTCGTATCCCCTGCGCCCATTGCCAAGGAATGATAGACCATGAAGACTGCAAAAAAGACCTGTCCCAACATCTCTATCCGCAGGTTCTCTATCGCAATGCCCGCTGTGATGGCATCTGGATGAAACAGTGCAATGAGTTGCGGGGCAAATGCCTCCACCAACAAAATGGTCAGCACTGAAACTCCAACTGTTATCCGCATTGCCATATACATGCTCTCTCTGGCTCTGTCGTACTTCTCCGCCCCCAGACACTGCGCCACCATGGTCGAGGTCGCAGACGACATGGCTATCGTAAAGAGCAGGCACATATCCTTGATGCGTGCCGCCATGCCCGAAGCCGCCGAAGCCTCCACCCCATAGGCATTGATGAGAAAGGTCATGGTCAGCCAAGAAAAGCCCACAATGGTCATCTGAATCGCACTGGGAATGCCCAATTTCAAAATCATGCGGAAACTAGACTTGTGGAAGCCCCAACGACGCAGAGACAGGGCATAGAGCTTCTGGTGGCGCAAGACATACCACAGTGAAACCACACAGGCTATGGTTTGGGCAATCACCGTCGCCCACGCTGCACCCGCCACATCCCAATGCAAAACACCCATGAAAATAATATCCAAAACCACATTGACAACCACCGTCACGGCGACAAAATACAAGGGTTGTTTGGAATTGCCCACACCACGCAACATAGCAGCAATGGCATTATAGATAAAAACAGGCAATAAACCCACCGCCGAAATGTGCAAATATAGGGTCGATTCCGCCAAAGCGGGGGCTTTCATGAGGCGGAGTATGGGTTCACCCAGCCCCAGCAAAATCCCGCCCATGAGCACCGATGCCACCACCGACATGGCAAATAAAGTCTGGTTGGTCTGTCTGCGTCCCTCCTCGTTTTTTGCCCCAAAATACTGCCCAATCAAAATATTTGCCCCGATGGTCACACCCATGATAATCTGTGTGAGCATGAGCACAATCTGTCCCGCATTGTTGATGGCGGACTGTGCCACCTTCCCAATGAACTGCCCCGCCAAAATAAAATCCATCAGCGAATAGGCAGATTGCAACAGAGAGGACAAGACCACAGGCAAGGCATAGGCAAGCAGTGCTTTCCAAATGACCCCCTCTGTTAAATTCCGTTGATTCCCCCGCATGTCTCTCTCCTCTTTCTCTTGTGCTGGGGTCACGGCAAGCCATGCCCCCAGCTGTGTGTTTTGTTTGCGGTCATGGCAAGCCATGCCCCTATCATCTTAGCACGAGTGCCCCCATTTTGCAACGGGCAGAGGAAGCAGACAGGGGCAAACACAAATGTTTCTGTTGCGATTTTGACAGAAACACGGTATGATGAAGAAAATTTGTCCAAAACGAAACAGAGCCATATCAGCAAAGAAAGGATGACGCTGGATTGAATATCATTGTTGTGGGTGCGGGGAAAGTCGGCTTTACCCTCGCCAAGCATTTATCCCGTGAGGGGCACGATGTAACCATCATCGAAAAAAACGAGGAGGCATTGCAATATGCCGCCGATGTCTTAGATGTCATGTGCATCAAGGGCAGTGGGGCAACGCTCTCCCTCTTGCGTGAGGCGGGTGCAGGACAAGCCGATTTTGTCCTCTCCACCACCAGCTTAGACGAGGTCAACATGCTGTGTAGCTTCATGGCAAAAAAATTGGGGGCAAAATACACCATCGCCCGCATCCGTGATGTCGGTTACATGACCGAGCGGGCTGCCTTCCAACAAGACCTCAAAATTGATATGATTATCAACCCCGAATTTTCCACCGCTATCGAAATTTCCCACTTGCTCCGCTTCCCCCATGCCCTGAACATTGACACCTTCCTGCGGGGCAGTGTCGAACTGCTCAGTACCCAAGTACAGGAGGGAGATTTTATTCTGGGGCGTTCTCTCTCCGATTTGTCCCGTAAAATCCAAAACATCGCTTTTTTGTTCTGTGCCGCCCAGCGGGAAGGCAAGACCATCATTCCCAACGGCGATTTTGTCCCCCAGATTGGCGATAGACTCTATGTCATCGGTTCGCCTGTGGGTCTGCACCAGTATTTCCGCCTGCTCGGGCGCTATATCCCCAAGGTTGATTCTGTTTTCATGATTGGGGGCAGTCGCATTGCCCATTATCTGACCCAAATTCTGGAGCAAATGCACATGAAGGTCAGCATTGTGGACAACAACTTATCCCGCTGTGAATTTCTCTCCGAGCACCTGCCCAATGCCCTCATCCTGCACGGTGACGGCACAGACCACGAACTGCTCGCCAGCGAGCACTTCAGCAGTCACGATGCTTTCATCGCCCTCACAGGGCGTGACGAGGACAATTTGCTGGTGGCACTCTATGCCAAACAGCAGGGCTTGAAAAAAGTCATTGTCAAATCCAATCGAGACAATTATCTTGGCATTGCCCAATCCGCTGGGCTGGAAAGCATCATTTCCCCCAAATTGATTACCGTCAACCGTATTTTACGCGCCGTTCGTGGGTATAAAAATAGCAAAAGCAGTATCATGGTCGCTCTGTATCGCTTCGCCCAGAACGAAGCCGAAGCCGCCGAATTCCAAATCACCAAAGACACCCACTATCTGGGTGTGCCCCTGAAAGACCTGCCCCTCAAATCGGGCATTTTGATTTGTGCCATTTTGCATCTGGAAAAAGTCATCATCCCGCAGGGCAGTGACACCATCCACGCAGGCGACCGTGTCATTGTGGTTTCTGGAGAACGCTCTGTGAATGAATTTAACGATATTTTCCACGAAGCATAAGGGGGCAGAGGCATGAATTTCAAGTTGATTTTCCGCTTACTGGGTCGCACGCTCTTACTGCTCGCCGCCTGTCTGCTCTTTCCGCTCATGGTCTCGGCATTTTATGGGGAAAATACCTTTCCCTTTGCTGTGACCATCATCACGCTGGCACTGGCGGGCTTTCCCCTTGCCCAAATCAAATCCAATGCCCCGTTTTTTGACCAAGAGGGCTTTGCCATTGTCGCCCTCATTTGGGTCTCTTTCTGCATTTTTGGCTCTCTGCCCTTTTATTTTTCGGGTTGTTTTGCCAGCTTTGCCGATTGCTTTTTTGAAATCACCTCTGGCTTCACCACCACGGGGGCATCTATTTTGCCCGAGGTCGAATCCCTGCCCCGTGGGATTTTGTTCTGGCGGTCGTTTTCCTCTTGGCTGGGGGGCATGGGTGTTTTGATTTTCACGCTGGCATTTTTACCCAGCATGGGCGAACGCACCCAGTCTCTGGTACGGGCGGAGTCCCCTGGTCCTGTCACAAGCAAACTTGTCCCCAAAACCGCCGACACCTCCAAAATTTTGTACAGCATCTATATCGCCATGACCATCCTTGAAATCATTTGTCTGTGCTTGGCGGGTATGCCCCTCTATGATTCTGTGCTCCATTCCTTTGCCACGATTTGTACGGGTGGCTTCTCCATGCGCAACCTCAGCATCGGGGCATATGGTTCACCCACGATTGAATTGATTGTCACGCTGTTTATGTTCCTCTCTGCCATCAATTTTGCCATGTATTTCCTGCTCATCACCAAGCGTATCTCTGGCATTTTCAAAAGCGATGAGTTGCGTTATTTTGTGGGGCTGGTTGTGGGGGCGATTGTCCTCATTACGGCAAACTTGATGTGTTCGCCCCTCTTGGCGGAATTGGGCATCTGGCAAATTTTACGACAAGTCCTGTTCCAAGTGGTCAGTATCATGAGCACCACAGGCTTTGGTACGGCGGACTTCACCCTCTGGCCAGCCTTCTCTCAGGGCATCTTGCTTTTGCTCATGGTCATTGGGGGCTGTGCGGGCAGTACCGCTGGGGGCATCAAAGTTTCCCGCGCACTCTTGCTCTCCCGTTGCATCCGCCGTGATTTGCAAAAAATCGCCCACCCCCGTGCCATCAAAGTGGTCAAGCTGGACGGCAAGACCGTCAATGAAACGATTTTGACCCGTGTCATGACCTACATGGTCTGCTATGTCTTCATTGTGGCGGGGACGTATCTGCTTTTGTCGCTGGATTCTCTCTCCTTCTATGCCACCTCCAGTGCCATTTTTTCCGCACTGGGGAACATTGGGCCTGGCATGGACAGCATTGGCCCTATGTCCAATTATGCCGCCTTTTCGGGTGGCTCAAAAATCCTGCTTTCCTTCTGTATGCTGGTTGGCAGATTGGAAATTTTTCCGATTTTGATTCTGCTTGCCCCTGCCACTTGGAAACACCTCTGATTGTGCCTATCGTTTTGCGATTTTGCCCTAGTGAGCATGCACGGAAAGGCTTCTTCGCATATGGGCTTTTTCGTCGTTTTAGTCAAAAACGTCATTTAGAGCAGAAAAAGGTCGCTTATCTCTTGCAAATCGGTATCTTTATGCTAAAATTGGTGTGTTAACTTTTTGTGAATTGCTACACATGTAGCAATCGAATCGAAAAAAGGAGTGTCATTTGTGGAAAATCTGTTTTGGATTGGCTTTGTAGGCGCAGCGTTAGCGTTGATTTTCGCCTATACGCAAAGCCGAAAGGTCCTGGCCTTCTCCGAGGGTAACGACGTTATGCGTAAAATCGCTAACGCTATCCGAGAAGGTTCTGATGCTTTCCTGAAGCATCAGTACACAACAGTCGGCAAAGTCTTTGTTGTTGTCTTTGTCATTCTGTTGATCATCGCATTTGCAAGCGGTGGTGAAATGCTGTCGAAATTTACCCCCTTTGCATTTTTGACCGGTGGTATCTGGTCTATGCTGGCTGGTTTCATCGGCATGAAAATCGCTACCAAGTCCAATGCCCGTACTGCGTGGGCGGCTTCTGAAAGCCTGAACCGTGGTTTGCGTGTTGCATTCTCCTCTGGTTCTGTCATGGGCTTCACCGTTGTCGGTCTGGGTATGTTGGACATCTCCCTCTGGTCTTGTATCCTGACCATGGGCTTTGGCATCACCGACCCCGTCATCATCGGTAACATCATGGTTATGAACGGCATGGGTGCTTCCTTCATGGCTCTGTTCGCTCGTGTCGGCGGTGGTATCTACACCAAGGCTGCTGACGTCGGCGCTGACTTGGTTGGTAAGGTTGAAGCTGGTATTCCCGAAGATGACCCCCGTAACCCCGCTACCATCGCTGACAACGTCGGCGACAACGTAGGTGACGTTGCTGGTATGGGTGCTGACTTGTACGAATCCTATGTCGGCTCTATCCTCGCTTCCTTCGCACTGGCTGCAGTTGCTGGCTACGGCTTCAAGGGCATGTTCCTGCCTTTGGCTCTGGCTGTCTGTGGCATCGTCTGCTCCATCATCGGCAGCTTCTTTGTTAAGACCAAGGAAAACGCAACCCAGAAGTCTCTGCTGACGAGCTTGCGTACTGGTACCTACCTTGCTGCTACGCTGGCTGCCATCGTGGCTGCTCCCTTGACCTACTTCTTCCTCGGCAACTGGGGCATTTATATCGCCATTGTCGCAGGTCTGGTCGGCGGTGTGCTCATCGGTTACTTCACCGAATACTTCACCTCTGACACCTACAAGCCCACCAAGAAGTTGGCTGCCGCTTCCGAAACTGGCGCAGCGACCATCATCATCGGCGGTCTGTCCTTGGGTCTCATGTCCACCGTTGCTTCCATCCTGATTGTTGCTGCGGCTATTCTGGTCAGCTTCTTTGCTGCTGGTGGCTCTGTGGATATCACCGACACCGCTGCTTTTGGTCGTGGTCTGTACGGCATCGGCATTGCTGCTGTCGGCATGCTCTCCACCCTTGGCATCACTCTGGCAACCGACGCATACGGTCCCGTTGCTGATAACGCTGGCGGTATTGCTGAAATGTCTGGTCTGCCCGAAGAAGTCCGTGAACGTACCGACGCACTGGACTCCTTGGGTAACACCACTGCTGCAACTGGTAAGGGCTTTGCCATCGGCTCTGCTTCCCTGACCTCTCTGGCTTTGTTGGTTTCCTATGTTGACATCGTGCAGAAAGGCACTGACCATGTGCTGAACTTCAGCCTGACCAACCCCACCGTTCTGATTGGTCTGTTCATCGGTGCAATGCTGACCTTCGTTTTCTCCGCCTTCACCATGAGTGCTGTGCAGACTGCTGCCCAGTCCATCGTTGTGGAAGTCCGCCGTCAGTTCCGTGAAATCAAGGGTCTGATGGAAGGCGAAGCTGACCCCGACCACGCAACCTGTGTTGCACTGTGTACCAAGGGTGCTCTGCATGAAATGGTCGCACCCGCTCTCTTGGCTATCATCGTGCCCATTCTGACTGGTTTCGTGCTTGGCCCTACGGGTGTTGTTGGTCTGCTCGGTGGTGTTTCCGTCACTGGTTTTGCCATGGCAGTCTTCATGTCCAACGCTGGCGGTGCATGGGATAACGCAAAGAAGTATATCGAACGTGGCAACCACGGCGGTAAGGGTTCTGACTGCCACAAGGCAGCTGTTGTCGGCGATACCGTCGGGGACCCCTTCAAGGATACTTCTGGTCCTTCCTTGAACATCCTCATCAAGCTCTGTTCCACGGTTTCCATCGTCTTCTCCGGCGTCATCGTGGCATTTAGCTTCCTGTAAGATTATTTGCAAACCCAAAACAGCCGTAGGAATTTCCTACGGCTGTTTTTCCATATTATTTCACCAGCCCAGCGGACAAATATGGAATTTGTCCCCACAGGGATAAGGATATTTTCATGGTTAGGGTTTACAAACAGTTTCTTTTCCGCTATACTATTGCTGTTCCGATTGTTTCCATTTTTCACAAGTGAGGTATCCTAAAATGTTCAAAAAAGTATTATCCCTATTTTTGCCCCTCTGTCTTCTCTTGGGTGCTTGTGGCACTGCACCCGCTGGCACAACGGGAGATGAACCCGTCATGGAGGGAAAGATTTTGGTCGCCACAACCTATCCCATTTATTTGATTGCCTCGGAGCTTGTCCGTGATGTAGTTGGGGTGCAGGTTCAGCCCCTCATCAATCAGACCGTCACCTGCCTGCATGATTATACCCTCAGCGTCAATGACATGAAAATGCTAGAAGGGGCGGACATTGTCCTGCACAGCGGGGCAGATTTGGATGACTTCATCGAAGATGCCATCGAGAATTTGCCCGAGGTGAAGACCATCGAGGCAAGTGATAACCTGCCCCTCTTGGCGGGTAAGGCACATGAACACGAAGAAGATGCCGACGAGCACGAAGAAGACGCTGACGAAGATGCCTTGGTTGACGACCCCCATTTCTGGCTCAATCCCCTTTTGGTCGCTCAGGCATTGGACAACATCGCAAGAGAGCTGGGCGAGCTCGACCCAGACAACCGTGCAGCCTATGCCAAAAATGCCGCCGCTGGCATTGCCTTGATTGAAGAAGCCTATCCCAAGATGAAAGCCCAGATGGACACCCTCTCCAACCGCAAATTGATTACTTTCCATGACGGCTTTGGCTACTTTGCCGATGCCTTCGGTCTGGAACTCCTGCTTGCCATCGAGGAGGAGGAAAACAATGCCGCCTCTGCGCAGGTCATTCAGGAGACGGTCACGCTCATCGAAACGCATCAGATTCCCGCCATTTTTACCGAAACGTATAGCTCCGATGCCACACTGAAAGCGATTGTGCAGGAAGTGTCTTTCCCTGTGGGCATCCACCGCCTGTCTTCCATGATGAACGGGAAGACGGAAAACGCAGGCATTGCCCTCTATCTCAGTGCCCTGCAAGCCAATTTGGACATTTTGTCCGAGGCGTTGGCATGACTTTCCCCGAACACAGACCCGATGCCCAAGACTGCATGGGCATTTGCTGTCTGCGTGTGGAGGAATTGGGGGTCAAATTGCAGGAGGATTTGATTTTATCGGACATCAATTTCCACTTGCACTGTGGGGAGATTGTCGCCCTGATTGGTCCGAATGGGGCGGGGAAAAGTTCACTGTTTCGGAGTATTCTGGGACAGATGCCCTATTCTGGTCACATCAGTTTTGCACGGGCAGGGGGCAAGCCCAGCCGTCCCCTGATTGGCTATGTGCCCCAAAGCCCCACCTTTGACCCAGGCGACCCTATCACGGTCTTGGATTTCTTCACGGCGGCAATTTCGCACCACCCGATTTTCCTGCCCATTCGGCGCAAACAACGGGAAAAAGTCCTCGCCTGTTTGGAACGGGTCAAGGGTGAAGCCCTGATTGACAAACGTCTGGGGAAGCTCTCTGGGGGCGAGTTGCAACGTGTCTTGCTCGCCTTGGCACTCGAACCCATTCCGCAGATTTTGATTTTAGACGAGCCACTTTCTGGGGTGGATGTGGAGGGGGAGTATCAGCTTTTGGATATGCTGAGTGAAATCCGTCACCGCTATGACCTGTCGATTTTGCTCTCCACGCACGACTTCGCCACGCTTCCCATGTATGCCGATAAGGTCATGCTCTTGCAACAGAAGATGTTGAAAATCGGGACAGCGGCACAAGTGCTGGACTCCAAAGAGTTCCGTGATGCCTTCCATTTGAAACAACAAGACGATGAGGAGAAAGGGGGGGCTGGGCTTTGAATCTTTGGTATCAGCTGGTGGATTTGCTCCCCTTTGCTTGGGCAGAATCTGGAAGCATGTTTTTCATGAAGCACGCACTTCTGGCGATTTTAGTCGTTGCCCCGCTCTTTGGTCTGCTCTCGACGCTGGTCGTGGGCAATCACATGTCCTTTTTTTCTGACGCTCTGGGGCACTCTGCCTTTACGGGGGTTGCCATTGGGACGCTGGCGGGCTTGTCGGAATCGACTTGGTGTGCGGTTGCCTTTGCGGTGGTCTTTGCCCTGCTCTTTACCTACGTCCGCCAGCACAGCAGTATGAACACCGATACGATTATCGGGGTTTTTTCCTCGGCAGCCATGGCCTTGGGCATTTTTCTCTCCACCTTGGGCGGGCAGAATTTTTCCAAATTCAATGCCCTGCTCATTGGGGATATTTTGAGTGTCCAGCCCGCAAAAATTGGGGTTCTGGCGGTCATTTTGCTCCTGATTTTGCTCTTATGGCTGACGTCTTTCAATCCGCTTTTGCTCGCCTCGGTGCATCCCAATTTGGCGGACAGTCGTGGGGTCAAGAGCTTTTGGCAAACTGCTCTCTTTACTTCTGCCATTGCGGTGGTGGTGACCATTTCCATGACTTGGATTGGTCTCTTGGTCATCAACTCGCTTTTGGTGCTCCCTGGGGCACTTGCCCGCAACATCGCCCGCAACATGGCACAGTACCACTTTTTCTCGGTGCTCTCGGCACTGGT
>CAZSWQ010000064.1:0-9917 GCA_964611025.1 uncultured Ruminiclostridium sp.
CGTCCAAAAAAAGCCCCGCCCCCCGCCTTCGGCGGGGGGCTGGGCTTTTGTCCGTTTGTCCTTAGAATAAGGACAAACCACCTTGTTTCAAAAGATGATTGATGCTGTTCATGGCAGTCTCTGGCACAGGACGCTTCTCTGTAACACAGCTAACAAACAAATCCATCGTGTCCATCATCTCGTCTGCCTCATCCGTAAAGGTCTTATCCAACTCAAACTCACGGTTGCTGTCTCGGCGAAAACGCATCGCCCCGCCCTCATCCCAAATGGGCATGAGAAACAGGTTGATGAAACCACCCACCCCGTCACCGTAATAGCCGTTATAGGCAGTGAAGTCCGCCACCGTCTCCACCGTGGGCAGACGAAAACTCAATTCTTCCTCCACAGGCTCGCCACGGTAACAGCTGAAGCCACAGGCACTACTGAGCCAGCCCGCCAAGTCCGCTTCCGCTTCTGCAATGCTCTCATAGGGGTACAAACCCACCCGTTCCGTGCCCTTTTGGTTACAGGCATGTACCACCAAATAAAATGTTTCGTTCATGTGACGCATCCTCTTTTCTTCTCATAAATCACAGCCGAGCAACTGGATTTCAGGCTCTAAGACAATGCCCGTATCCATCTGCACGACTTGACGCACCGCCCGCATCAGACGCAGGACATCTTCACAGCTAGCTTGCCCAACATTGACCACAAAGCCCGCATGTTTTTCAGAAATTTGTGCCCCGCCAACCATAAAACCCTTCAAGCCCGCTTGCTCTATCATTGCCCCTGCAAAATGCCCCTCAGGTCGCTTAAAGGTACTGCCCGCACTGGGAAATTCCAAAGGCTGTTTGCTCCGTCTGCGTTGCATCAAGTCCTGCATTTTTGCCAGAATCTCTGCCTTATCGCCCCGTGTCAGACGCAATTTCGCCGAGATGATATACAGGTTTTCCCCTTGGAAACGACTGCTCCGATAGCCAAAGCCCAAGTTGCCCCGCAGAAATACATGTTCCATGCCATCGCTGTCCAGCACACAGACTTCTTCCACAATTTGTGCCATCTCGCCCTCATATGCCCCTGCATTCATCCAAATCGCACCACCCAACGTCCCAGGGATACCATGGGCAAATTCCATGCCCGTCAAGCCCTGCTCCTGTGCATAGACCGCAATTTGTGCCAGCGTCATACCCGCTTCCACCGTCAAAACCGTATCCGCACAGTGCATCCGTTCCATGCGACTCATATACTTCAAAACAAAACCCGCATAGCCCGCATCGGACACCAACAAATTAGAACCTTTTCCCAGAAAAAAAGGACGGATGCCCTGCGCTTTGGCTGCCCGCAGGCAAACTGCCGCCTGTTCCTTGCTCTCCACCTGTGCCAAAAGTGCAATGTTTCCCCCAATGCGAAAGGTCGTGTGCTGGGCGAAAACCGCATCTTCCAAAAGCGTTATCCCAGCTTCCTCCCGAAGTACATTGCGCAATGCTTCCATCTGCTTCATCAAAAAAATCTCCTTCCGTTGCCTTGAGAAGACAAAGGGGGCAGGTAGGTCACAGACCCACCTACCCCGTTGTGTTATGGACTACCAGCGTCCATCCATACAGCGTCTATGCTCAGATTTCATCGTCGTCAAAATCATCATCGAAGATTTCGTCGTCGTCTTCATCGTCCATTTCGCTCATCATTTTTTCCATCATTTCTGCCACTGCACGCTTTGCATTTTCTTTGCGTTCTTCTTCCGTCAGCACAGTGGGCAGTTCCAGTTCTTCTTCCAGCCCTGCATCGACGGTCTGCTTCTCCTGCTTGGCAGCGTTCGGGTCGTGCAATTCACGCTGGCGGTACACCGCCAGACCAGAGCCTGCGGGAATCAGTTTCCCAATGATGACATTTTCTTTCAGACCCAAGAGATGGTCAACCTTGCCCTTGATGGCGGCTTCGGTCAAGACCTTTGTGGTCTCTTGGAAGGACGCAGCCGAGAGGAAGGATTCCGTCGCCAGAGCTGCCTTGGTGATGCCCATCAGCAGACGGGTGGCAATGGGCAATTGCAAAGGCAGACCCTCCACCGTCAGCTCGCCTGCATTGATGCGTTCCTGCACGCTTGCCTTAGCATCCAGATATTCCATATATTCCACGGTCGAGCCAGAGAGCAAGCTGGAGTCCCCTGCTTCCTCAATACGCACCTTGCGCATCATTTGTCGGACAATGATTTCAATATGCTTGTCGTTGATATCAACACCCTGCTGACGGTAAGGCTTCTGTACTTCCTGAATCAGATAGTTATGCACCGCAGACACACCACGGATACGCAAGACTTCGTGGGGCGACAGTGCGCCTTCGGTCAACTGCTCGCCCTTCTTGACGTAGT
Organism: uncultured Ruminiclostridium sp.; assembly: GCA_964611025.1. Classification (GTDB taxonomy): domain Bacteria; phylum Bacillota; class Clostridia; order Oscillospirales; family Oscillospiraceae; genus Evtepia. Next base: position 2,345 of record CAZSWQ010000064.1, read on the forward strand.
CGCCGTTCTTCATGCGCAAGCCCGCACTGTAAGGCAGGGCATAGCTGACTTCTTCGCCCTCGTCGGGGTGCAAGGTGACATTACAAATCGTTGCTCGCTTGCTTTCTTCCAGCGTGACACGCCCAGAAATTTCGGCAAGCTGTGCCATCTTCTTGGGCTTACGGGCTTCAAACAGTTCTTCAACACGGGGAAGACCCTGCGTGATATCGCCACCTGCGACACCGCCCGTATGGAAGGTACGCATGGTCAGCTGTGTGCCAGGTTCGCCGATGGACTGTGCCGCAATGATGCCGACGGCTTCGCCTTCGCCCACGGGTTCACCGATTGCGAGGTTCATGCCGTAACACTTGGAGCAAACCCCACTGCGGGCATGACAGGTCAGAACGGAACGAATGTCGATTTCAAAAATGCCATGGGCTTCCAAAACGGCGGCATCTTCGGTCTTGAGCATGGTGTCCTTGCTGAACAGCAACTCGCCCGTTTTGGGGTCAACAATGTCATTGACTGCAAAACGACCCTTCAGGCGTTCGCCAAAGGTCTCAATGACCTGACCATTTTCGGAAATTTCCCCAATGGTAATGCCCTCGTCCGTGCCACAGTCACGCTCACGGATGATGACTTCCTGCGAGACATCAACCAGACGGCGGGTCAAGTAACCCGAGTCAGCGGTACGCAGTGCGGTATCTGCCAGACCCTTTCTTGCACCTCTCGACGAGATGAAGTATTCCAGAACGGACAGACCTTCACGGAAGTTTGCCTTGATGGGAATTTCGATGGTACGGCCAGAGGTATCCGCCATCAGACCACGCATACCAGCCAGCTGACGAATCTGTGCCATACTACCACGCGCGCCAGAATCCGCCATCATGAAGATAGGATTGTAGCGGTCGAGGTTCTTTTGCAGGGCTTCGGTGACGTCTTTGGTGGTTTCTTCCCATTCCTTGACAACCAAGCGATAGCGTTCGTCGTTGGTCAAAAGACCACGCTTGAACTGACGTTCAATCTTCACAATTTCCTTTTCGGTCTTGCGAATCATTTCGTACTTCGCTTCAGGCACGGTCATGTCATAGATGGAAACGGTCAGAGAGCCACGGGTGGAGTAGTGATAGCCACGGGTCTTGATGATATCCAAAACGTCTGCCGAGACGGTGAATCCGTGCTTGGCAATACACTTATCAATGATTTTGCTCAGTTGCTTCTTGCCCGTCACAAAATTGATTTCAGGCTCAAACATCTGCACGGGGTCTTCTCTATCCACAAAACCCAAATCCTGAGGAATTTCTTCGTTGAAAATCAGACGACCCACGGTGGTACGAATCAAGCGGGAACGCATCTCGCCATCCACGGTACGGCTGTTGCGCACCATGATGGGAATGTGCAATTCCAGCTCGCCTTCATCGTAAGCCAGACGGGCTTCTGCGATGGAGGAGAACACATGCAGAACTTCGGCGGGGTCTGCCCCTGCACCAGCGTCCAGCGCACGCTTGACCATGATGATATTGGTGGGGATTGCACGGGCATGCCCTTCGGGACCCGTGCCATGCACCCAAATGCGGGCGGTTTCGGTTTCAATGTCGCCACGGTCAAAGGCTTCCAAAGCCTCCTCGTTGTTCGCATAGCTGTATGCAGGGTCATTTTCGGAATCCCGTTCGTAGGTCAGGTAGTAAGAACCCAAGACCATATCCTGTGTGGGCACGGTGACAGGACCACCGTCCTGAGGACGCAGGAGGTTATTGGCGGAGAGCATCAAAATACGGGCTTCTGCCTGTGCTTCTGCGGACAGAGGCACATGGACTGCCATCTGGTCGCCGTCAAAGTCGGCATTGAAGGCGGTACAGACCAAGGGGTGCAATTTAATGGCTCTGCCTTCGACCAAGACAGGTTCAAATGCCTGAATGCCCAGTCTATGCAGGGTGGGCGCACGGTTCAGCATGACGGGGTGTTCCTTGATGATGAAATCCAAAGCATCCCAAACTTCGGCACGACCACGGTCGACCATCTTCTTGGCGGACTTGATATTGTTGGCGAGACCGTCCTCCACCAGCTTCTTCATGACGAAGGGGCGGAACAGTTCAATTGCCATTTCCTTGGGCAGACCGCACTGGAAAATCTTCAGTTCAGGGCCGACAACAATAACGGAACGACCCGAGTAGTCGACACGCTTACCCAAAAGGTTCTGACGGAAACGACCCTGCTTGCCCTTGAGCATATCGGACAGGGACTTGAGGGCACGGTTGTTTGCCCCTGTGACGGCTCTGCCACGGCGGCCATTGTCAATCAAGGCATCGACGGCTTCCTGCAACATACGCTTTTCATTGCGTACAATGATATCGGGAGCGTTGAGCTGAATCAAACGCTTCAGGCGGTTGTTGCGGTTGATGACACGGCGGTACAAATCGTTCAAGTCGGAAGTCGCAAAACGACCGCCGTCCAGCTGTACCATGGGACGCAATTCGGGGGGAATGACGGGCAGGACGTCGATAATCATCCAAGCGGGGTGATTGCCCGACACACGGAAAGCATCGACGACTTCCAGACGCTTGACAATACGGGCTTTCTTCTGCCCAGAAGCGGTCTGCAATTCCTCACGCAACTGCACGGAGAGCTTGTCGAGGTCAATGTCTTCCAGAAGCTTTTTGACGGCTTCTGCACCCATGCCCGCTTCAAATTCGTCATCGTACTTTTCGCGCCAGTCACGGTATTCCTTTTCGCTCAAGATTTCGTTTTTCTTGAGGGGTGTTGTGCCAGAATCGGTGACAATATAGGAGGCAAAGTACAGGACTTTTTCCAAAATACGGGGGGAAATATCCAAGAGCAGACCCATACGGGAGGGAATGCCCTTGAAGTACCAAATGTGGGACACGGGGGCGGCGAGGGCGATGTGACCCATGCGTTCACGGCGGACGTTGGCACGGGTGACTTCCACGCCACAGCGGTCACAGACCTTGCCCTTGTAGCGGATTTTCTTAAACTTACCGCAGTGACATTCCCAGTCCTTGGTAGGGCCAAAGATTTTTTCACAGAACAAGCCATCTCTCTCGGGCTTCAGGGTGCGGTAGTTGATGGTTTCTGGCTTTCTGATTTCGCCATACGACCACTCCTGAATCTGTTCAGGGGAGGCAATACCAATGCGAATGGCATCAAATTCGGCGTAACTCATAGTGTTTCCTGTCCTCCCTTAGTCTTCATCATCAAACAAATCATCTTCATCGTCAAAGTTCTCTGCCCCGCTCGTGTCGTCTTCGTCGAGAGCACTATCGCCCGCTTCGACATCACGCACAGCATAGCCTGCATGGGCAAATTCATCCTCTGCACGGTCACTACGGTATGGGCTGAAGTCATCATCTTTGATTTGGGAGACGTTGGTGTAGGTGTCTTCGTCTTCCTCACGCAGTTCGATTTCTTCCCCTTCATTGTCCAGCACCTTGATATCCAAGCACAGTGCCTGCAATTCCTTGACCAGAACCTTGAAGGATTCGGGGATGCCAGGGGCGGGGACGTTATGACCCTTGACAATGGCTTCATAGGTGCGTACACGACCGGTCACGTCATCGGACTTGACGGTCAGAATTTCCTGCAAGGTGTACGCTGCACCGTAAGCTTCCAGTGCCCAAACTTCCATTTCACCAAAACGCTGACCGCCAAACTGGGCTTTGCCGCCGAGGGGCTGTTGCGTAACGAGGGAGTAAGGACCCGTGGAACGGGCATGGATTTTATCATCAACCAGATGGTGCAATTTCAAGAAGTAAACATAGCCGACGGTGACACGGTTTTCAAAGCGTTCACCCGTTCTGCCATCGTGCAACCAGCTCTTGCCGTCGGGGGACAGACCAGCCTGTTCCAGCGTGGTGGCAATGTCTCTTTCGTCTGCGCCATTGAACACAGGGGTGGCGATTTTCCAGCCCAGTGCCTGTGCCGCATAGCCCAGATGGACTTCCAGCACCTGTCCGATGTTCATACGAGAGGGAACACCCAAGGGGTTCAGGACAATGTCCAGAGGTGTACCGTCGGGCAGGAAAGGCATATCTTCCTGAGGCAGAATGCGGGAGACAACACCTTTGTTACCATGACGACCTGCCATTTTATCGCCGACGGAAATTTTACGCTTCTGGGCGATATAGACACGGACGACCATGTTGACCCCAGGGGAGAGGTCGTCGCCTGTTTCACGGGTGAAGACCTTGACATCGACAATGATACCACATTCGCCGTGGGGCACTTTCAGGGAGGTATCACGGACTTCACGGGCTTTTTCGCCGAAAATCGCACGGAGCAGACGTTCTTCTGCGGTCAAATCGGTTTCGCCCTTGGGCGTGACCTTGCCGACCAGAATGTCGCCTGCGTGGACTTCTGCACCGACACGGATGATGCCACGCTCGTCCAAATCCTTGAGGGCTTCTTCGCCGACATTGGGGATATCACGGGTGATTTCTTCCGAGCCGAGCTTGGTGTCACGGGATTCGGTTTCGTATTCCTCGATGTGGATGGAGGTAAAGACATCGTCCTTGACCATGCGTTCATTGAGCAAGATGGCATCTTCGTAGTTGTAGCCTTCCCAAGTCATGAAGCCCATGAGGATGTTCTTACCCAAGCTGATTTCGCCCTGATTGGTGGAAGGTCCATCGGCAATGACGTCCTTTGCCTTCACACGGTCATGCAGGTTAACAATGGGACGCTGGTTGATGCAAGTACCGTGGTTGGAACGCAAGAACTTAATCAGGGGGTAGTCCTTCACCTGCCCGTTGTCATAACGGATGGTGATGGCGGTGGCAGAAACACGAATGACTTCGCCGTCACCCTCTGCCAGCACGGCAATTTCGGAGTCGATACAGCACTTGTGCTCCATGCCCGTGGCAACAAAGGGGGCTTGGGTGGTGAGCAGGGGCACAGCCTGACGCTGCATGTTTGCACCCATCAGGGCACGGTTTGCGTCATCGTTTTCCAAGAAGGGAATCATTGCCGTTGCAATGGAGACCATCATCTTGGGGGAAACGTCGATATAGTCGACCTGCTCACGGTCTACTTCGATGATTTCGTTTCTGTGACGGCAGGTGACACGGGTATTGGTGAGACAGCCGTTCTCGTCCACAGGCTCGGTTGCCTGTGCAACGATGTATTCGTCTTCGATGTCGGCGGTCATATATTCGATGGTATCGGTCAAGAAGCCCGTTTCTTTGTCCACTTTGCGGTAGGGGGCTTCGATGAAGCCGAAACGGTTGATGCGGGCATAGGATGCCAAGTAGGAAATCAGACCGATGTTCGGGCCTTCAGGGGTCTCGATGGGACACATACGACCGTAGTGGCTGTAGTGAACGTCACGGACATCAAAGGAAGCACGGTCACGGGACAGACCACCGGCCCCAGTGCGGACATACGACGCTTGTGCGTCAGTTCTGCCAAGGGGTTGGTCTGATCCATAAACTGGGACAGAGGAGACGAGCCGAAAAATTCCTTAATCGCAGCCGTGACGGGGCGAATGTTGATGAGGCTCTGGGGGGTGACAATGTCCAAATCCTGAATGGTCATGCGTTCACGGATGACACGTTCCATACGGCTGAAGCCAATGCGGAATTGGTTTTGCAGAAGTTCGCCCACGCAACGCAGACGGCGGTTGCCCAAGTGGTCGATGTCATCTGCCGTGCCCACACCGTGGCTGAGGTTACACAGGCAGTTGATGGATGCCATCATGTCATCGACAATGATGTGCTTGGGAATCAGCTCGTCGATGCGAGCGGTACACTGTTCGGAAATTGCGTCCATGTCACTGCCACAGGCTTCGAGGATTTCACGCAGGACGGGGAAATAGACCCGTTCGGTGATGCCGATGTCTTCGGGGTTGAAGCTGACAAAATTCTCTAGGTCAACCATCTTGTTGGAGAAGACCTTAATTTGACGGTTTTCCAACTGCAACCAAGCTTCACTGACACCCTTTGCGTCCAGTTCTTGGGCGCGTTCACGGGTGAGCAGTTCGCCAGCGTCGGCAATGATTTCACCCGTCAGGGGGTCAGCGACGGGCAGTGCGAGGGTCTGACCCGTCAGGCGCGTCCAGATGGCGAGTTTCTTATTGAATTTGTAGCGACCGACAGCAGAGAGGTCATAGCGACGAGCATCAAAGAATAAAGTATTGATGAGGCTCTGCGAGGAGTCAATCGTGGGGGGTTCACCAGGACGGAGCTTGCGGTAAATTTCCAGCAAAGATTCTTCACGGGTCTTACAGCTGTCCTTTTCCAAGGTGGCAAGGAGCAGGGGTTCTTCGCCGAACATCTCGAGAATTTCGGCATCGCTCTGAGGGCCGACGGCACGAATCAGGCAAGTGACGGGGAGCTTTCTATTTTTATCAATGCGGACGTTGAAAATATCGGATAAATCGGTTTCGTATTCCAGCCAAGCACCACGGTAGGGAATGACGGTGACGGAATAGGTGATATTTTCGGCTTTGTCGGCATTGCGGGAGTAGTAAATACCAGGGGAGCGGACAATCTGGGAAACGATGACACGTTCTGCACCGTTGATGATGAAGGTACCGCCACGGGTCATGAGGGGGAAATCGCCCATGAAAATTTCTTGTTCTTTGATTTCCTTGATTTCGCCCTGCCCCTTATTGCGGAGCTGGACTTTGACCTTGATGGGGGCGGCATAGGTGGCATCTCGTGCCTTACATTCCTCGACGGAATATTTTGGCTTTTCGTTCATGGAGAAGCTGATGAAGGACAGCTCCAAATTACCAGCATAGTCGCTGATGGCAGCGACATCCTGAAAAACTTCTTGAAGCCCTGTATCCAAGAACCAGCGATAGGACTTCTTTTGAATCTCCAAGAGATTGGGCATGTCTAGGATTTCCTCATGCCGAGCAAAACTCTTGCGGAGCGTTCTTCCGTAGTATACATCTTTGACCATTTCGGCGACCATTCCTCTCAAATGACAAGGTGTGTGTTTGGTTTGAACTGACCGCTGTTTTGGGGTGCGGTCGTGGTCTTCCAACAAGACACACACGGTCAAGTGGGAAAACCTTTTATTTCCCTGTTGCGTTTTCGGACGAAAACTGCTATACTAATAAACAGGGTGGGGGAGTAGTTTCAACTTTTAGGTCAGTTGATATCGCCTTAGTATACTATGTTTTTCCGTTTTTGTCAAGTCACTCCCCCTTTCCTATATGGACAAAACCAAAGCACCGCAGAGCCGTTTCCCTTATGGAAATTGCCCCGTGGTGCTTTTTTGTGCCCTTGGGGGACGGTGCAGGGGTGTTTTTTTGTTTTTGCGGTGCGTCGAGGACGCCGCACCCTACGGGGTTGGGGGACAAATATGAAATTTGTCCCTACTCTGTTAACAGCGCATCGGCAGAGACAGAAAAGACCTGAGCGAGCGCCAAAAGTTCAATGTCCGTAATGAAGCGTTTGCCCGCTTCCATGCGCTGTATGGCGTTTTTGTCTAGGTCTAGCCCCAAAAGTTGCAGTCTTTCCGCTAAGATGCGTTGGGAGATGGGCGGGTCGAGTGCCAGACGCAGGGCTTTGATGTGTTTTCCGCAGAGGTTGCAAGCCCCATCGGGTAGTTTGTTTTTATACATATGCCCTCC
>CAZSWQ010000065.1:0-9900 GCA_964611025.1 uncultured Ruminiclostridium sp.
ACCCCCGTAGGGTGCGGCGTCCTCGACGCACCAAAAACCACCCCCGTAGGGTGCGACGTCCTCGATACACCAAAAATCACCCCCGTAGGGTGCGACGTCCTCGACGCACCAAAACCACCTTGTAGGGGCGGATAGTATCCGCCCAACCCAGCCAAAAATGAACGAAAAATCCCCCTGTCCTCTGCCGATGATATCCCCCTTTGGCAAGGGGGATAGAAAGACCAAGTGGTTTGTAGGGACAAATTCCATAGTTGTCCGCCGAAGGTCCAGCAGTATGCTATCATTTGCAAGTTTCTGTTTCATTGTTTCGGCTTGATTGGGGTCGGCGGGTCTGGAAGCTGGCTTGGGCACAAGCACCCTCTGCATTGTTGTACAGCAACAGTCTGCCCTGATGTTTCTCGCAGAGCACTTGACTGCTGTGCAGACCCATGCCCAAATGCACATTGTCCGCCTCGCCCAGACTGCGGTAAAACGGACGGGTCAAATCTTGCATTTCCGCTGGGGGAAAGCCTGCGCCATCGTCGCAGACCGTGAGCTGCAAAAATCCATCGTGGCACAAGAAAACCGTAATCTTGTGCTTGGCAAAGCGTCTGGCATTGGAGAGCAAATTTTCATAGACCTGCAAGAGCAAAGAGAAATCCAGCCAATGCTCGTCTATGCCCGCCGTCTCATCGTGCAGGGAAAACTGCAAATCTTGTGCCAGCATCTGCCCTGTGAGACGGACTTGCTCCACCAAGACGGCATGGGGTACGTCCTCTCGCTGGAGCATGCGTGCCTCAATGCTCTGGATGCTGTGCATGACCTCCACATAGTCTTCCAGACGGCTGATATGGTTTTGCAGGGTGAGGAAGGTTTTTTGGCATTTTTCGGGGGACATTTTTTCATGATATTGCTGGAGTAGGTCAATTTGTCCTTTGACTACGGTCAAAGGGGTGCGTAAATCGTGGGCGAAAATGGCATTGAGACGTTGTTGCTCCTCCATCTGTCGCCAAGTCTCCTGATGCACCTCTGCCAAATCGTGACGCATGGTCTCAAAGGATTGGCACAGTCGCCCCATTTCATCGTTTTTCTTGTAATCAATCTGAAAATCCAAATCATTTTGGGAAATGTGATTGATGGCGTCTTCCAAGATGCGCAGGGGCTGGGCGAGGTTTTGACGAAAAAAAAGCATACTGGCGAGCTTGGCAGAGAGCAACATGGACAGAAGCCAAGAAAGATAGCGGAAATAATCCAAGACGGTCAATAGGCGGGTGTCTTCCGCAGAAATACGGTCAAATTCTTGTGACAAATCCACATTATCCCAATAAAATTCAATGATGTCACCTTCCAAGCTCTCTGGAGGCGTATTTTCCTGCACATTTCCAGAAGTGTATTGTTCAAAATAGGGTCTGAGGATATGCACTTGCCATCTGGTCAGACAATGCTCCAGCAATGCCCCCACATTCACCCCCACAAACACCGTCACCAGCAGATAGAGCATAAAGGTACTTTTGAGGGAGCGTTTTTTCCAGAGGGCTTTTATTTTTTCCATTTGTAGCCCACCCCCCAAACGGTTTCAATATAACGCTCCTCCGTCAGTGCGCTGCATTTTTGGCGGATGCGTCGGATGTGTTCGGCAATGACATTGGCATCGCCCGCCCCGTCACAGCCCCAGAGTAAGTCATAGATGCGTTCCTTGGCAAAAACCTGTCCAGCATGGCTGGCGAGCAGTTCCACAATGTCAAATTCTTTTTTGGCTAGGGGCAGGGCTTTGCCCTGAATAGACACACTGCGGGCACTGTAGTCGATGGTCAATGCCCCTTGGAATTGTACCCGCTGTTCTGTGCCTTGGCGGTAGCGGGCTTCCCGTCGCAGGTGTGCCGAGACCCTTGCAGCCAAGGTCTCCAGTGCAAAGGGCTTCACAATATAATCATCGCCCCCCAGAGCAAAACCCTTGATTTTATCGGCATCTTGGATGCGGGCGGTCAAAAACAAAATGGGGCAGGAGACAAAATCCCGAATCTGTCGGCAGACGTCCCAGCCGTCCAAGTCGGGCATATTGATATCCAAGAGAATGATATCCACCCCAGCTTGGGCTTTTTCTATTGCCTCTTTGCCCCCACAGGCGGTCAAAACAGCATAATCATTGAACAAAAAATAATCTTCCAGCATGCCCAAAATATCGGGTTCATCGTCCACAATCAAAATCCGTCCACGCATTGTGCAAGCCTCCCTTTTTTGTGAAAATTTTACCACAGAGACGAAAGCCTGTCCACCCGTTGGGACGCCATGCACACTGTCCCATCAGAAATTCACAAACCGTTCACAGCTTTGTTGATAAAAAGTTGAGAAATCCCCTGTATACTGAACTCAAAATCATTGACAGATAGAGGGGGTTTTTCCATGCCATTTTTCCATAAAAAACACAAAGCATCTACAGAAACAGAGACAGATACCCTAGAAACCATGGTACTTCCTACCATGGTACTTCCTACCATCGAGGGGGAGACAAATCAGACAGAAGAAATGTTGCCCCATGTGCCCAGCCCAATAGAAGCCACGGCGGAAGACCGCCCGCTCGACTTGCTGGAGCAGGAAGAAATAGAACCCAGCCCAGCACTGGTCGAGACAGCAGAAGAAGTCGAAATCGAAGCTGACCCGCCTGCAAATCAGCCCAAAAAATCCAAACGTGTCCTCAAAACCTTGGGCATTCTCGCCCTCGCACTCTGTCTGGTCTGGGGCGGGATGAAGATTGTTCCCCAGTTCTTGGGCAAACAAACAGACACCACGCAGAGCAATTACCAAACGGCTTCCGTCACCCGTCAGGATATCACCAGTTCGCTGGGGAGCAAGGGCACACTGACTGCCGCCCAAGAATACACGGTCACTACGTCTGTGGGCGGGGCTATTGTCACCGCCAATGTCAAAGAGGGCGATATGGTCAGCAAGGACTCCGTGCTGTTCCAACTGGATAATACAACTGTACTCAACGACATCGAGCGGGCAGAATTGGCACTGAACAACAGCCAACGCAATTACAACACCACTGCCAACAAGCTCCAAGATTACACCGTCTCCGCCCAGCACGGCGGGATGGTCACGAGCTTGAGTGTGAGTGTGGGCGACAGCATCGGGGCGGGGCAGAGTCTGGGGACACTCGCCGACAGCAGCAGCCTGCTTCTGACCATTCCCTTTCTCGAAAGCGATGCGGTCAATCTCTATGTGGGTGCAACGGCGACCGTCACCCTAGAGGGCACATTTGAAACCCTCACGGGGAGCATTTCCGATATCGAAGCGGGGACACGCACCCTCTCGGGCAACCGCATTGTGCGTCATGTCACCATTGCCCTCAGCAACCCAGGGAGCTTGACCCCTGAACACAGTGCCTCCGCAACAATCGGTGACATTGCCTCTGCCGATACCGCAAAATTTACCTACAAACACGAATCCACCATCACCAGCACGGTGGGGGGTAAAGTGACCCAAGTCTGTCAAAAGGGAGCGGTCTTACAGGCGGGCGATACCCTCTTGCACATCGACACCAGCGACGTGCAGGATAACCTCGCCACCGCTTCCGCCAGCATCAAAGAAAGTGCCCTGCAAATCCAAAGCCAAAAAAACCGCTTGGATGATTATGTCATCCGCGCGCCCATCACGGGTACAGTCGTACACAGTGCTTCCAAGGTCGGCGATAACATCGTCAGCGGGGGCACACTCTGCACCATTTATGATTTGTCCTATTTGCGTCTGACCATGAACATCGACGAATTGGACATTCCAAAGGTCTCCGTGGGGCAACGGGTCAGCATCACCGCCCAAGCACAAGAGGGCATCACCTACGGCGGGACAGTCGCCAATATCAACATCAAGCCAGACAGTGCCAGTGGTGTGACCACCTATCCCGTCACGGTCTACCTCGACCAAGCGGAAGGGCTTTTGCCTGGGATGAATGTCGAGGCGAAGATTGTCCTCTCCGAACAGAAAGACGTCTTGTCCATTCCCGCAGTGGCGGTGCTCCGTGGCAATCAGGTCATTGTGCAGGACAATGCACCCAAGGGCGAAGACCAGAGTTTGCCTGCAGGCTACCGCTATCAGACGGTGGTCTTGGGTGAGAGCAACGGCACAGAGGTGCAAATTCTGGATGGCTTGCAGGAGGGACAAACGGTATTCTATGAACCATCGCTGTCTGAAATCCTGTCCACGATGCAAGAAATGCCCACAGAGGACTTTGAAGGGGGTGGCGATGATGGGGACTACTAAGCCACTGATTGCCTTTTCGCAGGTCTCCAAGCATTACACCATGGGCGATAGCCTCATCAAAGCCCTAGATGGGGTGTCCTTTTCCATTTTCAAAGGGGAATTTGTCGCCATTGTCGGGCAATCCGGCTCGGGTAAATCCACGGCAATGAACATCATTGGCTGTCTGGATGTGCCAACGAGCGGGCAATATTTCCTCAATGGACAGGACGTGGGCAAGATGAATAAAAACCAGCTCGCCACCTTACGCAATCAGACCTTGGGCTTCATTTTCCAGCAATACAACCTCTTGCCCAAATTGAATCTCTTGGAAAATGTGGAAGTGCCTTTGCTCTATGCGGGTTTGTCCAAACGAGAACGTCGACGCATCGCCCACGATGCCTTGGGGGCAGTGAGCTTGGCAGAAAAATGGCGACACCTGCCCAACCAGCTCTCAGGCGGGCAACAACAACGTGTGTCCATCGCCCGTGCCCTTTCGGGCAAGCCCCTGATTTTGCTCGCCGACGAACCCACGGGGGCACTCGACCCCAAAACGGGCAAAGACGTCTTGCATCTTCTGCAAAATGTCCATGAGGAGGGCAATACGATTGTGCTCATCACGCACGACAACAGCATCGCCGCACAGGCAGAGCGGGTCATCCGTCTGCAAGATGGGCACATCGTCTATGATGGCACGGTGGACAACGACCCCATTTTGACTAGGTTGTACCCTGAATTGTTTGGGGGCGTTGCACCATGAGGGGAACAGAACTCATCGGGCTTGCCCTGAAAAACATCGCCGCCAATAAAATGCGTACCCTTTTGACCATGTTGGGCATCATCATTGGTGTGGGGGCGGTCATTGTGATTGTCGGCTTGGGCAAGGGCATGGAAAATTACATGAAAAGCAGTTTTCAGGACATGGGGGCGAATCACTTAACAGTCAATCTCAAGGGGCGGGGCAATTCTTCCCGCTCGATTTCCGAAGACGATTTCTATGCCTTTGTTGCCGAAAACCCACAGGATTTTGCCCAGATTTCCCCCACAGTCTCCGTCTCCGATGCGGTCAAAGTCGGCAGTAAGACGGCGGAATACACCAGCGTCACGGGCGTTTCGGAAGACTATCTCGGCATGAAAAGCCAGACCATCACCCAAGGACGGGGTTTGACCTATTTGGATGGTGAAAACCGTGAGCAGGTCTGTGTGGTGGGGAGCTACTTTGCCCAACGGTATTTGCCCGCCCAGCCCATTGGGGCAAACATCCGCATACAGGGCAAGGCATTTACGGTCGTTGGGGTCTTAAAAGCCAAAGATACGGTACAAGAACTGGGCAATGCGGACGATGCGGTTTACCTGCCCGCCAGCACCGCCGCCCGTCTATCGGGGCAAGGCAGTTACAATGCCTATACGCTCGCCGTGCGGGACGAGGGCAAGATGACTGAGGCAAAACAAACCCTAGAGAATTTTTTGAACATGACCTTGATAGACAAAAAAGCCTATTCTGTCATGAGTATGGGGGCAATACTGGCGGAAATGAACAAAATGGTTGCTGTAGTGGTTGGGGTTTTGACGACCATTGCGGGCATATCGCTTTTGGTCGGTGGCATTGGCATCATGAATATCATGCTGGTCTCCGTTGCAGAACGCACCCGTGAAATCGGCATACGCAAATCCCTAGGGGCAAAAGAACAATATATTTTGGGGCAATTCATCACAGAAGCCACCGTGACTTCTGCACTGGGGGGCACACTGGGCATTGTCTTGGGCTTGGGTTTGTCCTTGGTGGCGACCAGTCTGGCAAAAACCCTCTTGGGACACCCCATTTCTGTCATGGCAGATTGGAACTCTATTTTGATTGCCTTTGGCATTTCGGCGGGCATCGGCATTTTGTTTGGCTACCTGCCCGCAAAAAAAGCCGCCGCCCTCAATCCCATTGATGCCCTGCGTCTGTAATCCTGTGTTTTGGAAAGGAAGGATAGAATGAAACGATTTTTGATGCTACTGCTTGCGGGGGCGATGCTGGGCAGTACGCTGCACACCGCCACACTCGCACTCGATATGCCCACCCAATCTGCGGTACAGTTGGTGCAGAGTCTGGGCATTTTGCAGGGAGACGAGCGGGGCAATTTACAGCTGAGCAACACCGTCAGCCGTGCCGAATTTGCCAAGATGATGGTCAGTGCCTCGGTCTTCAAGGACAGCGTAGGCAGTTATGGTAAACTCGCCCTCTACCAAGATGTGCCCAGCAGCCACTGGGCGAATGCCTATATCAAGTTGGCGGTGGAGCAGGGCTGGTTTACGGGCTACAGTGACGGCACATTCCGCCCACAAAATCCCATTGCACTGGAAGAAGCCCTCACTGCACTCTTGCGTCTTTTGGGCTATGTCCCCAGCGATTTCTCAGGGGCATTTCCCCATGCCCAAGTCGCCAAGGCGGACAGCATTGGTCTGTGCAAAAACCTGAGCCGACCAGTGGGCGAGACGCTCTTGCGTTCGGATTGTGCCCTGTTGTTTCGCAATGCCTTAAATGCAAAAAACAAAGAGGGTACGGTCTATGCGACGGTGCTGGGGCACACCCTGAACCAAGACGGCGAACTCGACCAGTGGCATCTGCTCCAGAAAGACTTGAAAGGGTCGTTTGTACTGGAGGCGGGCACAACTTTGGCAAGTGCCGTGCCCTTCCCGCTCGACACGGCGACCCTCTACCGCAACGACAAGGAAACCACAGCCCAGAGCGTTTCCGCCCATGATGTGCTGTATTATAATGCCTCGGTGAAAAAAGTTTGGCTCTATGACGAACGTCTGACGGGAACATATACCGCCTTTGCCCCCGATGCCGGCAAGCCGACCAGCGTGACTGTGAACGGAAAAAGCTATGCCCTTGGTTCTGACCGTGCCACCGAAAAATTTTCCCAATTCGGCTCGGTCAAAGTGGGCGATAAAGTGACCTTGCTCTTTGGCATGGGGCATACGGTGGTGGAGGTTCTGCCCGCCTCTGCCCTGTCCGCAAATGGACTCACTTGGGGCATGGTGACTGAAGTGGGACAGGAGAACTACAGCAATGCACAGGGTGTCTCTGTCGGAGAATTTTATACCAAGGTGGTCAGCACGGAGGGGCTGGAGCAGACCTATTACATCGCCTCGAATATTCCCGTGGGTACGGTGGTATCCATGCAGGACAGCCCCGATGGGGTGACACTCAAACGCCTGAGCAAACAGCCCCTCTCTGGTCAGGTGAATCAAAATGCCAGCAAGTTGGGCGAGCGTACCTTGGCGAGCGATATCCACATCTTGGAAATTGGTACAGCAGGACGCTGGAAAACCCTCGACCCAGCCCGCTTGCAGGGGGTCACGCTCTCACAAAAACAGGTCTTATATCATGCCAAAAATGCCCGTGGGGAAGTGACGGATTTGATTTTACAGGACGTGACAGGAGACTGTGAGACCTATGCTTATATCCACAGCATCGAGGAAGAAACAGACGAATCCAACCTGCGGGGACAGTACGGCTTTTTGGTCAACGGCGAAGCCCAGAGCCTTTCCCTTTCCAATGGTGTTATGCATGTCATAGGGGGCGGGGCACGGGTGCAGTACAGCAAGGGCACACCCAGCTCTCTGCGGAATCTGACACGTCTCTCCGGCATTACGAACATCCAAGGGCAGGAAATGCTCGTGGGCAATCAGGTCTTTTCCATCAGCGAGGGTGTGCAGTGCTACCGCAAAGAAAACGGCAAATTCCTGCTGACCGATTTGGAGAGTCTGGGCGACGGCAGTCAATACACACTCACCGCTTGGTACGATGATTTTGGCTACCCCGCAGGCGGTCAAATTCGCATCATTCTTGCGGTGCTGAACTAGGGCACACCTAACAGCCTTCCCAGACCAATGAAACCTGCGACCAAGTAGGGGCACGGCAAGCCGTGCCCCTGCTTAACATTTCCTAATGGAGAGGATAGCGGAACAAACTGCGCATTGGCAAAAGTCTAGGGACGTGTCATGATTTTAAAAAATACATTGCAATATCTGGAATATTATCGTATAATGAAAATGGTTTTTTTCGGATTTTTCATAAAAATGACAAAAATAAGCCAAAATAGCGGTGTGGCATACAGAAATTGTAAAAAGAGCAGGTAAGCAATCTGCAAAGGAGATGCTGGCATGAAAAATAAATTTATCCAAAAAATTTTGTCTCTCTCAGATGACATTTTATTTGTTTGGAATTTGAAAACAAAAATGATTGAATCTTCGCAGGCAGGGACAAGCAAATTTAATATCCCGCCCATTGTGGAGAACTTTCCGCAGGCCATGATAGATGCTCATATTGTGATGGAGGAAGACATCCCCGCCTTTTTGGAGATGGTGCACAATATCGAACAAGGCATCATTGCCCCTGCGGAAATTCGCATGAAAAACAAGTTTAATCAAATCGAAGCCTATGAAATCATCTATGACATTTCCTATGACGACATGGGCATGCAGGAAGTTGCCTTCGGAAAAATCGTCAATATCCAAAAACAAAAACAACTGCTTGAAGAAGCAACCTTGGATTTGCTGACCAAGTGCCTGAACAAAAAAACCACGGAGAGCTATGTCAAACGCACCATAGAAGAAGGTGGCAAGGACAGCAAACATGCCCTGTTCATTGTCGACCTAGATAACTTCAAGCCCATCAACGACAATTTGGGTCACCAGTTCGGCGACGAAGTGCTGAAAGAAGTCTCTCAGAAATTGCGTGGTCTTTTCCGCAAAGATGACATTGTCGGCAGAATCGGCGGGGATGAATTTTTGGTCTTCCTCAGTGATTACCAGTCCTTAGAGTTGATTCATAAAAAGGCAGAGCAGGTCTGTGCCGCCTTTCGCATTGCCTACGGCAGAGAAAAGCAATACCTCATCTCCTCCAGCATTGGCATTTCTCTTTTCCCCGAAGACGGCTTGTGTTTTGAAGATTTGTACGTCCACGCAGACAAGGCACTGTATGCCTCCAAGGGCAAGGGCAAAGACACCTACACCATTTACGAGCCGGAAATCTCCAACTGCACTGTCTCGAATATCTCCCTGATTGACGACATAGATAAGCTCATCGACAAACGCATCAACGATGACTTGGTCAAAACGGTCTTCAATCTCCTCTATCAAACGCACAGCATGCAAATCTCCATTGACTTCATTTTGAAAATCGTCGGTTCTTACCTCGGTGCAAGTCGCAGTTATATTTTCGAGACCAGCGACAAGGGCAAAACCTACAACAATACCTATGAGTGGTGTGCAGAGGGCATCGCCCCCCAAATCCAACTCTTGCAGGATATTCCTGTAGAGACCTTCGCCCCCATTTTGGACAATCTGAAAAACGAGACCTTCTTCTGCAATGATTTGTATACCTTGGACAACCAAGCCACGATTGATATCATGAAAGTGCAGGGCATCAAGTCCTTTCTGCACTCTGCCATCAAGACAATCGATGGCACGGTGGATTTTGTTTTGGGCTTTGATGAATGCAAGGAAAAGAGGGTCTGGACAGCGGTGGAAATCTCGACTGCGATGTATGTGAGCAAACTGCTGGCATTTTTCATCCGCAATCAGCGATTGAAAGAAATCGAACAGCACAGAATGCGTAACCACCAAGAACTGCTGGACAGAATGAGTATCCTATCCTATGTCGTTGACCCCAAAACGTACAGAATCTTG